>NZ_JBEYYF010000019.1:0-125137 GCF_040645415.1 Pseudonocardia sp. NPDC046786 | reverse complement strand
GTCGCCGGCACGAACGAGGTCCACGGCGCGGCGCCGGAACTCGGGCGGGTGAGGTGCAGGCACGAACAACATCCTCCCTGGTGGACCGGGTCCACCTCAGGTGACGTGTCCGGCGCCAGGGGTCAAGCTCATCCCGCCGGAACTGGGCCTCCGGAGCGGTGTCCTATCGCGTCCGGTGGATCGTTGCCGACCAGACCTGGCACGACAGCTTCAAGACCCGGGCGCTCGCCGACAGCTTCCGATCGGAGCTTCTGAGTCTGGCCCGCCAGGGTGAGCCGTTCGATGTCGCGACGGGGCAGCCGATTTCCCGGCTCCGGACCGAAGCGCCGACACAGCGCTGGTACGACCATGCCTGCGCCTACGCCGACATGAAGTGGCCGCACGCGGCGGGCAAGAGCCGTCAGGGCATCGCCGAGTCACTTGCCACCGTGACGCCTGCGCTCCTGGCGACGAGCAAGAGCAGGCCGGCGACCGCGTCTCTCCGCGCCGTGCTGTACGGATGGTCATTCAACGCCCGGCGCCGTGCCGAGGGTCCACCCCCTGACGAGCTGGTGCGCGTAGAGCGGTGGATCGCTCGCAACACCCGCCCGGTCGCAGACCTCGCTGATCCGACGGTCCTGCGCCCCGCGCTCGACTCACTGACGGTGCTTCTCGACGGTCGACCGGCCGCCGCATCGACGGTCAGCCGCAAGCGGGCGATCTTCTACAACGCCGTGGAGTACGCCGTCGAGCTGGGCCACCTGTCCGCCAACCCGATCACCTCGATCAAATGGCGCGCACCCAAACTGAGCGAAGCGGTGAACCCACGGGTGGTCATCAACCACCGGCAGGCCCGAGATCTCCTCGCCGCCGTTCGGCAACTGCCGTCTGGTGATCGGCTCGCCGCGTTCTTCGGCGTCATGTACTAAGCGGCCTTACGGCCCGGCGAGGCGGTGGAGCTGCGAAAGGACGCACTCGCCCTCCCACGATCCGGGTGGGGGGAGCTGTACCTGACGACCTCGGCGCCGTCGGCCGGCCGATCGTGGAGCGAGACCGGAACCCGTCGAGAACGACGCCAGTTGAAGCACCGGGCCGCGGAGGAGGTCAGGGTTGTCCCCAGCCCTCCGGAACTGACCGCGCTGCTGCGGGCACACCTCGACGAGCACGGGACGACACCCGATGGACGGCTCTTCCGCGGTGCGCGCGGTGGCCCACTGTCGGAAAGTCTCTACGGGCGGCTCTGGTCCCGGGCACGTGCCGTCGCGCTGAACGCCGACGAGATCGGCTCCCCGTTGGCCCGTCGGCCGTACGACCTCCGGCACGCCGCCGTCTCCACCTGGCTCAACAGTGGCGTTCCGGCTCCTCAGGTCGCGGCCTGGGCGGGCCACAGCGTGGACGTGCTGCTGCGGGTCTACGCCAAGTGCATCGTCGGCCAGGAGGACACCGCCCGTCGCCGCATCGAAGAAGCCCTCCGTGACGACCACCCATGATCGCGACCGCGTAGCGACCGCGAACCTCCATTGACGCCCGGCGGCAGCCGGACACACCCGGACAACGAAAAAGACCCCCTGCTCCAGCGTTTCCGCTGGTCGGGGGTCTCTTTCACCTGCTGTGGCTGGTCCAGGATTCGAACCTGGGAAGGCTACGCCGACGGATTTACAGTCCGCTCCCTTTGGCCGCTCGGGCAACCAGCCGGGGTGCACGTCGATCTCTCTCAGTGCGTGAACGAGGATACGACACCATGCGAGGAGCCCCGACGAGGGGGCCCCACCCCGAGGAGGAACCCAGAGATGGCCGACCCGTCGTTCGACGTCGTGAGCAAGGTCGACCGCCAGGAGGTCGACAACGCCCTGAACCAGGCCGCGAAGGAGCTGTCGCAGCGGTTCGACTTCCGTGGCACGAACACCACGGTCGCCTGGTCGGGCGAGGAGTCGGTGGTGTTCGAGTCCGACACCGAGGAGCGGCTGCGCGCCGGCATCGAGGTCTTCAAGGAGAAGCTGATCAAGCGGAGCATCTCGCTGAAGGCGTTCGAGGCGGACGAGCCCGCGATCTCCGGCAAGGTGTACCGGGCCTCCGGGAAGATCCTGCAGGGCATCGCGCAGGACAAGGCCAAGGAGATCAGCAAGGCCATCCGGGACGAGAAGCTCAAGGGTGTGCAGGCGCAGATCCAGGGCGACCAGCTGCGCGTCTCGGGCAAGAAGAAGGACGACCTGCAGGGCGTCATCGCGCTGCTGAAGTCCAAGGACTTCGGGATCGCCCTGCAGTTCACCAACTACCGCTGACCGACCGCCCCGGGCCGTGCGTCACCCGGCGGGCGGCCCGACGGGCTGGACGACCTCGGTCCGCCACGTCGCCGGATCGGGGTTCTCGCCGGGGTCGGTGAGGTAGGTCTCCCACGGCGGCCCGCTCGCCACGCGCCCCTCCGCGGCCAGCCACGACTCGAGTACGCCGTAGGTCTCGGTCAGCGTCTCGTAGGGGCCCACGTGCACCGCGACCGCAGCCGGCCCCGCCGGAAGGGTGACCGCGGTGACGCCCTCCGGCAGGTCACCGGTGGGCGGCGCCGCGAGCGGCACACCACCCTCGATGAGGACCGTGCCCATGCCGATCTCGACGTAGCGGGTGAACGGCGGCCCGCTCATCGCCAGTCCGTTGCCGAGGGCGTGCTCGAACACCTGCGGGAGGGTCTCGGCGAGGGCGGCGGGGATCCCGTCCCGGGTGACCCGCCGTCGGACGACGAGTGCGTGTACCGCCTGCTCCTCACGCACGGAGACGGTGCTGTTCATGTGACGGTGCTCCTCGTCGTGGGGCTCGGTCGAAATGATCGCCGCGCGGTACAGCCCGATGCAGGGCGCGGCTCGCGTCACCGCCTCTGCATGGACCGCAGCGACGGCGTGCCCGCCGGGGTGCAGCCCGCGGGCCCGATAGTGCCGGGGTGCGAGTCCGAACCTGCGGGTGAAGGCGCGGGTGAACGTCTCGTGCGCCGCGAAGCCGTGCGCCCGCGCCAGCGCGGCGATCGGCTGCCGGCCGCCGAGCAGCTCGGCTGCGGCCCGGCTGAGCCGCACCCGGGACGTGTACGTCCTGGGCGTCTCGCCCACGGCGGCGCGGAACCGGCGGTGCAGGTCGAACCGGGAGCGGTGGGCGAGCGCGGCGACGGCGGCGAGGGACACGTCCTCCCTCGTCCGGGCGTTGACCGTGGTCAGCAGCCGCAGCAGGTCGGCGGAGAGCGGCACGGCGCGAGCCTACGACCACTCCCGGTCCCCGGCCTTGACGAATCTTGCGCAACCCGGCCGTGATCGCGACCGGGAACCGCACCCGGTGAGCTCCTCGGAGGCGGTCCACAGTCGCTGCTGGAAACCCGCTGGCCCACGAGCCGACCTGTCCGGACCGGACGACACCCCATCCCACCTGCTGATTCACCGCCTCGACGGTCGTCACGGCCGGACGTACCGTCGGCTCGACCGACGGGAGGGAGGTGGCATCGCCGATGTTCGTCGCCGTCCGGCGCCTGCACATCGACCTGCAGCGCACCGCGGGTGCGCACTGTGCCGGCTCCCCCGCCGTCGTCGTCCCCGGCTGTCGTCGCACCGTCTAGCGACCCGCCACGCGGACGCTCCCCGGGGCCGGCCCCGCGACAGCGGGCGCGCGCCGACCGGGGATCCCCGGCGCGGCGACGGCGTCCTCTGCACACCCCAACCTCAAAGGAACAGACATGCCGTTGCACGACAAAGGATCCGTCCTCGAGTTCGACCTGAAGGGCGAGGGCCGGGGCGTCCTGCAGGAGGTGTCCATCGCCGGCAGCGAGCACACCGTGCGCGCCGAAGGCCATCCCGCCTTCGGCGGGACGGACAGCGCCCCCAGCCCGCTGGACTACGCGCTGGCCGCCGTCGTGTCCTGCAACCAGGTCACCGCCCGGATCGTCGCGCTCGGCGAGGAGATCGAGATCGGCGAGTTCCACGGCCGGGTCGAGGCGGAGCTCGACAACTCGGTGCTCGTCTTCGGCGCCGAGGGCAACCCGAACTTCTCCTCGCTGAAGCTGACCGTCGAGGTCGAGACCGCCCTCGACGACGCCGCCTTCGAGCGCTTCGTCGCCGAGGTCAACCGCCGCTGCCCGCTGACCCAGCTGTTCGTGCGGTCCGGTGTCGACGTCACCACCGACTGGACCAACAAGGCGCTGGTGCGTTCCTGAGCGTCGCCGGGCGGACCCCTCCGGCCGGGTCCGCCCGGCACCTCACCAGCCCGACGCCAGCACCAGGATCACCGTCCCGTGCGTCACCGTCGCGGCGAGCACCCCGTGCCGGTGCCGCACCCAGGCGCACAGCAGCCCCTCGGCCAGGGTGAACGCGAGCACCGGCCATCCGAGCCCGGTGACCGTGCTCGCCAGGAAGACGTGCCCGGCGGCGAAGAACAGCCCGGACAGCAGGATCGTGCGCGCCGGCGGGTAACCGAGCGGCCCGCCCAGGTAGCCCTGCAGCAGGCCACGGAACAGCACCTCCTCCAGCAGGTTCCCGCCGAACGCGAGCACCGCCAGCGCGGGCAGCAGGGTCACCGCCACCGCGCCGCCGCGCTGCTCCACCGGCACCGTCCACAACAGCGCCGTCAGCGGGACGAGCAGCACCGCGGCCGCGCCGAGCGCGGTCAGCAGCGCCCGCGGCCCGAGGTCACCCCACACGACCAGCCCGCGCAGGTCCGGCGGCCCGTACGCGATCGCGAGCGCGCCGCCCACCCCGATCGCGCCGAGCGTCACCAGCACCAGCGGCTCGGCCGGGAACCGCAGCCAGGTCGCGCCGCCGGTGGTGCCGATCGACCAGAGGCCCAGCGGCGTCATCGCGTCCCGCACCAGGACGAACCCGAGGATCAGCACGACGATCCGCAGCAGCGGCGCCGACCGGCCCAGCGCCAGGAACAGCGCGGCGAGCACGATCAGCCCGGGCAGCAGCCGGAGCGGGTAGTCGACGAACAGGACGCTGGTCACACGATCAGCCTTCGTGGTCGGATGGGTGCCGACAACTCGCGTCCACACGGGGGTGGCGCCGTGCGCAGAACACCACGTCAGACCCGGTCCCGGGAGACCGTGGAGATCATCCTGACGGCGGCTGCTCAGGTTTTCCGGCGCGAGGGCATCGCAGCGACGACGAACCGGATCGCCGAGCGCGCCGGCGTCTCGATCGGCTCGCTGTACCAGTACTTCCCGCACAAGCAGGCGCTGCTCGACGCGCTCGTCGCCCGGCACGTCGCGCACGCCCGGTGCACGCTGGACGCCGAGTTCGCCGCGCTGCGCGCCGACCCGCCGGAGCCGGTGGCGGCGGTTCTCCGGATCGCCGACACCGCGGTGGCCCTGCACGCCGACCATCCGCACCTGCACGCGCTGTTCGCGGGCTTCGCCGGCCGCACCGCCGCCGGGGTCGCCGCGGTGGACCGGCTGCGTGCGGACTGCGTGGCCGAGGTCGCGTTCCACCTCGCCCGGCTGCCCACCGGCAGCGGGACCGGCCCGGCGGCGGACGCGCAGGAGCGCGCCCGCACCGTCGTGCACGCGGTGGACGGGCTGCTGCACCACGCCCCGGCCGATCCGGCGCGGCAGCGCGCCCGGATCCGGGACCTGCTCCGGCTGGTCGCGGACTGACTACAGGACGGGCAGCCGGTCCGCCCAGGGGCGGGCCCGCTCCAGCTGCGCGGCCAGCGCCAGCAGCTGCGGCTCGGCACCCGGGCGGCCGACGAACTGCACGCCCAGCGGCAGACCGCCGGCGGTGGTGTGCAGCGGCACCGTCGCGGCCGGGCGGCCGGTGAGGTTCGCGAGCTGGGTGTAGGGCACCGGGGCGAAGTTGGCGTCGACCAGGCCCTCGACCAGGTTCATCCGCCCCAGCAGGCCGCCCGCGCGCAGCGTCAGCAGGCCGCGCGCGACCAGCTTCACCGGACCGGCCAGGTCCAGATCGCCGATCGGCCACGGCGGGCGCGCCAGGGTCGGGGTGAGCAGCAGGTCGTAGCGCTCGTGGAAGGTCGCGAGCGCGCGGGTGTGCTGCTGCCAGCGGGCCTGCGCGGCGAGGTACTCCGGTGCCGTGGTGGCCCGCCCGATCGCGGCCATCACCCGGGTCTCGGTCTCGAACGCGTCGTCGCCGCAGCCGGTGAGCGCCCGCGCCCCGTCCACCTGGGAGGCGATCATCCCGAACCAGGTGGTGAGGAAGTCGGTCGCCAACCTGCGGCCGTCGACGGCCGGGGCGGACTCCTCGACGACATGCCCGAGCGAGCCGAGCAGCTCCGCCGCGCCGGTCGCGGCGGCCACCGCCTCCGGGTCCACCGGGCCGCCCAGCGGGGACGCGGTGCTCAGCCCGATCCGCAGCGGGGCCGGATCGTCGCGCACCGCGTCGGCGTAGCGGCGATCCGGCGGTTGCACCCGGTACGGCCCGTCCGGGGCGGGCCCGGCCAGCACGTCGAGCATGCCGGCGGTGTCGCGCACGGTCCGGGACACGACGCCCTGCACGGCGGCGCCGTGGAAGCCCTCGCCGACCTCCGGGCCGGACGGGACGACGCCGCGGCCGGGCTTGAGCCCGAACAGCCCGCAGGCGGCGGCCGGGATCCGGATCGAGCCGCCGCCGTCGCTCGCCCCGGCCACCGGCACGATCCCGGCCGCGACCGCGGCGGCCGCCCCGCCGGAGCTGCCGCCCGGGGTGCGGCCCGGGTCCCACGGGTTGCGGGTCGGGCCGCCGGCGACCGGCTCGGTCACCGCGCGGGCGCCGAACTCGGGCGTCGCGGTCCGGCCGAAGATCACCAGCCCGGCGTCGGTCCAGCGCCGGACGACGGTCGACGTCTCCGGTCGCGGGTATCCGGCGAGCGCCCGCGAGCCGCTGCCGGTCGGGACCCCGGCGATGTGCTGGGAGAGGTCCTTGACCAGGAACGGGACCCCGGCGAACGGCCCGGACAGCGGGCCGCGGGCACGGGCCCGGGCGGCGTCGGTCATCCGGTGCCGGATCGCATTGATCGTCGGCTCGACGGCGTCCGCGCGGTCGGTCGCCGCGTCCAGCAGCTCGGCCGCGCTCACCTCACCGGCCGCGACGAGCGCGGCCAGCCCGACGGCGTCGTGCCTGCGGTAGTCGTCCCACCCGATGCCCATGGGGCGATCGAATCAGACGCTCACGGCTCCGACACCGGGGCGGGCGGCGCGGGCGCCGGGTCCGGTGCGCCGTTCACCCCGGCGACGACGCCGAGCGTGAGCAGCAGCGCGGTCGCCGCGCCCAGCGCGGCGGGCAGCACCGGGCGCACCTTCGACGGCAGTTCCGGCAGGCCGGGCACACCGGTCGGGCGGCCCGCGGTGCCCTGCACCGGGCCCGGCCGGAACGGCTCGGGGAGCCGCGCGACCGACGGGTCGCCGTCGGTCCGCGGGCGGGGGATCACCGGCAGCGCCTGGGTGGGCGCGTCGCCGGGATCGGCCGGCAGGTCCGCGCGCTCCGGGGCCGGCGCACCGGGCCCGCCGTCCGGGGCGTGCGGCGCCTCCCGGTCCGCGAACAGCTCGTCCCCGGCCGGCGACGGCTGCGGGACGGCGGCGGGGTGCGGCCCGTCCAGCGGTGCGCCGTCCGGCGCGGCGGCGGTGTGCGGGCCGTCCACCGGCGCGACGTCCGGCGCGGCGGCCTGTTCGGGGACGGACGCCCGCGGTGTGGCGTCGGCTCCGGTGCCGGCTCCGGGGCCGTCCCACGGGCCGTGCTGCACCGGCACGGACGGTCCCGTGTCGGACAGCGCGTGCCGGGGCTTGCGGCTCGGGGTCTCGCTCATCGGTCCTCTTCCGCAGGGGAGCTCTGCCACCCCTACATCGCCCGCGGCCCCCGGCACCGTTACGCGTCCGCGATCTGCGGTGCGTACGTCCGGACGCCGTCAGCGGGCCATCCGCTGCAACCGCGCGATCCGATCCTCCATCGGCGGGTGCGTGGAGAACCAGCGGGCCATCCGCTCGCCGGGGCGGAACGGGTTCGCGATCATCAGGTGCGACTGCGAGGTGAGCCGCGGGTCCGGCGGGAGCGGCGCGGCGGCCGTCCCGTACTTGAGCTTGTACAGCGCCGAGGCCAGCCCCAGCGGGTCCCCGGTCAGCTCGGCCCCGGACGCGTCGGCCTGGTACTCCCGGGAGCGGCTGACCGCCATCTGCACGATGCCCGCGGCGACCGGGCCGAGCATCGCGACCAGGATGATCGCGATCGGGTTGGGCCGGTCCTCGTCGCCGCCACCGAAGATCGACGCGAACATGGCCATGTTCGCGATGAACGACACGGCCGACGCCATCGCACCGGCCACCGAGGAGATCAGGATGTCCCGGTTGTAGACGTGGCTGAGCTCGTGCCCGATCACGGCCCGCAGCTCGCGCTCGTCGAGCAGCTGCATCAGGCCGGTCGTCACACACACCGCGGCGTTGCGCGGGTTGCGTCCGGTCGCGAACGCGTTCGGCGCCTCGGTCGGGCTGATGTAGAGCGCCGGCATCGGCTGGCGCGCCTTCTGGCTGAGCTCGCGCACCATCCGGAACAGCTGCGGGTACTCGGCCTCGGTGATCGGCTGCGCGTGCATCGAGCGCAGCGCGAGCTTCGCCGAGTTGAAGTAGGCCCAGCCGTTCATCGCCAGTGCGACCACCAGCGCGACCATCAGGCCGCTGCGACTTCCGATCAGGCCCCCGATCGCGATGATCAGGGCACTCATCGCGCCGAGGAGCACGGCCGTCTTCAGGCCGTTCATGTGGCTGTGCACGCCGCCCTCACCTTCCGTGCGGTCCTGCAGGGGGTTCACCTCGTCGAACGGACCAACCGGTCACGACGTTCCCGGCGTGCCCGGCATGTGATCCAGCACCATCCGGGATGGGTGCACACGGCCCGGCGACGGGTGCATGATCCTTGACATGAGCGACAGCGAGGTCCGCACAGGAGCCAGCACGGGTACCGGCATCGAGGTCCGCACCGACGTCACCGACGGCGTCGCGGTGCTCACCGTCTCGAACCCGGCGCGGCGCAACGCGCTGAACCTGGAGCTGTCCGGCCGGCTCGTCGCGGCCGTCGACGAGGCGGTGGCGGCACCCGGGGTCGGCGCGATCGTGGTCACCGGCGAGCCCCCCGCGTTCTGCGCCGGCGGCGACCTGGCCGAGCTGGAGCAGGCCGATCCGGCGACGCTCAAGCGCGTCTACTCGGGTTTCCTCGCGCTCGCGAACTGCCCGCTGCCGACGCTGGCCGCGGTGAACGGCGCGGCCGTCGGGGCCGGCATCAACCTGGCGCTGGCCTGCGACGTGCGGCTGGCCGGCCCGACCGCCCGGTTCGACGTGCGGTTCATGCAGCTCGGGCTGCACCCCGGCGGCGGGTTCACCTGGATGGCGCAGCGCGCGCTGGGCGCCCAGGGCACCGCCGCGATGACCCTGTTCGGCGACGTCCTGGACGCCCGCGAGGCCGAGCGGGTCGGCCTGGCCTGGCGCGCCTACGACAGCGACGACGAGCTGCTGGCCGCGGCCCGCGAGCTGGCCGGCCGGGCCGCGGCCGCCCCGCGGGACCTGATCGAGACGACGAAGGCGACCATGCGGGTCACCTCCCGGCTCGACGCGCACGCCGACGCCACCGACATCGAGGTCCGCGCCCAGGCCGAGTCCGTCCACTCCGCGGCGTTCGCCGAACGGGTCGCCGCCCTGCAGAAGAAGATCAGTAGCCGGTGAGTGACGTCACTCCCACGGAGTGGACCCGGCCTGTGACGTCGCCCGGGGCTGCGCGACGCTGGTCCGATTCGCGAGTTAACCTCGGCTTAGCACCGAACTTTCGACGGAACCGGGGGCCGATCTGCCCATGACCACCAGCGACACTCCTGTCGAGGCACCTGAGTCCGGAGGCGCAGCGGACCCGCGGGTCGTGCAGCGTGACCGGGTGGTGATCCGGTTCGCGGGTGACTCCGGTGACGGTATGCAGCTGACCGGTGACCGGTTCACCTCGGAGACGGCGAATTTCGGCAACGACCTGTCCACGTTGCCGAACTTCCCGGCCGAGATCCGGGCGCCTGCCGGGACCCTGCCGGGGGTGTCGTCGTTCCAGCTGCACTTCGCGAACTACGACATCCTGACCCCTGGTGACCGCCCGGATGTGCTGGTCGCGATGAACCCGGCCGCGTTGAAGGCCAACATCGCCGATCTGCCCCCGGGCGGTGTGCTGATCGTCAACACCGACGAGTTCACCAAGCGGAACCTGACCAAGGTCGGCTACGACGCGAACCCGCTCGAGGACGACTCGCTGGCCGCCTACGCGGTGCACGGCGTGGCGATGGCCACCCTGACCCGTGGTGCGCTGGCCGAGACCGGGTTGTCGAAGAAGGACGCCGAGCGGGCGAAGAACATGTTCGCGCTCGGACTGCTGTCGTGGATGTATCACCGGCCCAGCGAGTCGACCGAGCGGTTCCTACGCGAGAAGTTCGCCAAGCGCCCCGACATCGCCGAGGCCAACGTCCTGGCCTTCCGCGCCGGGCACGCCTACGGCGAGACCACCGAGGCGTTCGCGGTCACCTACGAGGTCGCCCCGGCCCGGCTCGATCCGGGCACCTACCGCCAGATCACCGGCAACGTCGCACTCGCCTACGGCATCGTCGCGGCCGGGCGCACCACCGGGCTGCCGGTGTTCCTGGGCACCTACCCGATCACCCCGGCCTCCGATGTGCTGCACGAGCTGTCCAAGCACAAGGCGTTCGGTGTGACCACCTTCCAGGCCGAGGACGAGATCTCCGGTGTCGGCGCCGCCCTGGGCGCCAGCTTCGGTGGCGCGCTGGGGGTCACCACCACCTCCGGGCCGGGGATCGCGCTCAAGGCCGAGACCGTCGGCCTGGCCGTGGCCCTGGAGCTGCCGCTGCTGGTGATCGACGTCCAGCGCGGCGGCCCCTCGACCGGGCTACCCACCAAGACCGAGCAGGCCGACCTGCTCCAGGCCCTGCACGGCCGCAACGGCGAGGCCCCGCTGCCGGTGATCGCCCCCGCCACCCCCGGGGACTGCTTCTCCGCCGCGGTCGAGGCCGCCGCGATCGCGGTCCGCTACCGCACCCCGGTGATGCTGCTCTCCGACGGCGCCCTGGCCAACGGCTCCGAACCCTGGAAGATCCCGTCGGTCGAGGACCTGCCCACCGTCGACCCCGGATTCGCCACCGAGCCCAACGCCCCGGACGGGTCCGGCGAGTTCTGGCCCTACCTGCGCGATCCCGAGACCCTGGCCCGGCCCTGGGCGGTCCCGGGCACCCCCGGGCTCGAGCACCGCGTCGGCGGGCTGGAGAAGGCCGACGGGCGCGGCTCGATCTCCTACGACCCCGACAACCACGACCGGATGGTCCGGCTGCGCCAGGCCAAGATCGACGGCATCGAGGTCCCCGATCTCACCGTCGACGACCCCGACGGCACCGCCGAGGTGCTGGTGATCGGCTGGGGCTCCACCTACGGCCCGATCAACGCCGCCGCGCGGCGCGTGCGCAAGCTCGGCCACCCGGTCGCCACCACACACCTGCGCCACCTCAACCCGATGCCGGCCAACCTCGGCGAGGTCCTGTCCGGCTACCGCACCGTGCTCTGCCCCGAGATGAACCTCGGCCAGCTCGCGATGCTGCTGCGCGCCCGGCACCTCGTCGACGTCAGGTCCTACACCAAGGTCGCCGGGCTGCCCTTCGGCGCCGAGGAACTCCAGGACGTGTTCCTCGATCACCTCACCGGGCTGGAGGCCCACGCATGAGCACCGATCTCGGTCTCCCCACGATCGGCGGCCTCGACGGCGTCCCCACCACCGACGCCACACAGACCGCGAAGGACTACACCTCCGACCAGGAGGTCCGCTGGTGCCCGGGCTGCGGCGACTACGCCGTGCTCGCCGCCGTCCGCCAGTTCCTGCCCACCCTGGGCATCCGCCGCGAGAACACCGTGTTCGTCTCCGGCATCGGCTGCTCGAGCCGCTTTCCCTACTACCTCAACACCTACGGGATGCACTCCATCCACGGCCGCGCCCCCACGATCGCCACCGGCCTGGCCACCTCCCGGCCCGACCTGAGCGTGTGGGTCGTCACCGGCGACGGCGACGCCCTGTCGATCGGCGGCAACCACCTCATCCACGCCCTGCGCCGCAACGTCAACATCAAGATCCTGCTGTTCAACAACCGGATCTACGGCCTGACCAAGGGTCAGTACTCGCCCACCAGCGAGGTCGGCAAGGTCACCAAGTCCACCCCCATGGGCTCGGTCGACCACCCCTTCAACCCGATCTCCCTCGCCCTGGGCGCCGAGGCCAGCTTCGTCGGCCGGGCGCTGGACTCCGACCGCAAGGGCCTCACCGCGGTCCTGTCCGCCGCCGCCGCGCATCGCGGCTCGGCGCTGGTCGAGATCTTCCAGGACTGCCCGATCTTCAACGACGGCAGCTTCGACGTGCTGCGCAAACCCGACACCAAGGAGCAGCGGGTCGTGCCGGTCGTCCACGGCGAACCGATCCGGTTCGGCCCCGCCGGCGACGACGGCCAGGGCACCCACGCCGTCGTCCAGGACGGATTCGCCCTGAAGGTCGTCGAAGCCGCATCGGTCGATCCGTCGCAGATCGTGGTGCACGACGCCGCCGACCACGAACTCGCCTTCGCCCTGTCCCGGCTCTCCGACCAGGACCTCAACCACACGGTCACCGGCATCTTCCGCAGCGCGCCGCGGACCACCTACGACGACGCCGCCCGCGCCCAGGTCGACCACGCCAAACAGACCGGCAACGCCGACCTGCAGGCACTGCTCAACGGCCGCGACACCTGGACGATCCTCTAGTCAGCGCGCCCCGGGCCGCTCGTGCCAGGCGATGAACCCGGCGGCCCGGGCGCCGGACTCGCTCTCGAAGTAGAGGTCGGCGCGGGTCCGCACGTAGTACGGCGAGTCGGTCGTGTGGAACCGGCGGGACCCGCTGTGCACCTTGACCCGGTGCGTGTCGGGCGGCTCCGAGCCGTCCTCGGGCGCCAGTACGGAGCCCAGGTAGGGGCCCGGGCGGGCGCCCTCGGGCAGCGGCGCCGAGGCCGCCGCCGGCCCGATCAGCCGCGAGTCGAGCGCGGCCAGCGCGGAGCCGCCGGTGGACGGCGGCTGGACCGGCTGGGCCGGCTGAACCGGCCCGGCGGGTCGGGACGGCTCGGCCGGCTGGGCGGCCCGCGGCGGGCGGACCGGCACCAGCGGTTCCGGCGGCCCGGCCTGCTCGGGCAGCTCCGGCTCCGGGAGCGGCTCCGGCTCGACGTCGTCGGGCAGCGCGTGCCGTCCGGCCGGTTCGACCTCCTCCTCCCCGGAACGGGGCCGCGGCACGTCGAGCGTTGCAGGATGGTCGTCGGAACCGCCATCTCGCAACGCTCGATCGGCGTCGGGGCCGGTCGGGGTCGGGGCGTCCAACAGGCCGGGGGGTTGCTCCGGCGGGGACCCAGGTGCCTCCGGGACCAAGCCGCCGTTGCTGCGTGCCCGGACCACCAGCAGCCCGACCACCGCGAGCACGACGACGATCGCGAGCAGTGCCCACATCCAGCCCATGACCGGACCTCCGTCCACCCGGGAGCCTCCCGGGCGCAGTGCTTGGTATCACGGATCGTGCACGCCGTCACCGCGGTCGCGCAGCCGTGCACCCTTCCCGGATCATGGTGCCTGTGATGGGCGACCGAACGGTAACCGGATGACCGCGCATTCGCCCGAACGAACCACCCCCGGTCGGGACGAGCTGGACCGGACGGGCCTGGCGGCCGGCGTCGGGTCGTACGTGCTGTGGGGGCTGTTCCCGGCGTTCTGGCCACTGCTGGACCCGGCCGCACCGGTCGAGGTGCTCGCGCACCGGATCGTGTGGACGACCGTGCTGATGGCCGCCGTGCTCACCGCGCTGCGCGGATGGCGGCACCTGAAGGGGCTCGGCCACCGCGGCCGGCTCGCGATCTGCGCCGCCGCGGTGCTCATCTCGGTGAACTGGGGCCTGTTCATCTGGGGCGTGTCGGTCGGCCGGGTCGTCGAGATCGCGCTGGGCTACTACATGACGCCGCTGGTCGGGGTGCTGCTCGGCGTCGTCGCGCTGCGGGAGCGGTTGCGGGTCGCGCAGTGGGTGGCGCTGGCGCTGGCCGCCGTCGCCGTGCTGGTCATCGGGATCGGGGCAGGCAGCCCGCCCTGGCTGTCGATGGCCCTGGCCTGCTCGTTCGGGATCTACGGCCTGCTGAAGGCGACGGTGCCGGTACCGGCGGCGGCCGGCCTCACCGCCGAGGGCCTGGTCCTCGTGCTCCCGGCCGCGGTGTACCTGCTGGTGCTGGAGATCTCCGGCGCCGGGACGTTCCTCGATCTCGGCCCGTGGCACCTGCTGCTGATGCTGTCCGCGGGCCCGGCGACGGCGCTGCCGCTGCTGCTCTACGGCGTGTCCGCGCGCCGGATCCCGCTGAGCACGCTGGGCGTGCTGCTCTACATCAACCCGACCCTGCAGTTCCTGTGGGGCGTGCTCGCCGTCGGCGAGCACATGCCACCGGCCCGCTGGATCGGGTTCTCCCTGGTCTGGGTCGCGCTGGTGGTGTTCACCGTCGATCTGGTGCGGCGGGCCCGCCGCGCTCAGCCGGTGCGTTCGACGGTGTAGTCGGTCAGCGTCCGCAGCGCGTCGATCGCCGGGCAGGCGGGCAGCACCGCCAGCTCGGCGCGGGCCCGGTCGGCGTACCCGGCGACCGTGTCCCGCGCCTTCACCAGTGCCTCCCCGGAGCGCAGCAACTCCAGCGCCTCGGCGACCTCGCCGTCGTCGGTGATCGGGGCGGCCAGCAGCTCCCGGAGTCTGCGCGACGACGGCGAGTCGTCGCCGTCGCGCAGCGCGTACAGCATCGGCAGCGTGTGCACGCCCTCCCGCAGGTCGGTGCCCGGCGTCTTGCCGGAGTCGTCCGCCGGGCTGGCGATGTCGATGATGTCGTCGGAGATCTGGAAGGCGGTGCCGATCAGGTCGCCGAACCGGCGCAGCGCCGCCACGTGCTCGGCGGGGGCCAGCGAGAACATCCCGCCGTACCGGCCCGAGGTGGCGATCAGCGACCCGGTCTTCTCCCCCACCACCCGCAGGTAGTGCGCGACCGGGTCGTCGGACGCCTTGGGGCCGCGGGTCTCCCGCATCTGCCCGGTCACCAGCTGGGCGAACGTCTCGGCGATGATCCGGACCGCGTCCGGGCCGAGATCGGCGACCAGCCGCGACGCGTGCGCGAACAGGAAGTCCCCGGTGAGGATCGCGACCGAGTTGTCCCAGCGGGAGTTGGCCGACTCCGCGCCGCGGCGCATCGCGGCCTCGTCCATCACGTCATCGTGGTACAGCGTCGCCAGGTGGATGAGCTCCACCACCGCCGCCGCCGTGATCACCTCGTCGCGCTCCGGATGCGGCCCGACCTGGGCCGCGAGCAGGGTGAACAGCGGCCGGAACCGCTTGCCGCCCGCCTCGATCAGGTGCAACGAGGTCTCGGTGGCGAACTCGTAGTCGCTGTGCACCTCGCGGTGCAGCAGGTCCTCGACCCGCTTCAGCCCGTCGGCCGTGGCCTCGGCCAGAATCGGATCGGCCATCCGGACCCCGGCCACACTCTGTGTCTCCACCCCCACAGCGTACGAACGTCAGCCGATGAACGCGCCGCTGGCGGCCCATTCGAGGACGGGTGTGGGAAGAATCCCGAGAACGAGCGTCGCCAGGGTGCCCAGCGTGATGGCCACCGTGGTGAACGCGCCCGGGACGACGACCGTCGGGCCGTCGTCGGCGGGCTCGCTGAACCACATCAGCACGACCACCCGCAGGTAGAAGAACGCGGCCACCGCCGAGGCGACCAGCGCGATCACCACCAGCGGCACCATGCCGTCCGCGGCGGCCGCCGAGAACAGCGCGAACTTGGCGGTGAACCCGCTGGTCAGCGGGATCCCGGCGAGCGCGAGCAGGAGGAAGGTCATGACCCCCGCGGCGAGCGGGGACCGCTTCGCCAGCCCGGCCCACGCCGACAGGTGGCCCGCCTCGCCGTCCGGCCCGCGGACCAGGGAGACGACGCCGAACACCGCGATCGTGGTGAAGCCGTAGGCCACCAGGTAGAACAGCAGGCCGGCGGTGCCGTCCGGGGTGATCGCCATCGCGCCGAGCATCAGGAACCCGGCGTGCGCGATCGACGAGTAGGCGATCATGCGCTTCACGTCGGTCTGGGTGAGGCCGAGCACGGCGCCGACGACCATCGAGATGATCGCGACCGCCCACAGCACCGGGCGCCACTCCCACACCGTGGAACCGAACGCGACGTAGAGCACCCGGGCGATGGCGCCGAACGCGGCGACCTTGGTGCAGGCCGCCATGAAGGCGGTGACCGGCGTCGGGGCGCCCTGGTAGACGTCCGGCGTCCAGGTGTGGAACGGCGCCACCGAGCCCTTGAACAGCAGCCCGACCAGCAGCAGCGCGAGGCCGGCGAACAGCAGCGTGTCCGAGGTGAGCGAGCCCGCGGCGGACTCGGAGATCTCGGAGAGCCGCACCGAGCCCGCGTAGCCGTAGAGCAACGCGATCCCGTACAGGAAGAACGCCGAGCCGAACGCGCCCAGTAGGAAGTACTTGACAGCCGCCTCTTGGGAGAGCAGCCGGCGGCGGCGGGCGAGGCCGCAGAGCAGGTACAGCGGCAGCGACAGCACCTCGAGCGCGATGAACATCGTCAGCAGGTCGTTCGCCGCGACGAACGCCATCATCCCGCCGAGCGCGAACAGCACGAACGGGAACGGCTCGGTCTGCATCGTCGGCATCTGGTCCGGCGTGCCGTAGGAGCGGTCGACGTGCTCCCCGGCGGGGCCGCCACCCGCGGGCACCGATCCGGAGCCGCCGGTGCGGGCCGCGGCCCGCTCCGCGGCGGAGGCGACGAACACCCCGCCGGCTTCGACCGAGCGGTCGGCGAGCAGCAGCAGGCTGGGGATGGTCAGCACGATCAGCGTGCCCCAGAGGAACAGCGCGGGTGCGTCCACCGCCAGCGCGTGGCCGAACGTCAGCACCGGCTCCGGACCGGACAGCGCGTACCCGGCGAGCGCGACCAGCGCCGCGAACAGGGTCAGCCCGGTCGCGACGACCTGCACCGGCCAGCGCTGGTGGCGCGGCAGGAACGCCTCCAGCAGCACAGAGACGCAGGCCCCGGCGAACACGATCCACAGCGGCGCGGACGCCGCCCAGTCGATCGGCGGCATCTCGATCGTGGTCGGCACCTGGGAGACTGTCTGGGCGACGGAACTCATCGGACGATCCCTCCAGCGGGCACCGGGTCGGACAGGCCGAGTTCGGCCATGGTCGCCGTCACCGACGGGTTGATCACGTCGAGCACCGGGGCCGGGTAGAAGCCGAGCACCACGATCACCACGATCAGCGGCGCGAGCAGGCCGATCTCACGACGGCCCAGGTCGGGGAAGCCGGACGACTTCCGGTCCGCGGCGACGCCAGGGTCCAGCATGGTGCCGGGGCCGCCGGTGCCGGCCCGCTCCAGCGCGCCGATCACGGCGGTGCCGCGCACCGGGCCCTGCATCGTGCGCTGGTAGAACCAGAGCACGTACAGCGCGGCGAAGATGATGCCGACCGTCGCGATGATCGTGAACACCGGCCGGGTCGGGAACGAGCCGATCAGCACCAGGAACTCGGAGACGAACGAGTTCGTCCCGGGCAGCGCCAGCGAGCTCATCCCGGCCAGCAGCAGGCAGCCGGCCATCACCGGGGCGAGCTTCGCGACGCCGCCGTAGTCGGCGATCAGCCGGGACCCGCCGCGGGCGATCAGCATGCCGACCATCAGGAACAGCATCCCGGTGGAGAGGCCGTGGTTGACCATGTAGAGGGTGGCGCCGGCGAACGCCTGGCTGGAGAACGCGAACACCCCGAGCGCGATGAACCCGAAGTGCGCCACCGAGGTGTAGGCGACGAACCGGCCCATGTCGGTCTGCCCGACGGCGAGCAGCGCGGCGTAGATGACGCCGGCCACGGCGAGCACCAGCACCAGCGGCGCCAGCACCTGGCTGGCCTGCGGGAACAGCGGCAGCAGGTAGCGCAGGAAGCCGTAGGTGCCGACCTTGTCGAGCACGCCGACCAGCAGCACCGCGGCGACGATCGGGGCCTCGGCGCCGGCGTCGGGCAGCCAGGTGTGGAACGGCACCAGCGGGGCCTTGATCGCGAATGCGACGAAGAAGCCGAGGAACAGCCAGATCTGCACCGACGTCGGGGTGTCGGCGGCGATCGCCTGCAGGTCGGCCCAGGTGAACGTGCCCCGGCCGAGCTGCTCGGCGCTCGTCACGTACAGCCCGATCAGCGACGCCAGCATGATCAGCCCGCCGAGCAGCGAGTACAGGAAGAACTTGACCGCCGCGTACTGCCGGCGCGGGCCGCCGAAGCGCCCGATCAGGAAGTACATCGGGACCAGCATGGCCTCGAAGAACACGTAGAACAGGAACACGTCGGTCGCCGCGAACACCCCGACCAGCGTCGCCTGGGTGGCGAGCAGCAGACCGAAGTAGCCGGCCACCGAGCGGCCCTGGGGCAGCTTCTCCGACCAGGCGAACAGCAGCAGGATCGGCACCAGGAAGGCGGTGAGCGCGATCAGCGCCAGCGAGATGCCGTCCACCCCGAACGCGATGTGCGTGCCGAAGGCCGGGATCCAGGGCATCGAGAACTCGAACTGGAACCGGGTGCCGGCCTGCGCCGACGGGACGGAGTACAGCGACCACGCCACGACGACGAGCGCCAGCTCGACCAGCGCGGTCGCCATCGCGATCGCCTTGGCCGCCGGTGCGTTGCGGCGCGCCGGGTACAGCAGCAGGGCGCCGACCAGCGGCACCAGGAGCAGGACGATCAGGAGCGGGTTCCCGCCACTGCCCGGGACGATGGGGTCTACGGGGACGATCATCAGGCGAACCTCACCGCCAGCATCGCGGCGACGATGAGGACCCCGCCGCCGAGCATCGAGAGTGCATAGGACCGGACGAAGCCGGTCTGGGTCCGGCGAAGCCTGCCGGAGCCGCCGCCGAACGCGGCGGCCGTGCCGTTGACCAGGCCATCGATCCCCCGGTTGTCGAAGAAGACCAGCACCCGGGTGAGCCAGATGCCGGGCCGCTCCAGGAACGCCTCGTTGAAGGCGTTCGCGCCGAGATCCGCGCGGGCCGCGGCGACCACCGGCGAGACCCGCTGCGGGCGCTCGACCGGGACCGGGCGGCGGCCCACGAACAGGTAGGCCAGCAGCACGCCGAGCAACGAGACGCCGACCACCAGGAACGGGATCACCGCGTGCGGCAGCGGACCGCCCTCGGCGGCCACCCGCTCGCCGACCGACGGGGCCAGCCAGCCCGGCAGCACCGGGTAGAGCAGGAACCCGGCGAACACCGAGCCGAACGCCAGCACGATCATCGGCGCCGTCATCGAGGCGGGCGATTCGTGCGGGTGGTACTCCCGGCCGTCGGTGGAGCGGATCTCCTTCCAGCGGCTCTCGCCGAAGAAGGTCATCAGCATCAGCCGGGTCATGTAGAAGCCGGTCAGGCCGGCGGCCAGGGTCGCCAGGCCGCCGAACGCCCAGCCCTGCCAGCCCTCCTGGGCGAACGCGGCCTCGATGATCGCGTCCTTGGAGAAGTAGCCGGACAGGAACGGGAAGCCGATCAGCGCCAGGTAGCCGAGGCCGAACGTCACGAAGGTGACCGGCATCTTCCGCCACAGTCCACCGAAGCGGCGCATGTCGACGTCGTCGTTCATGGCGTGCATGACCGATCCGGCGCCGAGGAACAGCCCGGCCTTGAAGAAGCCGTGCGTGAGCAGGTGCAGGATGCCCAGCGCGTAGCCGGCCGGGCCGAGCCCGACGGCCAGCACCATGTAGCCGATCTGGCTGACCGTGGAGTAGGCCAGCACTTTCTTGATGTCGTCGTAGGCGCAGCCGATGATCGCGCCGATCATCAGCGTCACCACGCCGATCAGGCAGACCACCAGCCGTCCGGTCTCGGACAGGTTGTAGATCGGCGCGGACCGGGCGATCAGGTAGACGCCCGCGGTGACCATCGTCGCCGCGTGGATCAGCGCCGACACCGGCGTCGGGCCCTCCATCGCGTCCGGCAGCCACGCCTGCAGCGGGAACTGGCCGGACTTGCCGCAGGCGCCGAGCAGGAGCAGCAGCGTGATCGCCAGGACGGTGCCGCCGGGGACCTCGCCGATCCGGGCGAAGACGTCGGTGTACTGCAGCGTGCCGAGCTCGAGCCAGATCAGGAAGATCGCGATGGCCAGGCCGACGTCGCCGACCCGGTTCATGATGAAGGCCTTCTTCGCCGCGGTCGCCGCGGCCGGCCGGTCCTGGAAGAACCCGATCAGCAGGTAGGACGCCAGGCCGACGCCCTCCCAGCCGAGGTAGAGCATCACGAAGTTGTTGCCCAGGACCAGCACCAGCATTGCCGCGACGAACAGGTTCAGCTGGGCGAAGAACCGGCGCCGGTTCGGGTCGTGGCTCATGTAGCCCACCGAGTAGAGGTGGATGAGCGCACCGACACCGGTGATCAGCAGGACGAACGTGATCGACAGCGGATCGAGCCGGAGTCCGAAGTCGACGCTGAGCGCGCTGGACTCCATCCAGGACCAGAGCGACTGTTCGCGCAGCCGCTCGTCCGGGGCGAGGCCGAGCGTCTGCACGAAGATCGCGAGACCGACGGCGAACGAGCCGACCACGGTGGCGACGCCGAGCCAGTGGCCCCAGGCGTCGGCCCGGCGGCCCGCCAGGAACAGGACGAGCGCACCGGCGGCGGGGAGCGCGATCAGCAACCAGGCCAGCGACGCGGCGCCGGTCGCCGGCGCCGCACCCTGCGCTACCGCAGTGGCCTGTGCGAGTTGGAGGGTCACCCGGGGGCTCCTAGTACTTGAGCAGGTTCGCGTCGTCCACCGAGGACGACTGACGGGTGCGGAAGATCGCGGTGATGATCGCGAGTCCGACGACCACCTCGCAGGCGGCGACGACCATCACGAACAGCGCCATCACCTGCCCGTCGAGGTTGCCGTGGATCCGGGAGAACGTGACCAGGGACAGGTTCACCGCGTTCAGCATCAGCTCGACGCACATGAAGACGACGACCGCGTTCCGGCGGACCAGCACGCCGACCGCACCGATCGTGAACAGCAGGGCGGAGAGCAGCAGGTAGTACTCGGGGGTCATCGGCCCGCCCCGGTGCCGTCTGCGGGGCCCGCCCCGGTGCTGCCTGCGGGGCCCGCCCCGGTGCTGCCTGCGGGGCCCGCCCCGGTCTCACTCGCCTCGCCCGACTCGATCGTCCGGTCGGGGGCCGGGCGGCCGGTCAGCGCGTGCGCGTCCGGCGTCGTCGTGTCCGGGACGTCCACCGACACCGACTCGATGATCTCGGCCAGCGACTCCGGCGCGATCGAGCCGTCCGGCAGCAGCGCGGGCACCGCCACCGAGTTCGCGGTGGCGTAGACGCCCGGGCCGGGCAGCGGGGAGATCCGGGCGTGCTCGCCGCGCAGCCGGCGCAGCACCGTCTCGCGCTGGCTGAGCTTCGCGTGCTGCGAGCTCTGCGAGCCGGTCAGCACCATCGCGCCGAGCGCGGCGACCATCAGCAGCGCCGCGGTCAGCTCGAACGCCAGCAGGTAATCGGTGAAGATCAGCCGGCCGAGCTCGGGGACGTTGCCGTTCCAGCCCAGCCCGCCCTGCGCCAGACCGGCCGGGGTGACGTCGGTCAGCCCTCGGGACAGGCCGCCGACCAGCAGCGCGGCCAGCCCGACGCCGAACACCAGCGCCGCGGCGCGCTGCCCGCGCAGCACCTCGATCACCGAGTCCTTGGAGTCCCGGCCGACCAGCATCAGCACGAACAGGAACAACATCATCACCGCGCCGGTGTAGACGATGATCTGCACGAAGCCGAGGAACGGCGCGGACTGCACCAGGTACAGCACGGCGATCGAGAACATCGTCAGCACCAGCAGCAGCGCCGCGTGCACCGCGTGCCGGGCGAACACCAGGCCGAGCGCGCCGGCCAGGGCGACCGGGCCGAGCACCCAGAACGCGACCGCCTCGCCGGTGGTGACCTCGCCGCCGGCCTGGGCGAGCACGACCGGCAACCCGGACAGGGGGGCCAGCGCCGTCATCGGATCTGCTCCCCGGTCTGGTCGAGCACCGACGTCTTCGCCAGCGTCGGGCCCTGCACGTAGTAGTCCTGCTCGTCCTCGCCGAGACGCATCGGGTGCGGCGGCTGCTCCATGCCGGGCAGCAGCGGAGCCATCAGCTGCTCCTTGGTGTAGATGAGGTCCTGCCGGTTGTCGTCGGCCAGCTCGTAGAAGTTGGTCATCGTCAGCGACCGGGTCGGGCAGGCCTCGATGCACAGGCCGCAGCCGATGCACCGCAGGTAGTTGATCTGGTAGATCGCGCCGTAGCGCTCACCCGGGGAGTACCGGGCCTCCTCGGTGTTGTCCCCGCCCTCGACATAGATCGCGTCCGCCGGGCAGGCCCAGGCGCACAGCTCGCAGCCGACGCACTTCTCCAGCCCGTCCGGGTGCCGGTTGAGCTGGTGGCGACCGTGGTAGCGGGGCGCGGCGGGCGGGAAGTCCTCCGGGTACTCCTCGGTGACGACCTTCTTGAACATCGTCGAGAAGGTGACGCCGAAACCCTTGAAGAAGTCGAACATCTACTCGGCCTCCTGTCCTGCCCGCACGGCCTTGCGGCGCTTCGGTGGTGACTCGGGGACCTTCAGGTCCAGTGGTGGCACCGGGTAGTCCGACGCCGGTTCCACCGGCGGGGCCTCGACCTGCCGGTCCGGCAGCAGGAAGGCCACCGCCAGCACGACGGCCAGCGCGAATCCGATCAGCGAGAGCAGCAGCACGATGTTGTCGCCGCCGGTCGACTGGAAGGCGCGGATGCCGAAGATCGCGACGATCCAGACCAGCATCACCGGGACCAGGACCTTCCAGCCCAGCTTCATGAACTGGTCGTAGCGGAACCGGGGCAGCGTGCCGCGCAGCCAGATGAACATGAACAGGAACAGCAGGGTCTTCAGGATGAAGGCCAGGAACTGCATCCAGCCGTACTCGTTGAGGAAGCTCAGCGGCCACGGCCACATGCCGCCGCCGAGGAACAGCGTCACCGCCATCGCCGAGACGGTCACCATGTTCACGTACTCGGCGAGGAAGAACAGCGCGAACTTCAGCGACGAGTACTCGGTGTGGAAGCCGCCGACCAGCTCGGACTCGGCCTCCGGCAGGTCGAACGGCGCCCGGTTGGTCTCGCCGACCATCGCGATCACGAAGACCACGAAGCTCGGGAAGAGCAGCCAGACGTACCAGCCCTGGGCCTGCGCCCCGACGATCGACGCGGTCGACAGCGATCCGGCGTAGAGCACCACGCCGACCACGGCCAGGCCGAGCGCGATCTCGTAGGAGATGACCTGGGCGGCCGAGCGCAGCGAGCCGAGCAGCGAGTACGGCGAGCCGGACGCCCAGCCGCCGAGCACGATCCCGTAGACGCCGATCGAGGAGCAGGCCAGCACCACGAGCACGCCGACCGGGACGTCGACCAGCTGCAGCACCGTCTGCTGGCCGAAGATCGTGACCTCACCGCCGAACGGGATCACCGAGAGCGCGACGAACGCCGGGATCGTCGAGATGACCGGGGCGATGAAGTAGACCTTCTTGTCGGCCAGCGCCGGCATGATGTCTTCCTTGAACGCCAGCTTCAGCCCGTCGGCGAGGCTCTGCAGCCAGCCGCCGGGGCCGGTCCGGTTCGGCCCGGGCCGGTGCTGCATCCGGCCGACGACCTTGCGCTCCCAGTTGATCATGAACAGGGTCAGCACGACCCCGATCACGAACAGGCCGACCACCTTCAGCAGGGTCAGCCACAGCGGGTCGCTCGCCAGCAGCTCCTGGGTGCGGGTCAGACCGTCCGGGGTCTGGAGGAGGTTCACGACGCACTTCCGTTTCCGGTGGCCGGGACCACCCCGACCAGGTCACCGTGCCCGGCACCGAGCGTGGGCCGCACGTGCGATCCGGGCGAGCAGGTCGGCAGCCAGACCACGCCGTCCGGGGCGTCGGCGAGCGCGACCGGCAGCGTGATCGTGCCCCGGTCGGTCCGGACGGCGGCGTCCTCGCCCTCGATCAGTCCGAGCCGCTCGGCGGTGGCCGCGTTCAGCTTCACGTAGGGCCGTCGTGCGGTCCCGGCCAGCGCCGGCTCGTCGATCGACAGCGACGCGTCGTCGACCAGCTGACGGGAGGTGGCGAGGACGGCCTGGCCGTAGCCGGGCCGCTTCGCCTCGCCCGCCGCGACCGCGGGGGCGAGCGTCCCGGCCCGGCGGGTGCCCAGCCGGGCCAGCTCGCCGGCCGCGGCGGCCGGGGTCTGGGTGAACAGGTCGGTGTCCATCTCGACGCCGAGGGTGTCCAGCACCCGGCAGTCGGGGAGCACGCCGGTCGCGTCCAGGGCGACGCCGAACGGGCGGTGCCTGCCCTCCCAGTTGACGTAGGTCCCGGAGCGCTGGGCGTCCGGCGCGACCGGGAGCACCACGTCGGCCAGCTCGGTGACCGCCGAGGTGTGCATCTCCAGGCTGACCAGGAAGCCGACCTCGCGCAGCGCGGTGATCGCGGTCTGCGGGTCGGCCATGTCCTGCGGGTCGACCCCGCCGACAACCAGGGCGGCGAGCTCGCCGGCCGCGGCGGCGGCCAGGATCGCGTCGCCGTCACGGCCCGGCTCGGCGGGCAGCGGGCCGGAGCCCCACAGCCGCTCCAGCTCGGCGCGGGCGGCCGCGTCGGTCACCGGACGGCCGCCGGGCAGCAGGGTCGGCACCGCGCCGGCCTCCAGCGCCCCGCGGTCACCGGCCCGGCGCGGCAGCCAGCCGATCGAGGCGCCGGTGCGGGCGGCGAGCGCGGACACCGCGGAGTACAGCCCGGGCGACTCGGCGGCCCGGTCGCCGACCAGGATCACCGCGCCCGGCTGCTCCAGGGCGGCGGTGACGTCGGCACCCGGCTCGGCGACGACGGCGGCCTCGGCGCCCGGCACCGCGTGCAGCACGGTGGCGCCGGTCTTCTCGGCGCCGGTGCTGGTGAACGGCGCGACCTGGAAGTGCCGCAGCCCCTTCTTCCGCCACGCCTTGCGCAGCCGGAGGAAGACGATGCCCGACTCTTCCTCGGGATCGGTGCCGACGGTGAGCACCGCGGGCGCGTTCTCGATCTTCTCGAAGGTCACCGCGGCCTCGCCCGGGACGCCGTCGGGTGCGGTCCCGACGACGTGCGCGGCGAGGAACTCCAGCTCCTCGTCCGAGTGCGGCCGGGAGCGGAAGTCGATGTCGTTGGTGCGGGCGGCGAGGCGGGCGAACTTCGCGTAGGCGTAGGCGTCCTCGACGGTCAGCCGGCCGCCGGTCAGCACGCCGATCCCGGCGCCGTCGCGGGCGGCGGTCAGGCCCTCCGCGGCGATCTGCAGCGCCTCGGTCCAGGAGGTCTCCGCCAGCTCACCGTCGGCGCGGCGGACCAGCGGCCGGGTGATCCGGCCCGCGCTGCCCAGGTAGCGGAAGGCGAACCGGCCCTTGTCGCAGAGCCACTCCTCGTTCACCTCGGGATCGTTGCCGGCCAGGCGGCGCAGCACGGTGCCGCGGCGGGAGTCGGTCCGCATGTCGCAGCCCGAGCTGCAGTGCTCGCAGGTGCCCGGGGTGGAGCGCAGGTCGAACGGCCGCGACCGGAACCGGTACGCGGCGCTGGTCAGGGCGCCGACCGGGCAGATCTGGATGGTGTTGCCGGAGAAGTAGGACTGGAACGGTTGGTCCTCGGCGATCCCGATCTGCTGGTTCGCGCCGCGCTCCAGCAGGTCGATGAACGGGTCGCCGGCGATCTCCTCGGAGAACCGGGTGCAGCGCTGGCAGAGCACGCAGCGCTCGCGGTCGAGCAGCACCTGCGAGCTGATCGGCAGCGGCTTCGGGAAGGTCCGCTTCCGCTCGACGAACCGGGAGTCGGCCCGGCCGTGCGCCATCGCCTGGTTCTGCAGCGGGCACTCGCCGCCCTTGTCGCAGATCGGGCAGTCCAGCGGGTGGTTGATGAGCAGCAGCTCCATCACACCCTGCTGCGCCTTGTCGGCCCGCTCGGAGGTGTTCTGGGTCTTGACCACCATCCCGTCCGCGACGGTCATGGTGCAGCTGGCCTGCGGCTTCGGCATCGGCCGGCCGCCCATCTCGACCTCGACCAGGCACTGGCGGCAGGCGCCTGCCGGGTCGAGCAGCGGATGGTCGCAGAACCGCGGGATCACGATGCCGATCCGCTCGCAGGTCCGGATCAGCAGCTCGCCCTTGGGGGCGTCGACGACCTGGCCGTCGATGGTGAGCCGGACGTGCCCGTCGGGAACCGGGGTGTCGGTCGACTTCTCGGGGGAGAGGGTCATGCGTGGGCTCCGGTGAGTTCTGTTCCGTCGGTCCGTTCCGCGAGCTCCACGTCCGCGAGCTGCTCGGGCCTCTCGACGTCGGGCTGCGACGCGATCAGGTCCAGGAACTCCTGCCGGAAGTACTGGATCGCGCTGGTGATCGGGCTCGTCGCCCCGTCACCCAGCGCGCAGAACGAGCGGCCGAGGATGTTGTCGCAGACGTCGACCATCATGTCGATGTCGGCCGTCGTCCCCTCGCCGCGCACCATCCGCTGCAACACCTGCACCAGCCAGTAGGTGCCCTCCCGGCAGGGGGTGCACTTGCCGCAGCTCTCGTGGGAGTAGAACTCGGTCCACTTCATGACCGCCCACGGCACCGAGACGGTCTCGTTGAAGACCTGCACCGCGGTCGTGCCGAGCATCGACCCGGCCTCGGCCGCACCCTCGAAGTCCAGCGGGACGTCCAGGTGCTCGGCCGTCAGCAGCGGGGTCGACGAGCCGCCCGGCGTCCAGAACTTCAGCGGGACGCCGTCCTTCATGCCGCCCGCCAGCTCCAGCAGCCCGCGCAGCGTGATGCCGAGCGGCGCCTCGTACTGGCCGGGGCGCTCGACGTGCCCGGAGATCGAGTAGATCTTCGGGCCGGGCGACTTCTCCCGGCCCATCGAGCGGAACCAGTCGGCGCCGCCGGCCACGATCGCCGGGACCGAGGCGATGGTCTCGACGTTGTTGACGACCGTCGGGCTGGCGTAGAGCCCGGACGTCGCCGGGAACGGCGGCTTGAGCCGCGGCTGGCCGCGCCGGCCCTCCAGCGAGTCCAGCAGTGCCGTCTCCTCGCCGCAGATGTAGGCGCCCGCCCCGGCGTGCACCACGATCTCCAGGTCGAAGCCGGAGCCGAGGATGTCGCGCCCGAGGTAGCCGGCATCCTTCGCCTCCCGGACGGCGGCGCGCAGCCGGCGGATGCAGTGCAGCGCCTCGCCGCGCACGTAGATCGCGCAGAAGTTCGCCCGGATCGCGTAGGAGGTGACGATGCAGCCCTCGATCAGCGCGTGCGGATCGGCCATCATCGTCGGGATGTCCTTGCAGGTGCCCGGCTCGCCCTCGTCGGCGTTGATCACCAGGTACTTGGGCTTCGCGCCGGGACCCTTGCCGCTGCCGTCGTCCTGCGGGATGAAGCCCCACTTCATCCCGGTCGGGAACCCGGCACCGCCGCGGCCGCGCAGGCCGGAGTCCTTCACCAGCTGGATCAGCTGGTCCGGGTGCGCGGCGAACGCGGTGCGCAGCGAGGAGTAGCCCTCCAGCCGGGTGTAGGTGTCGATCGACCAGGAGCGCGGGGACAGCCAGCGCCGGGTCAGGACGGGGGTGATCGGATCGGGAGTGCTCATCACTTCTTCTCCGGTAGCGCGGGCATCGCGGGCGGCTCGTCCGGCATCGCCGGGGCGGTCCAGCCGTTCTCCTCGGCGAGCCGCACCCCGCGGACCGACTCGACCGCCGACGACGGGCCCTCGACCCGCGCGGTCGTGTCCACGGTGGACGCCTCGTCGGTGAAGCCGGCCAGCTCCAGCTCGACCGTGCGCAGGTCGGTCAGCGGGGCGCCGCGGGTCGGCTGCGGCCGCTCGCCGCGGCGCAGCGCGTCGACCAGCTCGACGGCGGAGTCGACCGTCTGGTTGTCGAAGTACTCGTAGTTGACCTGCAGCACCGGCGCGAGATCGCAGGCCGCCAGGCACTCGGCGTGCTCCAGGGTGATCGACCCCGGGCTGCCCGGCTCGCCGGCCGTCTCCTCGTGCCGCAGCGGCCGGTCCGCGGACCCGAGGTGGGTGCGCAGCCGGTCGTAGATGTCGTCGCCACCGAGCGCCGCGCACAGCGTGTTGGTGCACACGCTGACCAGGTGCTCGCCGCACGGGCTGCGCTTGTACATCGTGTAGAAGGTCGCCACCGCGGAGACCTCGGCGGTGGTCAGGTCCAGCGCCTCGGCGCAGTACCGGATGCCGTCGGTGCTGACGTAGCCCTCCACCGACTGCACCAGGTGCAGCAGCGGGAGCAGCGCGGAGCGGGACTGCGGGTACAGGGAGATGATCTCCTTGGTCCGCTGCCGGGTGAGTTCGTCGAAGACCGGCGAGACCGGCGACGGCTCGGCCGGGGCCGGGAAGTGCCGCTCGGTCGGGGTGACCGGCGCGGGCGAGTTCGTCTCCGGGTTGCCCTCCGGGAGCGTCATCGGTCGCAACCTCCCATCACGGGATCGATCGAGGCGACGGCCGCGATCACGTCGGCGACCTGGCCGCCCTCGCTCATCGCGGGCATCATCTGCAGGTTCACGAAGCTGGGATCCCGCAGGTGCACGCGGACCGGGCGGGTGCCGCCGTCGGACACCAGGTGCGCGGCGAGCTCGCCGCGCGGCGACTCGACCGCCGCGTACGCCTGGCCGGGCGGCACGTGGAAGCCCTCGGTGACCAGCTTGAAGTGGTGGATCAGCGACTCCATCGACTGACCCATGATCTTGCGGACGTGCTCGAGGGTGTTCCCCATGCCGTCGCTGCCGATCGAGAGCTGGGCCGGCCAGGCGACCTTCGGGTCGTCCACCATGACCCGCCCCGGCCCGATCTCCGCGAGATGCACCAGCGCCTGCCCCATGATCTTGAGCGACTCGTGGATCTCGGCGATCCGCAGCCGGTACCGGGCGTAGCAGTCGGCCTCGGTCGCCGTCGGCACCTCGAAGTCGTACTGGTCGTACACCGAGTACGGCATGTGCTTGCGCAGGTCCCAGGCCAGGCCGGCGGACCGCAGGATCGGGCCGGACGCGCCGAGCGCCAGGCAGCCGTCGACCGGCAGGTAGCCGACGCCCTCCAGGCGCTGGCGCCAGATCGGCTGGCCGGTGAGCAGCTTGTCGTAGTCGGGCAGCCGGGAGTTCATCACCTTCAGGAAGTCGGTGATCTTCTCCTGGTAGTCCGCCGGCAGGTCCTGGGCGAGCCCGCCCGGGCGGATGAACGCGTGGTTCATCCGCAGCCCGGTCAGGTGCTCCAGCAGGTGCAGCACCTCCTCGCGCTCACGGAAGCCCGAGGTCATGCCGGTCAGCGCACCCAGCTCCATGCCGCCGGTGGCGAGCGCGACCAGGTGCGAGCCGATCCGGTTCAGCTCCATGAGCAGCACCCGGATGTGCTCGGCCCGGTCCGGGACGGTGACGCCGAGCAGCTTCTCCACGGCCATGCAGTACGCGGCCTCGTTGAACAGCGGCGACAGGTAGTCCGCGCGGGTCACGAACGTGACCCCCTGGGTCCACGTCCGGTACTCGCAGTTCTTCTCGATGCCGGTGTGCAGGTAGCCGATGACGGCGCGGCCCTGGGTGACGGTCTCGCCCTCGAGCTCCAGGACCAGGCGCAGCACACCGTGCGTGGACGGGTGCTGCGGACCCATGTTGATGACGATGCGGTCGTCGTGCTCCGCATCCATCAGGGTGTCCCAGTCGCCGCCGGTGACCGTGTAGACGGTGCCCTCGGTGGTCGGGCGGCCCGGCGCGGCGTACGGGTCCTGCTTCGGTGTGGTGGAGCGGTCGTCAGTGCTGGTCACGGATTCGTCCTCCGCTCGTCCGGTCGCTGCCGGGATCGGCCGGTCACGAGTAGGCCCGCCGCTCGTCCGGGGGCGGGATCTCCGCGCCCTTGTACTCGACCGGGATGCCGCCGAGCGGGTAGCTCTTGCGCTGCGGATGGCCGTCCCAGTCGTCGGGCATGAGGATCCGGGTGAGCGCGGGATGGCCGTCGAAGACGACGCCGAACATGTCCCAGGTCTCGCGCTCGTGCCAGTCCGCGGTCGGGTAGACGTCCACCACGCTGTCCACGTGCGGCTGCTCCAGGTCGAGCGCGACCTCCAGCCGGACCCGGCGCCGGTAGGTCATCGAGAGCAGGTGGTAGACGACGTGCAGCGGCCGGTCGACCGGGCTGCCGTCCGGCGCGGAGTAGTCCACACCGGACACCCCGGAGCAGAACTCGAAGCGCAGCCCGGGGTCGTCGCGCAGGGTGCGGGCGACCGCGTTCAGCCGGGCCGGGACGATGTAGAGGGTCAGCTCGTCGCGGTCGACGGTGACCTGCTCGATCGAGTCCCGCGGGATGCCCCGCTCGTCGAGGGCGGCCCCCAGCTCGTCGGCGAACTCGTCGAACCAGCCGCCGAACGGGCGCTCCGCCGGAGCCGGCGCGTGGCCGGGCAGCCGCAGGCCGCCGTAGCCGGAGGTGTCGCCGGTGCCGCGGACGCCGAACATGCCCGACCGGGTGCGGGTCTCGGAGATGGCGGCGGCCGGGCGGGTGCCGGCGAGCGCGTCGCCGCCGCCGGCGGCCTGCTGCTGCTCCAGCTCGGCGCCGCTCTCCTGGGCCGACGAGTGCGGTCCGCCGGTGGGCTCGGCGCCGACGCCCGCAGCCTCCGGCTCGGGGGCCTCGTCCTTGGACGTGCCGGTCGGCTCGGTCACCTGTCCTCACCCCCGGTGAGCTGCTGCTGCCGCGCGGCCTCGGCGAGCGAGGGCAGACCGCCGTCGCTCACCTTGGGCTGCGCACCCGGCTCCAGGTAGTTCGGGACGTCCGGGGTGTGGGTGTTCTTCAGCGCGTCGAGGCCCTTGTGCTTCGGCGCGAACTTGATCGACGACGGGACCATCGGCGTGCGGTAGCCGGACTCGGCCAGCTCCGCGGCCCGCTTCGGGCCGAGCGGCTCGTCGGAGATCTTGGCGTGGATCTTCAGGATCGCGTCCATCAGCATCTCCGGCCGCGGCGGGCAGCCGGGCAGGTACATGTCGACCGGCACCACGTGGTCGACGCCCTGGACGATCGCGTAGTTGTTGAACATGCCGCCGGAGCTGGCGCACACGCCCATCGCCAGCACCCAGCGCGGCTCGGGCATCTGGTCGTAGATCTGGCGCAGGACCGGGGCCATCTTGTTGCTCACCCGGCCCGCGACGATCATCAGGTCGGCCTGCCGCGGCGAGGCCCGGAAGACCTCCATGCCGAAGCGGGCGAGGTCGTAGCGCGGGGCACCGGTCGTCATCATCTCGATCGCGCAGCAGGCCAGGCCGAACGTGGCGGGCCAGAGCGACGACTTCCGGGTCCAGTTGACCAGCTTCTCGACGCTGGTCAGCAGGACACCGCTGGGCAGGTTCTCCTCGAGTCCCATTTCGGCTCCGTCAGCTCCACTCGAGTCCGCCGCGCCGCCATTCGTAGGCGTACGCGAAGGCGATGGTGGCGATGTAGAGCGTGATGGCCACGAACCCGAAGACACCGACCGCATCCGCGATGACGGCGTAGGGGTACATGAACACCAGCTCGATGTCGAACAGGATGAACAGCATCGCGGTGAGGTAGTAGGCGACCGGGATCCGTCCACCACCGACGATCGGCTGCGGCGAGGGCTCGATGCCGCACTCGTAGGAGTCGAGCTTGGCCCGGTTGTACCGGCGCGGTCCGATGAGCGGTGCGGAGGCGACCGAGAACAGCGCGAAACCGGCTGCCAACGCGAACAGCAGGACGAGCGGGAGATAGGGATCGAGCATCCGTACACCTTCGTAGTCGCGCGGCCACCGCCGTTGGTAGTGGTGATCCACAAGCCGGTCGCCGGAGACCCTATGTCCGTCGCCGTGTGACGAACGACCCAGGCGAGCCTTACCTGGGGCGGCCGACGCGCCGGTCACGGCGCACGTCCACCCAGGTCGGGCCCCTCCGATCGGCCTGTCGGCCACCACGCTTGTGAAAAACTTCACGAACGTGCGGACGAGTGTAGGGCGTGCTCCCGGAATCCGTCTCGGTGGATTGCGCGACGAATGAGGAAATGTTGCAGCGCAACGAGGAAGGACCGGCCGGGCCGGAAACGATCAGACCGGTCTGACGGCCCGGTGCAGCGCGACGGCGCCGACCGTGAGGTTCCGCCAGGCGACCCGCTCCCAGCCGGCGTCGGCGATCCGCCGGGCCAGCGCGGGCTGGTCCGGCCAGTCCCGGATCGACTCGGCGAGATAGAGGTAGGCGTCCGGGTTCGACGACAGCGTCCGGGCCACCGCGGGCAGCACGTGCCCGAGCACGGCGCCCTGGTACAGCGCGCGGAACGGGGCCCAGGTCAGGGTGGAGAACTCGCAGACGACCAGCCGACCGCCGGGCCGGGTGACCCGGGCCAGCTCGCGCAGGCCGGCCACCGGGTCTGCGACGTTGCGCAGGCCGAACGAGATGGTGACCGCATCGAACGCGCCGTCGGCGAACGGCAGGTGCATGGCGTCGGCGGCGGCCTTCGGCACGTCCCGGTGGGCGCCGGCGCGCAGCATGCCCAGCGAGAAGTCGGCGGCCACGCACCAGGCGCCGTCCTTCGCGAGCTCCACCGTGGACACCGCGGTGCCCGCGGCGAGATCGAGGACCCGCTCCCCCGGCTGCGGGGCCAGCGCGCGCCGGGTCTGGATCCGCCAGTAGCGGTCCATCCCACCGGACAGCGCGGTGTTGGTCAGGTCGTAGCGCCGGGCGACGCCGTCGAACATGCGGGCGACGTCGTGCGGGTTCCGGTCGAGCTCGGCGCGGGACACACCACGAGGTTACGCAGTGCCCGGCTCAGCGGCCGAACTGCTCGGCCAGCACCGCGCGCAGCCCGGCCAGGTACTCGGCGCGGACCCTGGCCGCGGCCGGCGCCCACTCCTCGCGCGGGATGCTCACCCCGGTGGCGGGCCCGGTGAACGCGCCCATGCCGTGCAGCGCGATCCAGCGGTGGTCGTAATCGTGCGGCGCGGTGCGGTCCCAGGCGACGCCCCGGACCGCGGCCCGCCGGACCCGCGCCGGATCGGCGAACGCCCAGCGGTTCACCGGCTCGCCGTAGCGGTCCCGCAGCACCGCCAGCGCGGACGCGGCCGTGGGGTCGGTGCAGCGGACCGCGTCGAACCGGGCCCTGACCTGCGCGGCGTAGAACCAGGCCGCGGCGTCGGCCATCGCGTCCTCGGCGACCAGGCTCGCCGAGAGGGCGAACAGCACCGGCGGCATCATCCGCTGCGGAGCGGCCAGCACCTCGGTGCGGGCGGCCGCGCGGACGGCGGGTCCGGCGTGCAGCAGGCGGCCGGTCAGGGCCACCGCGGCCGAGGTGTCCACCGTGCGGAGCTCGCCCTGCGGTTCGACGACGATCGTGCGGCCCAGACGTGTCATGTCCATCAGGTTGACGCGGGAGGCGGGGGGTGCGGGTCCGCACGACTACGGAGTCCGTGTGGGGTGGGGCCGGTGCTGGTGGGGTCCGATGCGCGGTTCGGGGTGAGGGCGCGCGGCTCGCGGCTCGCGGGGCGAGGGGTGGTGCGAGACCCACCGCCCAGGGAACGGGGCCGGCGCGCGGGCACCCGGGCTCCTCGCACCCCCAGCACCACCGCGCACCCACTCGATCCGGTGCGGCGGCCGAACCAGGGTGCGCCCACCGAACCGGGGTGCGGCGACCGAATCGGGATGCGGCGGCGCACGCGGTGCGGGAAGGATCGTTCAGGCCACCAGCCGGTCGGGGGCCTCGCGCAGCACCTGGGCGTAGTGCGCGAGCAGCTCGTCCCCCACCGCCGACCAGGTGCGGCGCAGCACCGACTGCCGGGCGGCCACCCCGAACGCCCGGTTGCGGTCCGGGTCGCAGAGCGCCCGCACGGCGGCCACGAGCTCGCGGTCGGCGGCGTCGGTGGCCGGATCGCCGGGCTCGCCGACCGGCTCCGGCCGGGGCGCCACCAGGTACCCGGTGCGTCCGGGGAGCACCAGGTCGCGCGGCCCGCCGGCGTCCGGCGCGACCACCGGGACCCCGGATGCGAGCGCCTCCTGGACGGCCTGGCAGAACGTCTCGGACTGGCCGGTGTGCACGAAGACGTCGAGGCTGGCGTAGATCTCGGCGAGCTCGTCGCCGCCGCGGTGCCCGAGGAACGCCGCCGCGGGCAGCCGCTCGCGCAGGCCGTCGGCGCTCGGCCCGTCGCCGACGACGACCAGCCGCGTGCCGGGCAGGTCGCCGAGCACGGCGAGCCGGTCGACCTGCTTCTCCGGGGCGAGCCTGCCGACGAAGCCGACCAGCCGCTCGCCGCCCGGTGCCAGCTCGGCCCGCCGGGCGGCGCTGCGCCGGGACGGGGTGAACCGGCGGGTGTCGACGCCGCGCGCCCACTGGTGCACCCGCGGCACCCCGCGCTGGCGCAGCGCTCCGGTCGCCCAGCTGGACGGCGCGAGCGTCCGGTCGGCCTGCGAGTGCAGCCGGCAGGTCCAGCGCCAGGCCGCGCGGGCGGTCAGGCCGAGTCCGTAGGACGACGCGAAACCGGCCACGTCGGTCTGGTAGACGGCGACGGTCGGGATGCCGAGCCGTCGGGCGGCGGCCAGCCCGCGGGCACCGACGACGAACGGCGCGGCCAGGTGCACGACGTCCGGCCGGAACGCCCGCAGCGCGGTCAGCACCCGGCGGCTCGGCACGCCGACCGGCATCGAGTTGACCACCGGCAGCCCGACCGCCGGGACCCGGACGACCGGCACCCCGTCGTGCTCGGCGGGCTCTCCGGTCCCCGGGGCGATCACCAGCACGTCGTGCCCGTGGGAGCGCAGGTGCTCGCACACCCGCAGCACCGAGTTGGTGACACCGTTGACCACCGGCAGGAAGCATTCGGAGACGATCGCGATGCGCACGACCCGACAGTGGTCGCGGTGCAACGCCGGGCCGGGTCCGTGGCGTGATCGTCCGCCGAACGCCGCGCGAACATCGGGTACGGCGCACGCGAGTTGGCGTTCCCGGCGTGCACGCGTCATCTCGCGGTCGCGACCGGGTCATCCCCCGCCCGGACACTCGGGTGGCATGACGGCCGTCCCGCACACCTCCCGACCCGCCCGACCGGTCGATCCGGCACTGCTGTCCCGCGCGCTGGAGACCGCGGGCCGGCTGGCGAACGACGCCGCCGAGGTGATCACCGCGACGCTCGGCCAGGAGCACGGCCGCAGCGTCAAGGCCAACCCGTTCGACTGGGTCACCGACACCGACCGGACCCTGGAGCGGCACACCCGCCGGGTGCTGGCCGCGGACTTCCCGGGCTGCCCGGTCGTCGGCGAGGAGTACGGCACCGGCGACGACAGCCGCGCCGACGCCGACGCCGACGCCGCGCCGCTGCGCTGGGTGGTGGACCCGATCGACGGCACCGCGAACTACGTCGCCGGGCTCCCCTGGTGCGCCTACAGCCTGGCGCTGGTCGACGACGACGGGCCGGTCGTCGGGGTCGTCGCCGATCCGGGCCGCGGCCAGATCTACGCCGCCGCCCGCGGCCGCGGGTTCCGGGCGAACGGGGCGCCGGTGCCCGCGCCGCGGACCACCGGGCCCGCCGGGGCGCTGGTCTGCGCCGAGGACCCGGAGCCCGGGTTCCTCCGGCGCTGCCGGTCGGCGCACGCCGGGGTGCGGGTGCTCGGGTCGGCCGCACTCGCGATCACCCAGGTCGCGCTGGGGCACGCGGTCGCGGCGACCCTGGAGCGCTACCACGAGTGGGACGTGGCCGGGGCGCTCTGCCTGGCCACCGAGGCCGGGGCGCTGGTGCTCGGCCGGGACGGCCGGGCCGCGGCGATGCCCGAGGGCGGGATGCTCGTCGTCGCACCGCACGCGGCCGCCGAGGTCGCCGCGCTGTGGCGGGGCTGACCGGGGCCCGGCCCCGCCGGTCGGGTCGGTCCCGCCGGTCGCGCCGGTCGGGTCAGTCCTGCCGGTCGCGCCGGTCGCGGCGCCGCCGCAGCACCACGTACGCCGGGCCGACGACCACCCAGACCGCCGCGATCCCACCGGCGATCGGCAGGATCCCGTCCACCGCGGACCGGCCGGCGACCCGCACCCGGGTCGGCTCCGTCGTGTCGTACTCGACGTAGATGTTCTCGCCGGGGGTCAGCCCGGCCGGGTACGAGATCCCCGATCCGGGGGTCTGCAGGCGCCCCTGGTCGTCGACGAACCGGACGACGGTGCGCCAGTAGTCCGATCCCTCCAGGACGGTCGCCGCCGTCGTGCCGCGGTTCGCGTCGATCTGCGCATCGTTCAGGAACGCCCCGCCCAGCGCGATCACGGCCAGCAGCGTCAGCGTGGCGCCGACCCCGGCGACGATCTCCGGAACGCGGTAGCGCACCCGGCTCAGGAGGCGGCCCGCCGCGGCCCGGGTCTCGGTCAGCACGTCGCCCGTCGGACTGGTCACGATCGGCGAGTCTAGGAAGCGCCGGCCACCCGGGTGTGGCCGGGACCTCGCCCCGGGACGCCACGCCGGTACGGCGCGTTGCCTACTCTCGGATTGTGACTGTCGCACCGGCCACCACCGCGTTGCGCGTCCGCACCCGCCCGCTCCGGCTGGACGGACCGCTCCTGGACACCCTCCCCGGCGACGCCGACCCGCTGAGCTGGGTCCGTGGCGACACCGGGGGTGACGAGGGCATCGTCGGCTGGGGCGAGGTCGCCCGGTTCACCGGTTCCGGCCCCGACCGGTTCGCCGAGGCCGACCGGTGGTGGCGCTCGGTGCTGGACGGTCTGGACGGCCACAGCGACGACGTCCGGCTGCCCGGAACCGGTGCGGTCGCGTTCGCGTCCTTCACCTTCGACGACGACGCCCCCGGCTCGGTCCTGGTGGTGCCGCGGGTGGTCGTCGGGCGGCGCGGGTCCCGGGCGTGGATCACCGAGATCACCCCGGCGGACGCGCCGTTCGCGCAGGCGACGATCCGGCCGCCTGCCCCGGTGCGCCCCGGCGGGCGGCTGCGCTACGCCGACGGCGACGTGCCCGCGCACCGCTACCGGGTCGCCGTCGCCGAGGCGGTGCAGCGGATGCGCGCCGGGGAGCTGGCGAAGGCGGTGCTCGCGCACGACCTGCTGGCGCACGCCGACGCGCCGCTCGATCCGCGGTTCCTGCTGCACGGGCTCGCCCGGCGCTACCCGACCTGCTGGAGCTTCGCCGTCGACGGCCTGGTGGGTGCCACCCCGGAGCTGCTGCTGCGGCTCGACGGGCAGACCGTCGAGTCCCGGGTGCTGGCCGGGACGATGTGGCCCTCCGGTTCCGGCGCCGACGTCGGCACCGCGCTGTACGGCTCGGCGAAGGACCGCCGCGAGCACGCCTACGCCGTCGACTCGCTGGCCGCGTCGCTGCGCCCGCTGGTCGCCGAGCTGGCCGTGCCGGACACCCCGGCCGTGCTGACCCTGCCGAACGTGTCGCACCTGGCCAGCGACGTGCGCGCCCGGCTCGACCCGGACCGGCCCGCGTCGCTGCTCACGCTGACCGGCGCGGTGCACCCGACCGCCGCCGTGGGCGGCACCCCGACCCCGGACGCGACCGCGCTGATCAGCGAGATCGAGGGGCTCGACCGCGGCCGCTACGCGGGCCCGGTCGGCTACGTCGACGCCGACGGCGGCGGCGAGATGGGCATCGCGCTGCGCTGCGCGGAGCTGCAGGGCCGCACCGCGCGGCTGTTCGCCGGGTGCGGGATCGTCGCCGACTCCGACCCGGACGCCGAGGTGCGCGAGGCCGCCGCGAAGATGCGGGCGGTGCGCGACGCGCTGGAGGGCTGAGCGCCGCCCTCAGGCGACCGCCGCGCCGACCGACTCGTGCAGCGCGGCGTGCGCGTCCCGCAGCCCGCTGCGGGAGGCCGCGACCCGCACCAGCCGCCGCCCGGACCCGGTCCGGGCCGCCAGCTCCGCCGGGTCGCCGGACCAGTCCACGGCCGTCCAGCCCAGCGCGCGGGCCAGGCCGAGCAGATCGGCGCCGGTGGGGGTGCCGAACACCCTCTCGAACGCGCTCGCGTGCTCCGGCCCGCCCTGCTCCAGCAGGTGGAAGATGCCGCCGCCGTCGTCGTCGAGCACCACCACGGTCAGGTCCGGGACCGGCTCGGAGCGGCCCACCACCAGACCGGTGGTGTCGTGCAGCAGCGTCAGGTCACCGAGCAGCAGCGCCGTCGGGCCGTCGTGCGCCAGAGCGGCACCGACGGCCGTCGAGACGGTGCCGTCGATCCCGGCCACCCCACGGTTGGACCGGACGACCAGGCCGTCCCGGGGCGCCGCGGCGAGCGCGACGTCGCGTACCGGGTTCGACGAGCCGAGCACCAGCTGCGCGCCGTCCGGCTGGGCGGCGACCAGGTCCCTGGCCAGCCGCAGGCCGGGCGCGCCAGCGGCGAGCTCGCCGTCCAGGGCGGCGTCGAGGGCCTTCGACGCGGCCCGGTCGGCGGCGCCCCAGGCGTAGGCGAAGTCGTCCGGCGGGGCGAGCGCGGGCAGCGCGCCGACGGCCCGGACGGTGCCCGGCACGTCGGTCCAGGTGTCGCCGTCCGGACCGGGATCGGCGTACACCGCGACGTCCGGGTCCGCGAGCAGCTGGGCGACCGCCCGGTGCAGGGTCGGCCTGCCGAGCACCACCACCTGGGACGGGCGCAGCTCCGGCCGGTCGAGCAGCCACGGCGCCGCGCGCAGCGCGTGCCGCCACCACGGCGACGACGGCTCCGCGGCGAGCGGGGCCCCGCCGAGCAGCCCGGGATCGGCGGCCGGACCGCCGGATCCGGCGATCACCAGGGTGCGGGCGGCCGGGTTCAGCGGCAGCGGCGGCAGCGTGCGGACCGGCCGGGGTGCCGCCGTCCAGGCGGTGCCGCCCGAGCGCCCGGCCGGGATCCACGGCCCGAGCAGGCCCGCCCCGTCCGGCTCCGGGTCATCGTCGGGATCGGGGACGAGCGGCTCGGCGTAGGGCAGGTCCAGCTGGACCGGGCCGGGCGTACCGGAACCGCCGCCGGTAGCCGCGGCCAGTGCCCGGGCCACCCCGGACCGCCAGCGGCGCACCTCGGCCTCGGACACCCCGGCCACCCCGGTCCCGCCGGCGGGCACCGCGAGCGAGCCGGACCAGCGGACCGCGGTCCCGAAGATCCCGGCCTGGGCGATCGTCTGGCTGGCCCCGGTGCCGACCAGCTCGGGCGGGCGGTCAGCGGTCAGCGCGAGCAGCGGCACCCCGGCGTGCGCGGCCTCCAGCACCGCGGGGTGCAGGTTCGCGACCGCCGTCCCCGACGTCACGACGACCGGGACCGGGCGGCCGGACGCCACGGCCAGGCCGAGCGCGAGGAATCCTGCGGTGCGCTCGTCGATCCGCACGTGCAGCCGGAGCAGCCCGAGCTCGTCCGCGCGGGCCAGCGCGAACGCCGGCGGCGCGTTGCGGGACCCGGGGCAGAGCACCGCGTCGGTGACGCCGGAGCGCACCAGCTCGTCGACGATCACCCTGGCCTGGGCGGTGGAGCCGTTCACCGTCCCGACCCTAGGCCGGTCGCCGCGGTTCCCGCCGCGACGCCGGTCACGGCCCGGGCCGCCCGGGCTGCGCGGCCGCCGGCGCGCGGTCGGCGCCCGGCAGCGGGAGGTACTCGTGGTCGGCCATGTGCCCCAGTCTGACGGTCGCCGGGCACCCGGTGTGGCCCGGCCACGTCGGGCACCGACCACGGATGTGGTCACAACCGGTGAAAACGTCACCCTCTCGCCCTATCGTGACGCAACCGACCGAGGTAACCAGTCTCACGATGGGGAGAGACCGTGTCCGACACACAACCCGGCCAGACCGCGGCCGACCGGCCGCATACGCCGATCGTGCGGGTCGTCGCCGCGAGCATGCTGGGCACGACGGTCGAGTGGTACGACTACTTCCTCTACGGCGTCGCGGCGGCGCTGGTGTTCCCGATGGTGTTCTTCCCGGACAGCGAGGGCGCCGTCGGGATCCTGCTGTCGATGGGCACCTTCGCGGTCGGGTTCATCGCCCGCCCGCTCGGCGGGCTGGTGTTCGGCCACTACGGCGACAAGATCGGCCGCAAGAAGCTGCTGGTGCTGTCGCTGCTGATGATGGGCTTCGCGACGTTCGCGATCGGCCTGCTGCCCGGCTACGCCACGATCGGCATCCTGGCGCCGATCCTGCTGGTGCTGCTGCGGATCATCCAGGGCTTCGCGCTCGGCGGCGAGTGGGGCGGGGCGGTGCTCATCGTCTCCGAGCACGGCAGGCCCGAGCACCGCGGGTTCTGGGCGAGCTGGCCGCAGGCCGGCGCCCCGGCCGGGCAGCTGCTCGCCCAGGCGATGCTCGGCGTGATGGCGCTGGTGCAGTCAGAGGAGGCGTTCCTGTCCTGGGGCTGGCGGATCCCGTTCCTGCTGTCGGCGGTGCTGGTGCTGATCGGGCTCTACGTCCGGCTCGCCGTCGAGGAGTCCCCGGTGTTCCGGGAGGCGCAGGCGAAGGCCGCCGAGCGCAGCACCGCCGGGGAGAAGGAGACGATGCCGATCCTGGACGTGCTGCGCGAGTACCCGCGCGAGGTGCTCACCGCGATGGGCGCCCGCTTCGCGGAGAACGTCTCGTACTACATCTTCACCATCGTCATCGCGACCTACCTGCAGGAACGGTTCGACCTGCCGTCGTCGTTCGTGCTGGGCGCGGTGCTGATCGGCGCCGCCGTGCACCTGGTGACCATCCCGGTCTGGGGGGCGATCTCGGACCGGGTCGGCCGCAAGCCGGTGTACCTGTTCGGCGCGGTCGGCGTCGGCCTGTGGGCGTTCGTGTTCTTCTACCTGATCGACACCCAGAGCTTCGCGCTCACCGCGCTGGCGGTGACCGTCGGCCTGGTGCTGCACGGCGCCATGTACGGCCCGCAGGCGGCGTTCCTGTCCGAGCTGTTCGGCACCAAGGTGCGCTACTCCGGCATCTCGATCGGCTACCAGCTGGCCTCGGTGTTCGCCGGCGGGCTGGCCCCGCTGATCGCGGCGTCGCTGCTGGTCTCGACCGGCAGCGGATACGCGATCGCGGCCTACATCGCGGCCAGCTCGGTGGTGACGATCATCGCGGTCGCCGCCTACTCCGAGACCCGCACCCGGCGGCTCGACGGCGCCGAGCTGCAGCGCAGCTGAGCGGCCCGGCTCCCGGGGGCGTAGAACGGGTACCACCCGATCTCCGTCCGTCCCCCGGGAGCCGACCGATGCCACGCACCGACCTGACGATCGCTACGCCGGACGGCGACGCCCCGGCGTCGCTGCACACCCCCGACGGCGACGGGCCCTGGCCCGGCGTGATCCTCTACGTCGACGCGGGCGGGGTGCGCAGGGCCATGCACGACATGGCCGCGCACCTCGCGGCACTCGGTTTCGCGGTGCTGCTGCCCGACGTCTATCACCGGCACGGCGACTGGGCCCCCTTCGACATGTCGACGGTCTTCGCCGACGACGCCGAGCGGGAACGCCTGATGGGCATGGTCGGCTCGCTGGAGCCGCGGCTGGTCGCCGTCGACGCCGAGGCGTGGGTGACCGCGCTGCTCGACCAGCCCGAGGTGGCCGGCCCCCGGATCGGGGTCACCGGCTACTGCATGGGCGGGGTGATGAGCCTGCGCACCGCGGGCACCCAGCCGGAGCGGGTGGCCGCGGCGGCGTCGTTCCACGCCGGGAACGTCGCGACCGACGACCCGGCGAGCGTGCACCGGCTGGCCGACCGGATCCGGGCGACCGTGTACGTCGCGGGCGCCGAGAACGACCGCGGCTTCCCCGACGAGCAGCGCGCCCGGCTCGAGGCCGCACTGGGCGACGCCGGCGTCGAGCACACCGTCGAGATCTACCCGGCCGCGCACGGCTTCGCCGTCGCCGACACCCCCGCCCACGACGCGGCCGCCGAGCAGCGCCACTGGGAGGCCCTGCACCGCCTCCTCGCCGCGCACCTCTGACCGGCCGCGACCGGTGATCACGGATCACGCGCGGCGCCTGCGGGTAACGTTCCTCGGGAGATGACCGCCACCCTGCACGCCTCCGGCCTCGCCGCCGGGCACGGCGACCGTTCCCTGTTCTCCGGCCTCGACCTGGTCGTCGCCCCGGGCGACGTGATCGGCCTGGTCGGCGCGAACGGCGCCGGAAAGTCCACCCTGCTGTCGATCCTGGCCGGTTCCCGGGCGCCGGACGCCGGGACGCTGACGCTCGCCCCGCCGGACGCGACCGTCGGCCTGCTCGCCCAGGAGCCGGACCGGCGCCCCGGCGAGACGGTGGCCGGGTTCCTCGCCCGCCGCACCGGCGTCGCCGACGCCCGGTCCACGATGGACGCAGCGGCGGAGGCGCTCGGCGACGGCGCCCCCGGCGCCGACGACCGGTACGCGACCGCGCTGGACCGCTGGCTCGCGCTCGGCGGCGCCGACATGGAGGAGCGCTCCGGCGACGTGCTGCGCGAGGTCGGTCTGGCGATCGATCCGCAGGTACCGATGACCGGGCTGTCCGGCGGGCAGGCGGCCCGGGCGAACCTGGCCGCGCTGCTGCTGTCCCGCTACGACCTACTGCTGCTCGACGAGCCGACCAACGATCTCGACCTGGACGGCCTGGCCCGGCTGGAGGCGTTCGTCGGCGCGCTCGGCCGGCGCGGCGGGACCCCGACCGTGCTCGTCAGCCACGACCGGGAGTTCCTGTCCCGCACGGTGAACCGGATCGTCGAGCTGGACCGGGCGCAGCACCGGATCGGGATCTACGACGGCGGCTACGAGTCCTACCTGGCGGAACGGGAGACCGCCCGCCGGCACGCCCGCGAGTCCTACGAGCAGTACTCCGACAAGCTGTCGTCGCTGAAGGACCGCGCCGTGATGCAGCGGAACTGGATGGCCCAGGGCGTGCGCAACGCCCGGCGCAAAACGAAGGACCCGGACAAGAACGTGCGTGCGCTGCGCGCCGAGTCCAGCGAGAAGCAGGCCGCGAAGGCCCGGCAGACCGAGCGCGCGATCGAGCGCCTGGACGTGGTCGAGGAGCCGCGCAAGGAGTGGGAGCTGCGGATGACGATCGCGTCGGCGCCGCGCTCCGGCTCGGTCGTCGCCCGGCTGGACGGCGCCGTGCTGCGCCGCGGCGGGTTCGTGCTCGGCCCGGTGACCGCGCAGGTCGAGTGGGCCGACCGGGTGGTCGTCACCGGCGCGAACGGGGCCGGGAAGTCGACCCTGCTGGCCGCGCTGCTCGGGCGGCTGGAGCCGGGGTCCGGCTCGGCCGGGCTCGGCTCCGGGGTGCTGGTCGGGGAGATCGACCAGGCCCGCGGGGCGTTCCTCGGCGACGACGCCCTGCTGCGCGCGTTCGGCGAGCAGGTGCCGGACTGGGCGGAGTCGGAGGTGCGGACGCTGCTCGCGAAGTTCGCGCTGGGCGCCGAGGCGGTACTGCGGCCCGCGGCGTCGCTGTCACCCGGCGAGCGGACCCGCGCCGCACTCGCCCTGCTGCAGGCCCGCGGGGTGAACCTGCTGGTGCTCGACGAGCCGACCAACCATCTCGACCTGCCCGCGATCGAGCAGCTGGAGGAGGCGGTCGACGGGTTCGCCGGGACCCTCCTACTGGTCACCCACGACCGGCGGATGCTCGACACGGTGCGTGCCACCCGCCGCTGGGAGGTCCGCGACGGGGCCCTGCTGGAGTCCTGATCCGGGCAGGGCCCCGCCCGGCGGTGTCAGCTCTGGGCCGGGTCGTCGGCGTCGCCCTGGGCGACGATCGCGAAGCGCAGCTCCTGCTCGCCCGCGTCGGTCTGGACCGGCTGCACGTCGAGCACCTTGTCGTCGAGCATCTGGGCCGCGGCCGGCTCCAGGAAGACGGTGATGCCCTCGCCGCGGAGCACGGTGTCCTGCGCGTCGCCGTTCGGGGCCAGCGCCAGCTCCAGGCCCTGCTCCGGGTCCGGAGCGGTGATCCGGAGACCGCCCTCCTCGGGCAGCTCCGCGTCGGTGCTCAGGGTCTTGATGGCCTCGGCAGCGTTCTCGGTGATCGCCAACATCGTCCCCACCGTACGGATGCGGCCGGTCGCGTCCACCGCGGCACCCGGGCAGCGGCCCCGTTCGGGTCGCCGATGGGCCCGTGCGCTCGGGGAACATCGGATGTGCTCTACGTCACAAAGCACAGGCCGCGCCCCCGGACGACGGCGCACAGCACCTCGTCGGACCGGTCGTCGGCGGCGACCGGACGACCCGGCCGCCGGGACGCAGGCCAAGCTGGTGCTCGACGTCCTCGCCTGGTGGGCGGCCGCGCCGGCGCAGGCCCGCGCGGCCGCCCCCTACCCCGGGGCGTGAGAACTCAGCCGAAGGTGTCCGGGTCCGGCCCGATCCGGGTGCCGGTGTGCAGCTTCTCGATCGCCGCGATGTCGTCGTCGGACAGGGCGAAGTCGAAGATCTCGACGTTCTCCCGGATCCGGTCCGGGTTGTTCGACTTCGGGAACACGATGTTGCCGAGCTGGATGTGCCAGCGCAGCACGACCTGGGCGGCCGAGCGACCGTGCCGCTCGGCGAGCTCGGCCAGCTCCGGGGCCTCCAGCAGGCCCTTGCCCTGGCCGATCGGGCTCCACGCCTCGGTCGCGATGCGGTGCTGCTGGTGGTACTCGCGCAGCTCCCGCTGCACCAGCTGCGGATGGAACTCGATCTGGTTGACGGCCGGCACCGTCGAGGTCTCCGCGGCGAGCCGCTCCAGGTGCGGGATCTGGAAGTTCGAGACGCCGATCGAGCGGACCTTGCCGGCGTCCCGGGCGTCCTCGAGGCCCTGCCAGGTCTCGACGTAGCGGTTCTCGCCGGGCCGCGGCCAGTGGATCAGATACAGGTCGACGTGGTCCAGCCCGAGCCGGGCCAGGCTCTCGTCGAGCCGGCGGACGGCCTCGGCGCGGCCGTGCCCGTCGTTGTTCAGCTTGGTGGTGACGAACAGCTCGTCGCGCGGGATCCCGGAGTCGGCGATCGCCTGCCCGACCCCCTCCTCGTTGCCGTACATCTGGGCGGTGTCGATGTGCCGGTAGCCCACGTCCAGGGCCGCCTTCACCTTCTCCGCGGTGTGCCCGGCCTCGATCTGGAAGACACCGAAGCCCAGCTGCGGGATCTCGCGGCCGTCGTTCAGCTTGATGGTCGGAACAGACATGTGTCCGGGCTACCCGCACCACCGGCCGGCCATGCCCGCGAGTCGGACTGCTCTCAGCCGGGAATACTCAGGCCCAGACCCGGGCGACCTCCGCGGCGACGGACGCGGCCTGGGCCAGCCCGGCCCGCGCCGATCCGGCCCGGCGGGCCGGATCGAGGACGTTGCGGCCGAACGCCCGGCGGGACCTGCGGTCCGGCTCGACGAACGCCACCCGGGCCAGCGCCGCCAGCGCCTCGGCCTGCGCCCGGGGCCGGGCCGCACCGCCGATGGATCCGCCCAGCGGCGCGAGGACGACGACCCGGCCGTACCCGGCGGCCAGGTCGGCGTTCGCGGTGGACCGGACACCGCCGTCGATCCAGCGGGTGCCCGCGGCGCTGACCGGCGGCCACACGCCGGGGACGGCGCAGCTCGCGGCGACCGCGGTGGCGAGCGGGACGCCGTCGTCGCGGCCGAAGACCCGGAACGCGCCGGTGTGCGCGTCCACCGCGGTGACCCGCAGGTCGCCCCCGGAGGGCCAGTCGACTCCCGCCAGCCGGGACTCGATCACCGCGAGCCGCTCGGACTCCGGGCCGGTGTCGGCGGCCAGCGCCATCCGGCCGAGCCGGGCGCGGACCCGCTCGGCGTCGCGCGGGCCGGCCAGCGCCGCGAGCCCGATCCGGGCCGCGGCCCGGATCCCGAGCTGCGCGGCGACCTCCCCGGTCGGCGGTGCGAGCTGGGACTCCAGCAACGCCTGCGGGTCCCGGCCGGCGGCCAGGTTGGCGCCCACCACCGATCCGGCCGAGGTCCCCACGACGAGATCGGCCCGGCCCAGGTCGACGCCGTTCGCGGCCAGTCCGGCGACCAGCCCGTACATCCAGGCGACACCGGTCACCCCGCCGCCACCCAGGACCAGCGCGCGCCGGTCGTCGCTCATCGCGCTCCCTCCAGCTCGGCCGTCTCCCGGGTCCGCACCCACAGTGCCACGATCACGACGGCGACGACCTCGGTCAGCGCGAGACCGCGCTGGACCAACCCGATCGGCACGAACCGCCACCACGGGACACCGGTCCACGGCGCCGACACCACGCCGATCACGAAGGGGGACAGCCACAGCAGCGCGGCGACCGCGGCGACCGCGGCGAGCACCGGCCAGCCGGGCCCCCACCGGAGCCGGGCGAGGGCACCCACCGCGACCGGCAGTGCGACGAACGCGACCAGCCCGGCGTAGAGGTGCACCAGCCCGGACGGGGTCGCCCCGACCGACCAGTCGACCTTCTCGAAGGCGACCACCAGCAGCAGCGCGGCCACCCACGTCGCGAACCCGACGGCGGCCGCCGAGCGGACCGGCACCAGCCCGGACCGGACGCCGCCGGCCAGCACGCAGGCCGAGCCGATCGCGAGGGCGAGCACGCCGGCGTCGAACAGCGGGGTGAAGCCGCCGAGGCCGTAGGCGCTGATCGTGCTCCGGGCCGGGTCGATCGACGGATCGGCCAGGTGCTGGGCGCCGATCAGGAGCACCGACAGCACGGCGCCGGCGACGCCGAGCGTGCCGAGCAGCCGGGCGCTCACCCGCGCAGCGCGCGGTGCGCGATCTGGGCCAGGTGCACCGGTTCCCGCTCCCCGGCCTGGCGTACCTGGGTGCGGCAGGAGTACCCGTCGGCGAGCACGTCCACCGCGTCGCCTGCTGCCCGGAGGGCGGGCAGCAGGGCGCGCTCGGCGCAGGCCATCGACACGTCGTAGTGGCCGTCCTCGAAGCCGAAGTTCCCGGCGAGCCCGCAGCAGCCCGAGTCGAGCACGGTGGCGTCCACGCCGAGCGCGCCCAGCACCGCGCGGTCCGGCTCGCTGCCCAGCTCGGCGTGCTGGTGGCAGTGGATCTGCACCAGGGCGGCGCCGTTGCCGGTGCCGGCCGCCGCGGACAGCTCATCGGCGTGCCGGGCGAGCAGCTCGGCGAACGTCGACATCTGCTGCTCGACCAGCTTCACCCGCGGCTCGTCGGGGAGCAGCTCGGCGGCGTCGCTGCGCAGCGCGGCGGTGCAGGACGGCTCCAGCCCGACCACCGGGACGCCGGCGTCCAGCGCCGGGCCGATCGCCCGCAGGCTGCGCGCCAGCACCCGGCGGGCCGCGGTGACCTGCCCGGTGGAGGTCCAGGTCAGGCCGCAGCAGACGTTGCGCGGCGGCAGCTCCACCCGGTAGCCGAGCGCGGTGAGCACGGCGACGGCGTCGGCGGCGACGTCCGGGTCGAAGTGGTCGGTGAAGGTGTCGGTCCACAGCAGCAGCGGGCCGCGCGAGCCCGGCTCGACGCCGAGATCGGGCACCGCGGACATCGGCGCGCCGCGGGCGGCCCGGGAGGTGTAGGTCTCGCGGGCGATCGGCGGGATGTCCCGGCGGGCGTCGATCCCGCCGATCCGCTTCGCGACCCGCGCCAGCGCCGGCACCCGGGCGAGCCGGTTGATCCCGTCGACCAGCGCGGCGGGGAGCACCCCGGCGGCGCGCAGCCAGCGTGGCAGCGCGCCCATCGAGTAGTGCGCGCGCGGCCGGATCCGGCGGTGGTAGCGGTTCGCCAGGAACTCGGTCTTGTAGGCCGCCATGTCGACGCCGACCGGGCAGTCGGACTTGCAGCCCTTGCAGGACAGGCACAGGTCCAGCGACTCGGCGACCTCGTCGGAACGCCAGCCGTCGGTGATCACCTCGCCGTTCGCCATCTCGAACAGCAGCCGGGCCCGGCCGCGGGTGGAGTGCTTCTCCTCGCGGGTGACGTTCCAGCTGGGGCACATCACGCCGGAGCCGGTGTCGATCGCGCACTTGCCGACGCCGAGGCAGCGCCGGGTGGCCCGGTGGAAGCTGCCGCGGTCGTGGCCGAACGCGAGCTTCGGCTCGTCCGGCATGGTGGGCATGCCGACCCAGGTGCGCAGGTTCTCGTCCATCGTGGCCGGCCGGACGACCCGGCCCGGGTTCATCCGGTCGTCCGGGTCCCAGATCTCCTTGAACCGCTCGAACCCGGCGATGATCTGCGGCGGGTACATCCGGGGCAGCAGCTCGGCGCGGGCCTGGCCGTCGCCGTGCTCCCCGGACAGCGACCCGCCGTGCGCGACGACGACGTCGGCGGCGTCGGTCATGAACTCCCGGAAGTTCGCGATCCCCGGCTTCGTGAGCAGGTCGAAGTCGATCCGGACGTGCAGGCAGCCGTCGCCGAAGTGGCCGTAGTAGATGCCCCTGCGGCCGTGCCGCTCCAGCACCTTGTCGAACTCGCGCAGGTAGGCGCCGAACTTCTCGGGCGGGACGGCGGCGTCCTCCCAGCCCGGCCAGGCCTCGCCGCCCTCCGGCGAACGGGTGACCAGCCCGGCGCCCTCCTCGCGGACCCGCCACAGCGCGGCCATCTCCTTCGGCTCGGCGACGACGACGGCGCCGGTGGTGTAGGGCTTCATCGCGGCGACGACGGCCTGCGCCGCCGCCGTGGCCGCCGCGCGGTCCTCGCCGCCGGTCTCCACGTAGAGCCAGCCCTTGCCCTCGGGCAGCATCCGGCTGGTCGTCTCGTTCGGCCGCAGCGCGCGCAGCGAGGCGATCAGCCCGGCGTCCATCCCCTCGATGGTGAGCGGCCGCTGCTCGCGGACGATCATCACGTTGTCCGCGGCGTGGTAGGCGTCCGGGAAGCCGAGCACGGCCAGCGCGCGGGCCGGCGGCGACTCGACGAGATCGACGGTCGCGGCCAGGATCGTGGCGCAGGTGCCCTCGGTGCCGACCAGTGCCTTCGCCAGGTTGACGTTCCCGGGGACCAGCTGGTCGAGGTTGTAGCCGGAGACCCGGCGGGTCAGCTCGGGGACGTGCGCGTCGATCTCCGGGGCGAGTTCGGCGCCCAGGCGGCGCAGCGCGTCCGGGAGCGCGCCGGACTCGGCGCCGGAGCCGCCGAGGGTGATCCGCTCGCCGCGGTAGGTGAGCACGTCGAGCGCGTGCACGTTGTCGACGGTCTTGCCCCAGGCCACCGAGTGCGAGCCGCAGGCGTTGTTGCCGATCATCCCGCCGATCGAGCAGCGGTTGTGCGTGGACGGGTCCGGGCCGAACGTCAGGCCGTGCGGCCTGCCGGCGTCCCGGACGGCGTCGCACACCGCGCCGGGCTGCACGGTCGCGGTCCGGGCGTCCGGGTCGACGGACAGGATCGCGTCCATGTGCGTGCGGAAGTCCAGCGCGACCGCGGTGTTCACCGCCTGCCCGGCGATCGAGGTGCGCGACCCGACCGGCAGCACCGGCACGCCGTGCTCCCGGCAGACCGCCATCGCCGCCTCGACGTCGTCCGCGTCGCGGGGCGCGACCACTCCGATCGGGACGCCGCGGTAGTTCGACGCGTCGGCCGACCACATGGCGCGGCTGGCGGCGTCGAACCGGATGTCGCCGCCGACGGCGGCACGCAGGTCGTTCTCGAGGGTGCGGTACGCGGTGGTGGGACGCGCAGCGGTGCTCACGGAGCTCCTCCCAGCAGTTCGGGACGCCCGCGACGCTACCGCCTGCGGCGTAGTATGACGTCGGAGCAGTCATACGTCGGCGTCCTCGATCCGGCAGGTCTCGACCATTCCGGAGGTTTCGGTGCGCCTCACCAGCAAGGGCCAGGTGACCATCCCGGCGCAGCTGCGCCACCGGCACGGCCTGCACGAAGGCGACGAGATCGACGTCGTCGAGCGCGACGGGGTGCTGTGCATCGTCCGGACCGAGGACGCACCGACCAGGGGGCGGCGGCTCGTCCGGGGGATGCGGGGCCGCGCGGACACCGGCCTGAGCACCGACGAGCTGCTCGGCCTGCTGCGCGAGCCGTGACCGGGCCCGCCACACTCGTCGACTCGAGCGTGCTGCTCGACATCCTGACCGACGATCCGCGATGGGCGGACTGGCCCTCGACGGCGCTCGCCGACGCCGCCGACGACGGACCGGTCCTGATCAATCCGCTGATCTACGCCGAGATCTCCACCGGGTTCGGACGGGTGGAGGATCTCGACGAGGCGGTTCCGCACTCCGCGGTCGGCAGAGAGGACCTGCCGTGGCAGGCCGGATTCGTGGCCGGGAAGGCATTCCTCAACTACCGTCGCCGGGGCGGCGAGCGGCGTTCCCCGCTTCCCGCCTTCTACATCGGGGCGCACGCCGCCGTCCGCGGACACCGGCTGCTCACCCGGGACGCCGCGCGCTACCGGACGTACTTCCCCCGCGTCGAGCTCATCGCGCCGTGACGCGCCCCGCCCTCACCAGTTCTCGACCGAGCGGGTGAGGATGCCGGCGATGTCGTCCTCGGTGGGGGTGCGCGGGCAGGTGGCGAGCAGCCGCTGCTGCTTCATCGTGCCCGGCACCAGGTCGGGCACGTCCGCCTCGGTGTAGCCGACCCCGCCGATCCCGTTCGGGATGCCGATGTCGCGCATCAGGTCGATCAGCACCCCAGGCAGCTGCTCGCGCTCGTCGTTGCGCCGGTCGGCGCCCGGGTCCATCAGCTCGGCGGCCTTCAGGTGCCGCTGCGGGGCCGAGGAGAAGGAGAACCGGAACGCCTCCGGCGCGGTCAGCGAGACCGACATGCCGTGCGGCACCATCGGCTCGTCCTGCGGGAAGCCGGAGGGCCGGAAGTCGCGGACCATCCCGGCGATCGGGTAGGCGTTGGCGTGCGGGATGTGCACCCCGGAGTTGCCGAAGCCCATCCCGGCGAAGGTCGCCGCCATCATCATGTCCGAGCGCGCCTCGACGTCCTGCGCGCCGTGGTGCACGGCCGTCCGGAACGAGCGGGCCAGCAGCGTCATCGCCTTCTCGCACCACAGGTCCGACACCGGGTTCGAGCCGCAGTAGGTGACCCGCTCCTCGGGCTTCTTCCGGTCGAACGTGGTGTACCAGCGGGCGGTGTAGGACTCCACCGCGTGGCACACGATGTCCATCCCGGACGCCGCGGTCACCTCCGGCGGCAACGACATCGTGAGCAGCGGATCGATCACCGCCAGCGTCGGGCGCAGCCGCCAGTGGCTGATCCCGGTCTTGACCTTCATCGACAGCACGTCCAGCACGCACATCGCGGTGGACTCCGAGCCGGTGCCGGCCGTGGTCGGGACGGCGATCAGTGGTTTGAGCGGCCCCTCCGGCGCCTTCGCGTTGCCGATCGGCTTGTTGATGTAGTCCATCAGCTCGCCGGGACCGCTGGTCAGCAGATTGATCGCCTTCGCGGTGTCGATCGCGGAGCCGCCGCCGACGGCGACGAAGCCGTCCCACGGGCCCTGCGCCCTGGCGTACTCGGTGGCCTTGGTCATCGAGTCGTCGGTCGGCTCGACGTGCACGCCGTCGAAGATCTCGCTGGAGATCCGGTAGCGCTGCAGCGACTCGGCGATCCGGTCCGGGATCCCCAGCGCGCGCACGCCGGGGTCGGTCACGATCAGCACCCGGGCCGCGTCGTACCCGGTCATCTCGAAGCCGATCTCGTCGATCGCTCCGGCGCCGAACTTCAGGGGCGGCGCACCCCAGGTGAAGATCGTCTCCTCGGTCAGGTCGACGGACGGGCTCGTCATGGACTCCTCCTGGGTCGCGCGGCATCGGGCACCGGAGCCGAGTCTGCCCCGCCACTCGGGATGTGGCATCCGGCGACGGTCCGGGCGACACCTAGGCTCGGACCCATGCCCGTCTCCGAGACCTTCGATCCCGACGCCTGGAAGCCGGTGGAGGGGTTCGCCTTCCGCGACATCACCTACCACCGCGCGGTGTCCACCGGTGCGGTGCGGATCGCGTTCGACCGCCCGGAGGTGCTCAACGCCTTCCGGCCCGGCACCGTCGACGAGCTGTTCACCGCACTCGAGCACGCCCGCACCAGTGCCGACGTCGGCTGCGTCCTGCTGACCGGCAACGGGCCGTCGCCCAAGGACGGCAAGCGGGCCTTCTGCTCCGGCGGTGACCAGCGGATCCGGGGCCGCACGGGCTACCAGTACGCCTCCGGGGACACCGCGGACACCGTCGAGCAGGGCCGCGCCGGGCGGCTGCACATCCTGGAGTGCCAGCGGCTGATCCGGTTCATGCCGAAGGTCGTCATCGCGGTCGTCAACGGCTGGGCCGCCGGCGGCGGGCACTCGCTGCACGCCGTCGCCGACCTGACCCTGGCCAGCGCCGAGCACGCCCGGTTCAAGCAGACCGACGCCGACGTCGGCTCGTTCGACGGCGGCTACGGCTCGGCATACCTGGCCAAGCAGGTGGGGCAGAAGTTCGCGCGGGAGATCTTCTTCCTCGGCCGGACCTACTCCGCCGAGCAGATGCACCACATGGGCGCGGTCAACGAGGTGGTGCCGCACGCCGAGCTGGAAGTCACGGCGCTGCAGTGGGCGACCGAGATCAACGGCAAGTCGCCGACCGCGCAGCGGATGCTGAAGTACGCGTTCAACCTGGCCGACGACGGGCTGGTCGGCCAGCAGCTGTTCGCCGGGGAGGCGACCCGGCTGGCCTACATGACCGACGAGGCGGTCGAGGGGCGGGACTCGTTCCTGCAGAAGCGGGAGCCGGACTGGTCGCCGTTCCCCTGGTACTACTAGCGGTCGTTCACTCCGCGGCCGGGCGCGGCCGGGGCAGCGCCGGTGCCGGCTGCGCCGCGCCGGCAGGCATCAGGAACGCCAGCTCCGCCAGCTCGCCTGCGGCGGCCCGGTGCCCGCGCTCCGCGGCGGGGCGGCGGCAGCGCAGCGAGCGCGGGGCGCCGGTCGGGGACGCGTCGGTGGGTGCGGGGTGCGGCATGGGGAGCTCCTTCGACGCCGGGGAGCGGGGCCGGGTGCCCTTGCGCTCTCACCCGGCCTGTCGCGTGCCGGGCGCCGGTCGTTGCGGGTCCGCGGGCACGTTCCCCGAATCTGATGACACCCGCGTCCGACGGCCACCGTCGGTCACCGCGGCCGCGGAGTGGCAGGCTGATCGACATGGGAGTGCGGGCGATCGGGGTGGACGGCTCGCCGGGATCGGTGGCCCGGCTGGCCGCCGCGCTGCGGTCCGCGCTCGACGGCGACGGCCCGGCCGTCGTGCCGGTCCGGGTCGCGCCGGGTGCGGACCCGGCGGACCCGGTGTTGCCTGCCCCGGTGGCCCGGGCGGCGGCCGAGGGCGCACTGCCGGACGGGCTGGCCGTCGTCGTCGCCACCTCGGGTTCGACCGGTGAACCCCGGCAGGTCGCGCTGACCGCGGTCGCGCTGCGCGCCTCCGCGGCCGCGACCGCCGCCCGGCTCGGCGGCCCCGGACGCTGGCTGCTCACCCTGCCCGCCGAGCACGTCGCCGGGGTCCAGGTGGTGCTGCGGGCGCTGCTGTCCGGCTCGCAGCCCGTGGTGCAGGACGTCCGGGACGGCTTCCGCCCCGACGGGTTCGCCCGGGCCACCGCCCGGATCGGGCACGGTGCGCGCCGCTACACCAGCCTCGTCCCGACCCAGCTCGCCCGGATCCTCGATCACGGCTCGGCGCCGCTGTTCGCGCTCGCCGGGTACGACGCGGTGCTGGTCGGCGGGGCGGCGCTGGACGCCGGTCTGCGGGCCAGGGCCACCGACGCCGGGATCCGAGTCGTCACCACCTACGGGATGAGCGAGACCTGCGGCGGGTGCGTCTACGACGGCGTCCCGCTGGACGGCGTGCGCGTCACGATCGAGCCCGGTTCCGGCCGGGTGCAGCTCGACGGCCCGGTCCTCGCCGCCGGTTACCTGGGCGACCCGGACGGCACCGCGGCGGCGTTCGGCCCGGCCGGTTTCCGCACCACAGATCTCGGCTCGATCGCCCCGGACGGGACCCTGACGGTGCTGGGCCGGGCCGACGACGTCGTCAACACCGGCGGCGAGAAGGTGGCGCCGGCCGCCGTCGAGCAGGCCCTGCTCGGGGTCGCCGGGGTCCGCGGGGCCTGCGTGGTCGGGCTGCCGGACGACGAGTGGGGGCAGGTCGTCGGAGCACTGGTCGTGCCGGACGACGGGGCGGGCGGCGGCCCCGGCGACGCGGTGCTGCGCGACGCTGTCCGTGCGGCCTGCGGCCGGGCCGCCGTGCCGCGGGTGCTGCGCCGCGCGGCCGCGGTGCCCGAGCGGGGTATCGGCAAGCCGGACCGGGCCGCGGTCGCCGCGCTGCTGCGTTCCGGCTGACCGCACCGGCGGTGCCGCCGCCGGTCGCCGACCGTGAGATCCGGCCGCCGGGGCGCCACCCGGAACGGTGATACGGACGTACACACCATGGGGTCGCTTCACGCAGCGTGCGTTGCGCCCCGCCCGCACATCGAGTGTGCTTCAGCCACTGACGACACAGGGTCCACACAGAGCACCTGAGCCACCGTCGTCACACGAAGCACAAAAGTCACAGCAGAAACTGCGATGCAGCGGGGGTTTGTCCAGATGCGCAGGATCACGCGGGCCGGGCTGCGAAGCGTCGGTCTGCTGGCCGCGGCGGGGGCGTTCTGCGCCGTCGCCGTGGTGCCGGCCGCGGCGGCCGAGCCGGGAACCAGCTGGCAGCCGGAGCTGGCCGAGGGCAGCGGGCCGGGGATCGTCGTCGACGGCGGCGGGGCCCGGTTCGACCCGGCGACCGCCGTCGGGGCGCCGGTCGAGGACGGGGCCACCGAGGCCTCGGCCGATCCGGTCGACATCGTCCCGACCGGGCTGCTCACCCTTGAACCGCACACCCTGGAGGCGCCGACCCGCGAGGTGCACTCGGCGCTGGTCGCCGAGACCCCGCCCGGGTCGAGCGCGACGATCGACGTCCGCGGACGCACCGCCGGCGGCGGCTGGACCGAGTGGATCCCCGCCGAGAACGACCGGACCGAGCTGCCCGAGGCGGCCCGCGAGGTGCAGGGCAGGCTGGTGCTCACCGGCACCGGTGACGCGCGGCCCGCCGTGCGCGAGGTGACACTGACCGCCACCCCGACCACCGAGACCGAGGCCGGGCCGCTGACCGAGGCCGCCCCGCGCAGCTACTCGGTGTTCGCCACCCGCGAGGGCCTGGTCGGCGGCACCACCGCGAACGGGCACAAGATCGTCCCGCGGGACCGGTTCGTCGCGCTGCCGTCCCGGCGCGCACTGTCCGGGAAGGGCAAGACCGACTACTCGGTGAAGGTCTGCGCACCCAACGGCCGCTGCGCGATCGCGCCGGTCTGGGACATCGGCCCGTGGAACACCAAGGACGACTACTGGAACCCGTCGTCGCAGCGGGAGATGTGGAAGGACCTGCCGCAGGGCGTCCCGCAGGCCGCGGCCGCACGCAACGGTCACAACGGCGGCAAGGACCAGTTCGGCCGGCGGGTCGCGAACCCGGCCGGGATCGACCTCGGCGACGGCATCTTCTGGGACGTCCTGGGGCTCAAGGACAACTCCCAGGTGCAGGTCGACTACCTGTGGACGGGCTCGCAGAAGCTGTCCGCCGTCCGGGCCGGCGACGAGCCGGACACCGACATCCTCGCCCGTCCCGAGGCCGGGGCGGAGTCGGTCGGGATCGCGGTGAACACCACCGAGGTCCCGGTGCAGTGCGCGCACGGCGAGGGTGACGGCGGGTTCGTCCGGATCGGCGACGGCCAGTACCTGCCGGCGTCGGTGCTCGGTGAGCTGCCGGCCGATCTCCCGGGGTGCGACGCCGCTGACACCCCGGCCTCGCCTGCCGACCCGGCCGACCCGGCCTCCCCCGCCGATCCTGCCGACCCGGCCGACGGCGCCGCGGGGCCCGGGGACCCGGCGGCCGGCCCGGCCGGTGGATCCGGGGCTCCCCCGGCGAACCCGGCAGGCCCGGCCGGCACGGGAGGCGACCCCGCGTCCGTCCCGGACGGTTCGCCGCAGGCCGGCGCCCCCGTCCCCGGCTCCGCCCAGCGCGCGCCCTCCGGCGGACGCTGACCGACCCGCCGCACGACGGCCCCGCCCGGACGACGATCCGGGCGGGGCCGTCGTCGTTCCGCCGTCGTTGCCCGGGCGGCACGTCCGGCGGGCCCGGGCCTCCCGCGCGGGATAGGTTCGTCGTCGTGGCCAGCACGGCAGAGTGGATCGAGGGAGCGCGCCCGCGCACCCTGCCCACCGCGATCTCCCCCGTCCTCGTCGGAACCGGTTCGGCGCTGGGCGCCGGCGTCGTGGCCCCCGGCTCCGCGCTGCTCGCGCTGCTGGTCGCGGTCGCGCTGGTGATCGGGGTGAACTTCGCCAACGACTACTCCGACGGCATCCGCGGCACCGACGACGAGCGCGTCGGACCGCAGCGGCTGGTCGGCTCCCGGGCCGCCCGGCCCGCGACGGTGAAGGCGGCCGCATTCGGCTGCTTCGGCGTCGCCGCACTCGCCGGGATCGCGCTGACCGCCGTGTCCGGCCAGTGGTGGCTGATCGCCGTCGGGGCGCTGTGCATCGTCGGGGCGTGGTTCTACACCGGCGGGAGCCGCCCGTACGGCTACGCGGGCCTCGGCGAGGTCGCCGTGTTCGTGTTCTTCGGCCCGGTCGCGGTGCTCGGCACAGCGCTCACCCAGGCCGGGGCGGTGGACCCGGCGACCGTCGGTGTGTCGATCGGCGCCGGCCTGCTGACCTGCGCCGTGCTGGTCGCGAACAACCTGCGCGACATTCCCGGTGACCGGATCGCCGGCAAGACGACGCTCGCGGTGCGGCTGGGCGGACCCGCCACCCGCACGCTGTACGTGACGCTCGTCCTGGTGCCGTTCGTGATCGCCGTCGCCGCCGCGTTCGACCGGCCGGGCCTGCTGGTCGTGCTGGTGGCGCTGCCCGCGGCGGTGCGTCCGGTGCGCGCAGTGCTCGGCGGCGCCGACGGCCCGGAGCTGATCCCGGTGCTCCGCGACACCGGTCTGCTGCTGCTCGCCTGGGCGCTGGCCGTCGGGGTCGGTCTCGCGGTCGGTTTCGGCGGCGGCATCGCGAGCGGCTGAGCGCCGGGCAGCCGCCGGGAGTCGGGTCCGGGGCCGAGAGCCGCTCCGGACCCCGGCGCGGTGCCGGCCGCGTTCCGCCGAACGCCCGACGGGCCGGTGGGTCCGTCGCGCCCAGCATCCGCTGCACAGGATCTGTCACGGGCTGTGCGAGGTACCGGAACGGGAACCGGCAGCCGCGTTCCGCGGAACGCGCCGCGGCGAGAACAGCGCGTGGACAGGGGCCGGCAGGTCAGTCGCGGTCGTCGCCGCGCAGCTTGGCCCGGAGCGCCTCCCGCTCGGCCGACCGGCGGGCGTTCGCGACGGCCAGCGCCCGGTCCAGCCGGGACCTCGGACCGCGGAACAGCAGCATCGACAGCGGGAGCGCCACGATCAGCGCCACCAGCAACGCGACCAGCAGCGGGACGCCGGCAAGGCCGAGCAGCAGGGCGATGACGGCCAGCAGACCGAGCCGGGCGAGAGCGTAGAGCGCCACCGTGGCGGCCAGCCCGGGCTCGCCGGCGCGAGCCCGCGCCGCGGCCTGCGGCGGCGGTGTCGTCGGGGACGTCATACCGTCCAGGGTACGGTCCTGCTGCTGGAGCCCGGAGCCGCGCATCGGAGACGGGAACACCCGTGATGTCCGCTTCAGGAACTTCATCGGCTTTGCCCTTTAAGAACCCTTTACCTCCGGACAACCGTTCGAGTACCTGGGGTCCGAGGTGTCACGATGGCCCGGAAACAACGAGCGGTGACCGCTCCGAGGAGCTTCGGGAGATCCCTCCCAGCACCGCGACTCGGCACCACGCTGCATTTCCGGGAGGATTCCATGGCAGCTCCGACGCAGGCCCCCGAGCGACTGCTGACCCCGGGCGAGGTCGCCACCCTCTTCCGCGTCGACCCCAAGACCGTGACGCGCTGGGCGTCCGCCGGGCGGATCGGTTCGATCCGCACCCCCGGTGGACACCGCCGCTTCCGCGAGTCCGAGGTCCGCGGACTGCTGGCGGACCTCACCAGCGAGGCGAGCCCCGGGCTCCGCTGAACCCGCGACTTCACTCGCACGTCAGGCCACCTTCGCTACGCTGGACAGCGGAGGTGGCCTGATGTTGTTCCTGATCCTTCTGCTCGGCGCGGCCGTCGTCGCGGTGCTGCTCGTCCGGACCCTCCGGTCCGAGCAGGTGGTCGCCGACAGGCTCCCGCAGCCCGAGCTCCCCTGGATGACCCGTCAGAAGGCGCAGAAGCCGCGCGCGACCGGTCCCGACGACGACCCGGACTTCTTACGTGAACTCGACGAGAAGGTCCGCAACCAGGAGGACCCGCCGGAGCGGACCTGACCGGACCGAGCCCGTCCCAGCCCCTCCGATCTGCCCGACCCAGAGTCCCAAGAAATCTTGACCGAAGGGCGGTCAACCGGCTCCGGTGGACCGCCCTTCAGTGTTTCCGGTCACATCTGGCGGTGACGCTCAGACCGGGAACCCGTCCGCGACGGCGGCGGCGAGCTCCAGCAGCGCGGTCCGGGTCGATTCCTCCAGGCGATCGAGGTCGATCTCCGCGCCCTCCTCCAGGTGCGGATCGAACGGCACCCGCACGACCGCCCGGCACCGGCCGGCGAAGTGCTCCGCGACCCGGTCGAGGTCGACACCGCCGCCCGCCCGCCGGTACACCGAGTTGATCACGACGACGGCGTTCCGGACGAGATTGCCGTAGCCGTGCGCGTCCAGCCAGTCCAGCGTCGCCGACGCGCTGCGGGCACCGTCGATCGACCCGGACGACACGATCACGAGCTGATCGGCCATCCCCAGCACCCCGTACATCGCGGAGTGCATCAGGCCGGTCCCGCAGTCGGTCAGCACCAGGTTGTAGAAGTGCTCCAGCAGGTCGACCGCGCGCCGGTAGTCGTCCTCGCTGAACGCCTCCGACACGGCCGGGTCCTGCTCGCTGGCCAGCACCTCCAGCCGCGACTGCCCCTGCGAGGTGTACGAGCGGACGTCGGTGTAGCGCCGCACCCGGTCGGAGTCGCGGAGCAGGTGCCGGACGGTCGCGGTCGTCTCCAGCGGGATCTTCTGGCTGAGCGTCCCCCGGTCCGGGTTCGCGTCCACCGCGACGACCCGGTCACCGCGGTGCGAGGCGAACGTCGCACCCAGCGTCGCGGTGACCGTCGTCTTCCCGACACCACCCTTGAGGCTCAGCATCGCGATCTTGTGGGCGTTGAGCAGCGGCCGGTTCAGCCGGGACACCAGATCCCGGCGGTGCAACTCGGCGGGGCTCTCCCCCGGGTTCACCAGTCCACCGGTGAGCAGGTAGACGAACCGGCGCCAGCCGCTCTCCGGCGGTCGCCGCGGGCTGCCGGACCGGTGTGGTGTCAGGTCGAGCCCGCCGGGCGCGCCGTCGCTCCGGCGGTGCTGCCCGTGGCGGGCCTCGACCGCCTCGGGCGCGGTCCAGCTCGGCCGGCGTGCCCCGGACTCCGGCACCGGCCGGGCCCCGCCGGTGCGGGAGCCGTTGTCCCGGCGCGCCCGGTCGGACGCCTCGCGCTCGGCCGCATCGCGGTCCCACGAGCTCCGCCACGGCCGGTCCGCCGCCGGACGGCCGGTGGCCTGGCCCGGTCCGCGTGCGGCCGCGGCCCCGGCGGTCGCGTCACCGGCGGCGGTCGCGCCACCGGACGCCGCGCCGCCACCCGGGCCGCCGGCTCCCGGCGGACCTCCGTCCCCGGCGCCGTCGTCCCGGACGCCACCGCCCGGGGCGCCCCCGACCGGGACGGCACCGTGCGCCGGACCGGCGGCGTCGCCGGAACCGTCCGGCCGGTCGTCCACCGCGCCGCCCGACCGGGCCGGCCGGTCCCGGTCCGTCGCCGCACCGTCCGGCGACGGATCGGGAACGTCCCGGTCCTCCGCCTCCGAGGTCCCGGCGCCGGGCCCGCCCCACGACGGCGACACGACCGCGTGCGCGTCGGTGGCGGTCACGTCGGCGTCGTCGGCGTGGGTCTGCTCCTCATCGGACGGCGGGTCCGGGCGGCGCCAGATCAGCTCACCGCCCGGCTCGTCGTCGTGCCCGCCGCGGCCCGGCACCGTCCACCACGGCTCCGGATCGGCCGCGCCACCGGAGCGGTACAGACCGGTGTCGTCGGGGCCGACGTCCTGACCGGTCGGGTACAGGTCGTCGGGTGCCCGGTGCCTGCCGTCGTCGGCGGGGGCCTCGGCGGCCGGGCCGGGCCCGGCGGGCCGCTCCCGCTCCGCGTCGGACCGCTCGTGCAGCGCCGACAGGTCCAGCCCGTGCGGCGGCGTGGAGGGGTCGATCTCGTCGACCAGGTCGTCGTCGATCTCCGGTAGCTCGCTGCCCCACGCCGAACCGGCCGGCGGGGTCTGGGTGCCGACCGCGGCACGGCCCGGGGCGGGTGCGGACGCCGCCCGCTCGGCCGCCGACGGCGGGCGCGGCTGCGACGCGGCCGGTTGCGCAGCACCACCCTCCGGCTGCGCTGCGTCATCCCCGGACGTGCGACGACGCCGTCCGAAGGACCGTCCGGACGACTCCGCCGCGCCCCATCGCTCCCGCACGTAGCGGCCCACCGACCCGTCGGGCTGCTCGCCGGAACCGTTCTCACTCACGGGAACCGACGGTAGCCGTGCGGAACCCGGTGGTCGAGGCGCCTCACACCCCCGCGTACGAGTGCAGTCCGGCGACCACCATGTTGATGAAGAACAGGTTGAACACGATCGTGGCGAAGCCGGCCGAGTTGATCCAGGCCGCCCGCGACGTCCGCCAGCCGGCCGTGGCGCGGGCGTGCAGGTAGGCGGCGTAGAGCACCCACGCGACGAACGCGACCGTCTCCTTCGGGTCCCAGCCCCAGAACCGGCCCCAGGCCGCCTCGGCCCAGACCGCGCCGGTGATGATCCCGAACGTGTACAGCGGGAAGGCGAGCACCGTCACCCGGTAGGCCAGCCGATCGAGCGCCTCGGCGCCAGGGAGCTTCGCGGCCAGCGCGGCCGGGCGCTCGTTGCGCTTCATCAGGAACAGCAGGCTCGCGACGCCCGGGACCAGCAGCATCCCCGAGGCCAGCGTGATCGTCGTGACGTGGATGATGATCCAGTACGACTGCAGGGCCGGGACGACGGGCGCGGCCTCGGCGTAGAGCACGGTGCCGGTGATGAACATCAGGAGCAGGATCGGCGTCAGCACGAACACCCCGGCCGGACGCAGCGGCGGGTGCTTGCGGACCAGCACCAGCCAGGCGCCGACCGCCATCAGGCACAGCGCCGAGGTGAACTCGTACATGTTGCCCAGCGGCCACCGGTAGGTCGCCAGCCCGCGCAGCACGATCGACCCGGCGTGCAGGACGACGGCGAGGATCATCAGCGAGATCCCGATCCGGCCGTACCGGTCGGCCCTGGTCCGGCCGGTCCGGGAGCCGTCTCCCGGCGCCCCCTCGGCCCCGTCCGGGGTGTCGGAGATCTCAGCGTCGGCACCACCGTCGCCAGCCCCGACGGCCGCCCGCCTGCGCGGCGCCCTGGCCACCCGGGTCGCCGCGTACTCCAGCGACGTGAAGATCATCGCGAGCAGCAGTACGACGAGCGTGGCCTGGAACAGCCGGTCGCTCCACATCGAGGTGATCGGATCGACGAGCATCGGTGTCAACCGTCCTTCTTGTCCATCGGGTCGAGCAGTTCCGAGCCGAGCCGGTCGAACTCCTCGCCGTAGCCCGCCCGGTCGGTCCGGGCCAGGCCGCCGAGCTGGATCCGGCTGCCGCCGTCGACCGGGCGGATCCGCACCCACAGGCGCCGCCGCTTGACCGACAGCGACAGGGCCAGCCCCGCCACCATCACGATCGAGAACACCAGCACCCAGATCTGCCCCGGGTCGTGGCCCACCTGCAGGTTCACCCACGGGGTGACGCCGTCGAACCGGACGACGGTGCCGTCGTCCAGGGTCACGCTGTCACCGACGCCGAGCCGCTCCTCGGCGACCGTCACCAGCTCGCCGTCGTCGATCTTCTGCTGGTCCACCGTGAAGATCGACTGGCCGCGGCCGTCGTCGATGCCGAGATCGCCGCGCATGATGTTCACGTCGGCGGTCGGCGCGCGCAGGTCCGGGTGCACGGACGCGAGGTTGCCCTCGGCGTCGACCGCGCCGGTCGGCGCGAACGTGCCGGTCACCGCGAGCTGGGTGGTGCGACGCAGCTCGGCGTCGGTGATGCCGGGCTGCTCGAACTTCGTCGCGCCCTCGGAGAGCTGGCTGCCGCTCTGGTCGACCGGCCGCCACTGGATCCCGCCGGTGCGGCTCTGCCCGTCAGGCCAGGTCACGGTGAACTCGGGCGCATAGCCGTAGCCGGTCAGGTAGGCCCGGTCGCCGTCGGTGCGCAGCGGGTAGTTGACGGTGATCTCGCCGGGCCGCCAGTCGGTGACGCCGTCGGCCAGGTCCTCGCCGGTCTGGTAGCCGATCTGCGCGCCGAAGGTCGAGGGCTGGCCGTTCGGCAGCCAGGTCCCGTCGAACCTGTCGACGCGCACGCAGAACTCGTTGAGGTCGGTGCCGTCGACCCGCAGGCCGGCCCGGAACGTGTCGTAGCCGAGGATCGAGCTGTTGCAGAACTCGGCGCCGTCGGCGCGGACGATCACGTCGCCCTCGTAGCCGTAGAGCTTGCCGCCTGCGAAGCCGAGCAGCAGCCCGATCAGGCTGAGGTGGAAGACCAGGTTGCCGGTCTCGCGCAGGTAGCCGCGCTCGGCGGACACCGCCGTCACCCCGCCGGGCTCGGAGCGCTCGACCCTGCGCCAGCCGCGCAACAGCCGCCGGGTGCGCTCCAGCACCGCGTCCGGCGACTCGGCGGAGTCGGCCTCGGCGTGGTGCGGGAGCCGGGTCAGGTTGCGCGGGGTCGCGACCGGCGCGGCCCGCATGCTGTGCCAGTACTCCACCGAGCGGGGCAGCACGCAGCCGACGAGCGAGATCATCAGCAGCAGGTAGATCGCCGCGAACCACGGGCTGGCGAACACCTCGAAGCCGCCGAGCGACTCGATGATCGGCGCGGCGGTCGGGTAGTCGGCGTAGAAGTCGTCGACCAGGAACTCGTTCAGCGAGCGCTGCGGGATCAGCGCGCCCGGCATCGCGGCCAGCGCCAGCAGGAACAGCAGCACCAGCGCGGTGCGCATGCTGGTCAGCCCGCGCCAGGTGTTGCGCAGGAACGCGGCCACGCCGCCGAACCGGTCGCGGCGTGCCGGGGGCTCGCTGCCCGTTGGGCTGCCCGGCGGCTGCGGCGGGGCGGTGGGCGGCCGTGCCACCCCGGAGGTCATGTCGGAGGTCATGTCAGAGGGGCGGGGTGAACCCGGCGATCGACACCTGGAGCTGGATCAGCCAGCGCGCCCACAGCCCGGAGACCAGGAGGACACCGACCAGCACGAGCATCGCCCCGCCGGCGATCTGGATCGCGCGGGTGTGCCGGCGCAGGCGGCCGAGCATCCCGACCGCGCGGGACGCGCCCAGCGCGATCAGCACGAACGGGATCCCGAGCCCGGCGCAGTAGGCCAGGATCAGCACGACGCCGCGGAACGAGCCGCCGCCGGTGCCGGCCGCGACGGCGACCACGCCGGCCAGCGTCGGGCCGATGCAGGGGACCCAGCCGAGCCCGAACACCGCGCCCAGCAGCGGGGCGCCGGCCAGGCCGGCGCGCGGCGTCCAGTGCGAGCGGTACTCGCGCTGCAGGGCCGGGATCAGGCCGGCGAACGCCAGCCCCATCACGATCATCACGACGCCGCCGATCCGCTGCAGCAACGCCTCGTTCTCGATCAGCACATCGGACAGCCACACGACGCCGACCATGATCGCGCCGAAGACGACGGTGAACCCGGACACGAACAGCAGCGCCGCACCGGCGACCCGCCAGCGGCCGTCCGGGCGGGTCCGCTGCTCGACGACGGCGGTCCCGCTGCGGCGGGCGGTCTCGCGCTGCCGGGCCTCGGCCTCGGTCACCGGCGGCGGCTGCGCGCCGACCAGGCCGGCCAGGTACGCGAGGTAGCCGGGGACCAGCGGGACGACGCACGGCGAGGCGAAGCTGACCAGCCCGGCGAGCACTGATACCAGGGCCGCCAGCAGCAGCGGCCCCGATATCGCGAGGGCGGTCGTCGGGTCCATCGCATCCCAGGGTAGAAGGGCCCCCGAACAGGCCCGGCAGCGGGTTCTACAACGTGTAGTGCAACGGTCCGGTCGCGCTCCGTCAGCCCGCGCCCGGCGGCTCCGCCGCCGGGTCCTCCTCGGCGAGCCGGGCGATCAGCGGCATCAGGTCGGAGCTGCCGACCGGGGTCAGGAAGACCGCGGCGACCCGCTGCTCGCGGTCCAGCACGATCGTCGACGGGACGACGTTGCGCGGGTAGCCGTCGAGCCGGGCCAGGGTCCGCCCGGCCGGGTCGTAGATCGAGTCGTAGCTCAGCCCGCGGTCGGTCTTGAAGTCCAGCGCGGCCTGCCGGTCGTCCCGGACGTCGATGCCGAGCACCACGGCGTCGCCCTGCGCCGCGTCCGCGACCGCCTGCAGCTCCGGTGCCTCGGTCCGGCACGGCCCGCACCACGAGCCCCAGATGTTGATCACCCGGACGGTGTCCGGGAAGTCGGAGATGCCGACCTCGGCACCCGGGTTCATCAGGCTCTCGCCGCGCAGGTCGGTGATCGGCCCGCGGCTCTCCGGCGGGTCGTAGACGATCCGGGTCTCGCCGCCGGGGGCGACGAACTGGAACTCGCCGGACCCGGCGACGGCGTCGGTCCCGACGCCGCAGCCCGCGAGCAGCGCCAGCGCGGCGAGCAGCGGGAGCGCCAGCCTCCTCATGCGCCGGTCACCATCGCCCCGCTGGAGCCGGCCGGCTCGGCGTAGCGCAGTCCGGTCATCCGGGCGCCGGTGAACTCGACGCTGGTCAGCGACGCCAGCGCGCACTGGCGGCGGCGCGGGTCGTGCCAGAGCCGCTGCCCGAGCAGGTACCGGCGCAGCGTCCAGATCGGCAGCTGATGGGACACGCAGACGACCTCCCGGCCGGGCGCGAGCAGCCGCGCCGCGTGCAGCGCGCCGAGCATCCGGTGCGCGATGTCGAGATAGGGCTCGCCCCAGGACGGGGTGAACGGGTCGCGCAGCAGCCGCCACGCCTGCGGCCGGCGCAGCGCGCCGTCGCCGACGGCGAACCGCTTGCCCTCGAACAGGTTCCCGGCCTCGATCAGGTTCTCGTCGGTGCCGATCGGCAGGTCGTGCGCCTCGGCGATCGGCCCGGCGGTCTGCTGGGCGCGCTGCAGCGGGGACGCGACGACGGCGGCGACGTCGTTGCTCCCGAGGTACTGCGCGACCGTCTTGGCCTGGGCCTCGCCGTGGCCGGAGAGCCGGTAGCCGGGCCGGCGGCCGTAGAGCACCCGCTCCGGGTTGTGCACCTCGCCGTGCCGGAGCAGGTGCACGACGGTCGCCGGGCCGGTCGGCGCGGGGGTGGTCCGGTCGCCCACGGCTCAGACCCCGTCCGGACGGGTGGCCGCGGCCGCCGCCCGCGCCCCGGCGGCGAGCCCGATCTCGATCCGGGCGAACGCGTCGTCGTCCAGCGCGGTACTGACGAACCACGCCTCGAACGCCGACGGCGGCGGGTAGATCCCGTGGTCGAGCAGCGCGTGGAAGAACGCCGGGTAGCGCCAGGTCTCGGCCGACCTCGCGTCGGCGTAGCCGGTGACCGGGGCGTCGGTGAAGAACGGCGAGAGCATGGTGCCCGCGTACTGCACGGTGTGCCCGACGCCCTCCCGGTCCAGTGCGGCGGTGATCAGCGAGCCGAGCCGGTCGGCGTTCGCCTGGAGGGTGGCGTAGGCGGCCTCGTCGGCGTGGCGCAGCGTGGTGAGACCGGCGGCGACGGCGACCGGGTTCCCGGCCAGGGTGCCCGCCTGGTAGACCGGCCCGGCCGGCGCCAGGAACGACATGTGCTCGACCGAGCCGCCGAACGCGGCGGCCGGGAGCCCGCCGGACATCACCTTGCCGAAGGTGTACAGGTCGCCGGCGACGCCGTCGCAGCCGTACCAGCCCTGGCGCGACGCCCGGAAGCCGGTCATCACCTCGTCGATCACCAGCAGTGCGCCGTGCGCGTGGCAGAGGTCGCGCAGCGCGGCGTTGAAGCCCTCGATCGGCGGGACGACGCCCATGTTCCCGGGCGCCCCCTCGGTGATCACGCAGGCGATGTCGGCGCCGCGCTCGGCGAACACCGCGCGCACCGCGTCCAGGTCGTTGTAGGGCACGACCACGGTGTCCGCGGCCTGCGCGCCGGTGACGCCCGGGCTGGTCGGCAGGCCGAGCGTCGCGACGCCGGAGCCGGCCTCGGCGAGCAGCGCGTCGACGTGGCCGTGGTAGCAGCCGGCGAACTTCACGATCACCGGGCGCCCGGTGATGCCGCGGGCCAGCCGGATCGCGCTCATCGTCGCCTCGGTGCCGGAGTTGACCAGCCGGACCTGCTCGACCGGGGTGCGGTCGACGATCTCGGCGGCCAGGTCGATCTCACCGGGGGTCGGGGTGCCGAACGACAATCCGTTCGACGCTGCCGCCCGCACCGCCTCGACGACGGCCGGATGCGCGTGCCCGAGGATCATCGGGCCCCACGAGGAGACGAGATCGACGTAGCTCGCGCCGTCGGCGTCGGTCAGCTCGTAGCCCTGCGCCGAGACCATGAACCGCGGCGTGCCGCCGACCGAGTTGAACGCCCTGACCGGGGAGTTCACCCCGCCCGGGATCAGTTCGGCCGCCCGCTCGAAGAGGCGGGCGGACTCCTTCGGGTCGGGGTTCTGCGCGCTGCTCACCCGGCCAGTCTCCCAGCCGTCACCCGGCGCGCCGTGCGGCCCCGACCTTGCGCGACGCATACCACTCGCGGGCGGCCTGCCCGTAGAGCAGCACCACACCGGTCGAGGAGATCGCCAGGATCACCACCGCGAACACCGGGATCGTCGGTGCCATCAGCAGCAACAGCGGCAGCCCGTAGACCGCGGTCAGCACCGCCAGCGCCAGCCGCGCACCCGCCCGGCCGAGGAACGCGACCACCGCGAGCGCCGCGTAGACCAGCGCCAGCACCAGGAAGACCCCGCCCATCACCCGGACCAGCTGGGTCAGCTGGTCCAGCGTCACCCCGGTCTGCGTCATCACGCTGTCGAGCTCGGCGCGCGGGATCCCGGCCTGGTCGAGCGTGGCCTGGTCGATCTGGGCGAACATCGCGGCGCCGCCCATCAGCACGAACGGCAGCGCCGCGGCGATCAGCAGGATCAGCGCGGTGACCACCTGCCGGGGCCGGGCGAGCGGCGTCGTCCCGCCCGGGGCCAGGCCGGCCGGTGGCTGGCCCCAGCCCTGCGGTGCGCTGCCGGTGTTCCACTGCGGGCCGGGCTGCTGCTGGTACTGCCCTTGTGGCGGCTGCTGTTGCTGTTGCTGCGGCGGCGCCGGGGCGGCCGGCGTCCAGCCGTTCGGGTACGGGTTCTGCGGATACTGCGGGTAGTACCCGGTCGACGGTCCGGGCCGGTAGTACTGAGGTGCGCCCTGCTCGCCGGGGTTGTTGCTCACACCCGCCACGGTAGCCGGACGGGTGTCCGGTTTGCCACGTTCGGCGGTACCGCGGGCAGGTGGTGTCGCTCCGGCTACCGGTCCAGCCAGCCCGCGACCTCGGTCGCCCAGTAGGTGAGGATCACGTCGGCGCCGGCCCGGCGGATCGACGTGACCGTCTCCAGGATGGTGCGCTCCCGCTCCAGCCAGCCCTGCTGCACGGCGGCCTCGATCATCGCGTACTCGCCGGAGATCTGGTACGCGGCGACCGGCACGTCCGCGACGTCGGCCACCCGGGCCAGCACGTCCAGGTAGGCCAGCGCGGGCTTGACCATCACCATGTCGGCGCCCTCGTCGAGGTCCAGCGCCAGCTCGCGCAGCGCCTCCCGGGCGTTGCCGCCGTCCTGCTGGTAGGTCTTGCGGTCACCGCGCAGCTGCGAGTTCACCGCCTCCCGGAACGGCCCGTAGAACGCCGAGGCGTACTTCGCGGTGTAGGCGAGGATCCCGGTGTCGGTGAACCCGGCCTCGTCCAGCGCCGCCCGGATGACACCGACCTGCCCGTCCATCATCCCGCTCGGGCCGACCAGGTGGGCGCCCGCGCGAGCCTGCTCGACGCCCATCCGCGCGTACACATCCAGGGTGGCGTCGTTGTCGACCCGGCCGTGCGCGTCCAGCACGCCGCAGTGCCCGTGGTCGGTGAACTCGTCCAGGCACAGGTCCGACATCACGACGAGATCGTCGCCGACCTCGTCGCGGACGTCGCGCAGCGCGACGTTCAGGACCCCCTCCGGATCGACGGCACCGGAGCCGGTCGCGTCGTGCACCTCCGGGACGCCGAACAGCATCACGCCGCCGACGCCGGCCGACGCCGCCTGCGCCACCGCCTTGCGGAGGCTCTCCCGGGTGTGCTGGACGACGCCCGGCATCGACGAGATCGGCACCGGGTCCGCGGCGCCCTCGCGCACGAACATCGGCAGCACCAGCTGGCGGGGCCGCACCTCGGTCTCGGAGACCAGCCGCCGCATCGCGGGGGTGGTCCGCAGGCGGCGGGGACGCTGCACTGGGAAAGCCATTGCCCCAGGGTAGAGCGCCGCCGGACCGTCGGGGCCGCGCCCCTTCCCGCGCCGCCCCCGCACCCTGTCGTGTCCCACCACACCCCGCTGCGCGCCGTCGCACCCCGTCGCGCCGTGCGGCGCCCGATCCGCGGCGCTCCCTGCGCCGCGCGACCCCGCCCCGCACCCCGTCACTCGCCGAGATGCAGATGAGCGGGAATCGTCGATCTTCCGAGCCCTCTCAGATGCATCTCGGCGAGTGACGGGGTGCGGCGCCGGGGTGGGGTGGGGCGGGGCCGCTCATCCCACCGGTACGACGTCGGTGCGGATCCGCAGCGCCTCGACCAGGTCCCGGTAGAGGGCACTGGACCCGAGCAGCTCGACGTGCGTTCCCCGGGCGACGACCCGGGACGAGTCCATCACGACGATCTCGTCGGCGTCGAGCACCGTGGACAGCCGGTGCGCCACGGTCACCACCGCACCGCGGCGGGCCTGCGCCCGCAGCACGGTCTGGATCGCCGCCTCGGTGATCCCGTCGACCTGCGCGGTCGCCTCGTCGAGCAGCAGCACCGGTGGTTCGGCGAGCAGAGCCCTGGCCAGTGCGATGCGCTGCCGCTGGCCGCCGGAGACCGAGCTGTCCGACAGCGGTGTGTCCAGACCGAGCTCCAGGTCCGCGACGACGCCGTCGAGGTGGATGCTGCGCAGCACCTCGGCGATGCGCTCGTCGGAGACGTCCGGTGCGGCCAGGGTCAGGTTGTCCCGGATGGTGCCGGGGACCACCGGGGTCTCCTGCTCGACGTAGGCGAAGCGGCTGCGCACCTGGTGCACGTCGAGCTCGATGTAGGGCACCCCGCCGAGCAGCAGCTCGCCGCGCTCGGGATCGACGAAGCGCAGCAGCAGCGACAGCAGGGTCGTCTTGCCCGCACCGGACGGGCCGACCACCGCCACGTGTCCGCGTTCCGGGACGACCAGGTCCAGCCCGCGCACCGCGGGCTCCGCCGCGCCGGGATAGCGGGCGTCGACACCGCGCAGCTCGACCGCACCGGCGGGAGCCGGACCGGGACGGCCGGGCTCCGGAGCAGGACGGGCGCCGGCCGCGACCGGCTCGGACTCGAGCTCCCGAACCTCCCGGATCCGGCCGGCCGCCGCGATCCCGGACTGCAGCGTGCTGAGGTTCTGGCTGAGCTCCATGATCGGCCCCATCAGCCCGAAGGCGTAGAGCAGGAACGCGACCAGCGTCGACACGGTCATCTCGCCGCCCGCGACCCGCCACGCCCCGACGCCGAGGATCAGCACGATCGCGGCCTGCAGCCCGGACCAGGCGACGGTCCAGACCAGCGCCTCCCGGCGCACCGCGCGCACGCCGAACCGGCGCGCGTCCGCGGCGTGAGTGAGCAGCCGGTCCCGCGCGGCGTCCTCGACGCCGGCGGCCTTGACCGTCCGGACCGCGCGCAGCGTCCCGTCCAGCGAGCCGCCGAGATCGCCGAGCGCACCCTGGGCCCGTTGCTGGGCGGTCGCGATCGCGGGCAGCAGCACCGAGAACAGGACGACCACCAGCGCCGTCGCGCCGAACGTCACCAGCGCCAGCATCGGGTCCAGGACGGTCATCAGCACCAGCGACCCGACCAGCATCACCGCGCCGTTGAGCAGGCCGACCAGGCTGGACGACGCCGCCTCGCGCAGCAGCACGGTGTCCGAGGTGACCCGGGTGACCATCTCGCCCGCCGGACGGGCCAGCAGCGGCAGCACCTTGGCCCGCAGGTAGCGGACGATCATGTTCTCCCGGGCGTCGTAGACGATCCGCTCGGCGAGCGTCCCGAGCACGACCCACTGCCACCAGGTGACGCCGGCGCCGACCACGAGCAGCGCGAGCAGCAGCAGCACCGGCCCGGACAGCGATCCGCCCTCGGCGACGGTGTCGAGCACCCACTTGGTCACCAGCGGGCTCGCCAGCTCCATCGCCGAACCGGCGAGTGCGAGGACGAGGCCGAACACCAGCGTCGGCAGGTGCGGGCGGGCGTGGTCCCACAGGATCCCGATCCGGGACGGCGACCCGGTCACGACGGTCATGCCCTCAAGTAAGACAGAGATGTCCGATTTTCGCACATGGATTTCTTGTTAGGGTCGCGACGTGACGGTCGAGGACCAGGAGAGCCCCACCAGGGAGCGGACCCGGCGGGCGATCCTGCGCGCCGCCATCGGGGCCCTCTCCTGCAACCCCGGCGCCGCACTCGGCGAGATCGCCGAGACCGCCGGCGTCGCCCGCAGCACGCTGCACCGCTACTACCCGGACCGGGCCGCGCTCTCCGCAGGCGTCGAGGCGTTCGTCACCGCCGAGTACTCCGACGCGATCCGCCGCGCCCGGCCCGACGACGGCACCGGGCTCGCCGCCTACACCCGGCTCTGCGCCGAGCTGATCGACGGCCGGGAGATCTTCGCCTGGTGGCTGCGCGGCGAGACCGAGGAGGAGACGCCCGCCGAGTCCGACGACGACCGGCTGGTCGCCGGGATCGTCCACCGCGGCCACGCCGACGGCAGCATCGACCGCGAGCTCGACGCCGACTGGCTCGTCGGCCACATCTGGTGCGGGCTGTTCGCCGCGTTCCACCTGCCCGAACCGGCCGGGCGCAGCCCGCGCGAGACCCGCGAGATGTGCCTGCGGACCCTGGTGAAGACGGCCGCCGCATGACGTCGACGGCCCCGCCACCCACCCGCAGGTGGGAGACGGGGCCGTGGAGTCACGCGCTCAGCGGCTGTATCGATCGCGCCGCTCAGCGGCTGTATCGATCGCGCCGCTCAGCGGCTGTGCCGACCACGCCGCTCAGCGGCGGCGCGCCTTGACCTTCTTCGGCGGCGGCAGGTTCCCCTCCGCGCGCAGCTTCGCGGTGTGGCTCGCCAGCGCGTCGACCAGGGTCGGCACCCGGGCCTCCTCCGGCTGCACGTCCACCCGCAGGCCGAACTCGCGGGCCGTCTCCGCGGTGGCCGGGCCGATGCAGGCGACCAGCGTCCTGGCGTGCGGCTTGCCGGCGATGCCGACCAGGTTCCGCACCGTCGACGACGAGGTGAAGCAGACGGCGTCGAACCCGCCGGTCTTGATCGCCTCCCGGATCGGCGCGGGCGGCGGGGCCGCACGGACGGTCCGGTAGGCCGTCACGTCGTCGACCTCCCAGCCGCGCTCCTGCAGCCCGGCGGACAGCGTCTCGGTGGCGATGTCGGCGCGCGGCAGCAGCACCCGGTCGACCGGGTCGAGCACGTCGTCGTGCGGCGGGAAGATCTCCAGTAGCCCCTCGGAGGTGGACGACTGGGCCTCGTCGATGTCCGGGACCAGCTCCGGCTCGATGCCGAACTCGCGGACCTTCTCCGCGGTGGAGCGGCCGACACAGGCGATCTTGACACCGGAGAACGCGCGGGCGTCCAGGCCGAACTCGGCGAACTTCTCCCACACCGCCTTCACCGCGTTCGTGGAGGTGAACACGACCCACTGGTAGCGGCCGTCGACCAGGCCCTTGACCGAGCGCTCCATCTGGGCGGGCGACCGGGGCGGCTCGACGGCGATCGTCGGCACCTCCTCCGGGATCGCGCCGTGCATCCGCAGCCGCTCGCTCATCACGCCGGCCTGGTCCTTGGTCCGCGGCACCAGCACCCGCCAGCCGTACAGCGCGCGCGACTCCCACCAGGACAGCTCGCCGCGGCGACCGGCGGCGTCGCCGACGGTCAGCACCAGCGCGCCCTCCAGGTCGCTGCCGTCGACGGCCAGCTTGCCGACCGACGACGAGATCGTCTTCTGGGTGGAGGTGGTGCCGCCGGAGGTGATCGCGACCGCGGTGTCGCCCGGGACGCCCTGCGCGGACAGCCCGGCGGCGACGTCGGCCAGCAGCGCGCCGGTGGCGTGCAGCACCACCGGGCCCGGGCTGGCGGCCAGCGCGGCCCAGTCGACGCCCGCCCGCACGTCGGCCTCGACGTGCGCCGAGCCCAGCGCGACCCCGGCGTAGGCCGGCACCGCGGTCGAGGCAGGCACGCCCGGCACGACGTCGAACGCCGTCCCGGAGGCCGACACGGCGAGCGCCTCGGCGACGACCGCGTCGTTGGTGAGCGGATCGCCGGAGACCAGGCGGGCCACCGAGCGGCCCTGACCGGCCTCGGCCAGCAGGTCGCTCGCGATGTCGGCGGGCTGGCCGATCGCCGGGCGTACCTCGGCGCCGTCGGCGGCAAGCGCGAGTATGCCCTCCGGCACGTCCGGATCGGTGATCACCAGCGGCGAGCCGGCGAGCACGTCCCTGGCGCGCACGGTGAGCAGTGCCGGGTCTCCCGGTCCGCTGCCCACGAAGGCGATCCGCCCCGAGGTGTTGGCCTGTCCTGTCATTCCGTACTCCCGATCCAGCGGTTGGCGGGGCCCTCGAGGCCCGCGGGGGGCAGGTCCTCGGCTCCCAGGTCGAGAAGCTCGTGCGCGACCGCGGCCCCGAGCTTCTCGGCGTCGTCCATCTCTCCGGTGGCGGAGGCGCGCACCACAGCGCCCTCCGCGATGTCCCCCAGCCCCAGCACGCCGCGCAGCGACAGCCGGTCCACCGCGCGCCCGTCGTCGTCCAGGTCGGAGACGACGTCGGCGAGCGCACCGACCGGAACGTGGCAGCCGGCCTCCAGGGTGGCCAGGACGGCGCGCTCGGCGGCGACGGCGACCCGCACGCCCGGGTCGTCGAGCACGGCCTGCAGCGTCGCCACCAGCTCGGTGTCGCCCTCCCGACACTCGACCGCGAGCGCGCCCTGGGCGGGGGCGGGCAGCATCTGCAGCGGGTCGATCAGCTCGTCCGCCTCGCCGATGCGACCCAGCCGGCGCAGCCCGGCCGCGGCCACGACCACCGCGTCCAGCTCGCCGGAACGGACCTTCCCGATCCGGGTGTCGACGTTGCCCCGGATCGGCAGCACCTCCAGGCCCTGCCCCAGCGCGTACAGCTGCACGCCCCGGCGCGGGGAGCCGGTGCCGACCCGGGCGCCGCGGCCCAGCTCGCCGAGCACCCGCCCGTTGGTGACCAGCGCGTCCCGCACGTCCTCGCGCCGCGGGACGGCGGCGATCCGCAGACCCGGCGGCTGCGCGGTGGGAAGATCCTTGAACGAGTGCACGGCGACGTCGATCTCGCCGGCGGTCAGCGCGTCCCGCAGCGCCGACACGAACACCCCGACCCCGAGCTGGGTCACCGGCGCCATCGAGCGGTCACCGCTGGTGGAGATCGTGACCAGCTCGCAGGGCTGACCGGCCGCGATCAGCCGGTCGGCGATCGCGGTGGACTGCGCGACCGCCAGCTTCGACGGGCGCGTCCCGATCTTCAGAACGCTCACGAGATCTGCTCCGGGGGACGGGACCCGATCGACGGCGTGCGGTCGAGCGGGGCGTTCAGCGCGGCCGTCACGTCGGTGCCGTCGACGGTCGCGTCGGTGCCGCGGACCGGCGCCGCAACGGCGGCGGCGGCCTGCGGGTCGAGCTCGAACAGGGTGCGCAGCGCGGCCGCGTAGCTGTCCCCGTCCGGCCCCTCGGCCAGCCGTTTGACCTGCACCGTCGGCGTGTGCAGCAGCTTGTCCACGACCCGCCGGACGGTCCTCGAGAGCTCCTCGCGGACCCGGCCGTCGAGATCTGGCAGCCGGGAGTCCAGGCGCAGCAGCTCGGCGTCGACGACCTCGGAGGCGCGCCGGCGCAGCGCGGTGACGGTCGGGGTCACCTCGGCCGAGCGCTGCCCGGCCAGGTACTGCTGGGCCTCCTCCTCGACCATCCGGTGGGCCAGCGCGATCGAGCCGCCCGCGGCGTCGTCGGTGACGTCGAGCAGTCGCCGCTGCAGGGTGGTCAGGTCGACCATCCGGACGCCGGGCAGCTCGCCCACCGCGGGATCGACGTCGCGCGGGAGGCCCAGGTCACACACGACCAGCGGCCGCCCCCGACCGGCGGACAGCGCGTCGGCGACCGGGGCGGTGTGCACCACGTGCCCGATCGCCCCGGTACAGGCCAGCAGCAGGTCCGCGTCGCGCAGCTCGGCGGCCATCGAGTCCAGCGGGCCGGTGCGCGCGGCGGTGCCCTGCTCGCGGACCTTCTCCGCGAGCCGCTCGCCGCGCTCGACCGAGCGGTTCAGCACGACGATCTCGGACGCCCCGGCGCGCCGCAGGTGCGCCGCGGCCAGCGCGCCCATCGCACCCGCCCCGACGACGACGGCGCGCGCCCCGTCCAGGCCGGCGCCGCCGAGCTCGCGATCGGCGTCCCGCAGCGCCTCGGAGACGATCGAGGCCCCCGCCTCGTCGATCCCGGTGCCGGCGTGCACCCGCTTCCCGACCCGCAACGCCTGCTGCACCAGCTCGTGCAGCACCTTGCCGACCGAGCCCGACTCGTCGGCGGTGGCGTAGGCGCCGCGCAGCTGGCCGAGGATCTGCGACTCCCCGACCACCATCGAGTCCAGTCCGGCGGCCAGCTGGAACAGGTGCTGGACGGCCGATCCGGCGTAGTGCACGAAGAGATGGTCGGAGAGCTCGCCGATCGGGAACCCGGCATAGGACCCGAGCACGTCGGTGACGTCGCCGAGGCCGCCGTGGAACGCGTCCACGACCGCACAGACCTCGATCCGGTTGCAGGTCGAGAGGAGAACCGCCTCCTCGACGTGCGTTCGGTCGAGCATCTCCTCGAGCAGTTTGGGCACGTCGCCCGGCGCCACCGCGAGGCGCTCCAGCACCTCGACCGGCGCGCTGCGGTGCGACAGGCCGACCACGAGGACGCTCATCGCGGGGACACCACCGATCCGTTCGTCTCGCCCGTTGCGCCGACGGCCCCGTCCGGGGGATCCCCCGGGACCGTCACGTCGCCGGCGATGTGCCGCCGGGCCACGTGGAACGCGAGGACCTGCAGCTCGACCGACAGGTCGACCTTGCGGACCTCGACGTCGTCCGGCACCTGAAGCAGTACCGGAGCGAAGTTGAGAATGGACTGCACCCCGCCCCCGACGAGCAGGTCGCAGACGTTCTGCGCGGCCGGACCCGGCGTCGCGATCATCCCGATGGTCACGCCGTGCGCGGCGCACACGTCGGGGATCTCGCGGACGTGCCGGACCCGGATGCCGTTGATGTCGATGCCCACCAGGTCGGGCTCGACGTCGAACAGGGCGCTGACCGGGAAACCGCGGCCGGCGAACCCGGCGTACCCGGCGAGCGCGTGCCCGAGGTTGCCCACCCCGACCAGCGCCACCGACTGCCGGTGGTCCATGCCGAGCTCGCCCTGCAGCCGGCCCTGCAGCGACGCGACGTCGTAGCCGACCCCGCGGACGCCGTAGGAGCCCAGGTAGGACAGGTCCTTGCGGAGCTTCGCCGAGTTCACCCCGGACGCCCCGGCCAGCTCCTCCGACGAGACCGTCTCGACGCCCTGCTCGCGCAGCTCGCCGAGCACCCGCAGGTAGACGGCGAGCCGGGACACGGTGGCCTCGGGGACCGGGCGCACCGGCCGCTCACCGTCGGTCTCTGGGACGGACGGGACGCCGGGATCGGGCGGCAGGCTCACGGGCCTTCCTCCTCCGGCGTCGGTCTCGGGCGGGCGGGGCGCGGGCGCGTTCCGGCGCTCGTCCGGTGCACGGGGGGTTGTCCGCGGACGGTCGGTCATCGAAACTGATCGTGCTCCGGTCGGGGATGTGCTGGCCGCACCCCTGCGGCCCAGGAGCACGATCGCCACGCCCGGACCACGGCCCCGCCGGCGTGACGGCCGGAAGGTGCGCGCTCGGGCGGGCCCGATGGCGCGAGGTCACCGGGCCGGGCGACGGAAATCCACGGTAGCCGCTTGTGAAGGCCCGCACAAAGTTGCGATCTTGGTCCGGATCGTGCTGGATGCGACCGCTGACCTGGAGCTACCGGTGATCGACCGGCACGAACCGCTCACCGTGCGAGATTGGGCACGTCGAGGGCCGTGCCACCCCGGACCCGGGCGGCCGGGCGGTCGCGTGACACAGCTCTCGGCGGACCTCAGACGGCGGTGACCGGGCGCTCCGGCCAGCCGGTCGCGGCGCCCGGCAGCGGTGACCGGCGCTGCCCGGTCTGCACGGTCCCGGCGTCGTCGGTCGCCCGGCACCGGACCGTGTGCCCGCCGGCCGGCAGGTCCAGCTCGGCCCGCCACATCCGCCAGGTCGCGCCCTCGGCGGGGACCGGGCCGAGCTCGGCGTCCACCCAGCCGCCCGCCGCCGGGTCCCCGACGCCGACCTCGACCCTGGAGATCCCGCGCGGCACCGCCCAGGCGGCACCGGTGACGACCACCCGGCCGGCCGGTACCCGCGCGTAGGGCGTCGGTGAGTCGATCCGGGAGGCCGTCTCGGTCGGCCCTGGCGGCGCCCAGCCGCGCACCCGCCAGTAGTCGGCGCGCGCGGCGAACGTGGTGAGCTCGATGTCGGTGACCCACTTGGTCGCCGAGACGTAGCCGTAGAGCCCGGGCACCACGATCCGCACCGGGAAGCCGTGCTCGACCGGCAGTGCCTCGCCGTCCATCGCCACCGCGAGCAGCGCGCCCGCCGCCGGGTCCAGCACCAGCGACGACGGGCTGCCCGCCGTCCAGCCGTCGACCGAGGTCGAGAACACCTGGTCGGCGGCCGGGTCCGGGACGGCGGCGGCGAGCAGCGGAGCCAGCTCGACGCCGGTGAACCGGGTGGTCGACACCAGGTCGCCGCCGACCTCGTTGGAGACGCAGGACAGCGTCACCCAGCGTTCGACGAGCGGGCGGGCCAGCAGGTCGTCGAGGTCCAGCAGCAGCTCGCGGCCGACCATCCCGTGCACCCGCAGCGTCCAGCCGGCCGGATCGACCGCGGGCACCCGCAGGGCGGTGTCGATCCGGTAGAAGTCGGCGACCGGCGTCGCGAACGCGGTCCCGCCGGGGAACGCGGCACCGGCGGGCACCGGCGGGGCGGGCGGGATCCGGCCCGCGGCGGCGAGTGCCCGCAGCCGCGCGGTGAGCGCCTCCCGGGCCGGCCCGATCCGGCCGGACGGCAGCCGGGGCGCGAGCACACCGGCGCCCGCCGCGGCGGCGATCCCGCCGGCCCCGGCCAGCCCGGCGGCCCGCAGGAACCGGCGCCGGGTGAGCGAGTCGCGCAGCGGGCGGGCGTCCGGCAGCACCGGCCCGGCCGGGATCCGGGCGGCGAGCCGGTGCAGCCTGCGGAAGGCCGTGACCGCGACGACCAGTGCGACGACGGCGGGCAGCACGTCCAGCGGCCCGCCGCCGGTGGCCGTGCCACCGGCCAGCACGCCGAGCAGGCCGAGCACGGCCAGGCCGGCGGTCCCGGGCCGGTCCGAGCGCCCGGACAGCGCGCCGGCCGCGGCGACCGCGGCCGCGGCCACGACCAGCACCCCGGTGACGACGGTGGCCCGGTTGCCCAGGCCGGTCCCGACCGTCGCGATCTCGGCGACCGCGGGTGGGGAGAGCGCGACGACCCGGCCGGCGACCGCGTCCACCGGCCCGGTCCCCGGCCCGGTCACCAGCGCGGCGAGCTGCCCGGCGCCGACGCCGAGCGCGGCCGCGGCGAGCGCGCCGGCCGCGCCACGCAGCCGGCCGGGACGCGCCGGACCCGCCGCCGTCATCCCCGGCTCATCCGGCGGATCGTCCGGCCGCCAGGTCGGCCCGCAGTCGCGCCTCGTCGACCCGGAAGGAGTCGTGCTCCCGCCCGTCGAGCAGGACCACCGGGACCTGGTCGCCGTACTCGGCCCGCAGCTCGGGATCGCCGTCGACGTCCACCGTGTCCCATCCGGTGCCGGTCTCGGCACACACCCGGCGCAGCACCTCGGCGGCGTCCTCGCAGAGGTGGCAACCGGCCCGGGTGAGCAGCCGTACCCGGGCGCTCACATCCGGGCCAGGGTGCGGCGGGCGATCTTGCCGGTCGGCGTGCGGGGCAGCTCCTCGGCGAACGCGACGACCGCGGGCCGCTTGAACCGGGCCAGCCGGGCAGCGCAGTGCTCGTGCACCTGCTCGACGGTCAGGCCGGCGCCGGGCACGGCGACCACCACCGCCTTCACCGCCTCGCCGGTGCGGTCGTCCGGCACCCCGACGACGGCGACCTCGGCGACCGTGTCCAGCTCGGCGACGACCTGCTCCACCTCGCGCGGGTAGACGTTGAACCCGTTCACGATCACCAGGTCCGACGAGCGGTCCACCAGGAACAGGTCGCCGTCGGCGTCGAGGTAGCCGACATCGGCGGTGGTGAACCAGCCGTCGGCGTCCGGCCCGCCGTCTCCGTCCGGCCAGTAGCCGGAGAAGAGGTTGGGGCCGCGCAGCGAGATCAGCCCGGTGTCGTCGCCGGGCTCGGAGCCGACCTCGAGATCGATCTCGTCGTCGTCCGGCTCCGGCTCCGGCTCGTTGAGCGGGCGGCCGGCGGCGTCGACCAGCCGCAGCTCGACACCGGGCAGCGGACGGCCGACCGAGCCGGGCTTCGCCGGGCGGCCGAGCTCGTTGGTCGTGATCACCGGGCCGCCCTCGGACAGGCCGTATCCCTCGTGCAGGTCCAGGCCGGTGGCGGCCCGGAAGTCGGCCAGCCAGGACGGCGGCAGCGGCGCCCCGCCGGAGGTGCACAGCCGGACCCCACCCATCGCCGCGCGCAGCCGGTCGGCCGGCATGTCCAGCAGCGAGCGGAACAGCGACGGCACGCCGGCGATCACGCTCACCCGTTCCCCGACGACGGCCGACAGCAGCCGCTCCGGGTCGAACCGGCCGGGCAGGACGACCGTGGAGCCCGCCCAGCAGACCTGCAGCAGGCCCGCGGCGAACCCGTAGACGTGGTAGAGCGGCAGCGCCAGCAGCACCCGGTCGACCCCGTTCACCGGGGCCGGGCGCAGCTCGGCGGCCTGGGCCCGGTTCGCGAGCAGCGCGCGGTGGGTCAGCTGCACGCCGCGCGGCCGCCCGGTGGTCCCCGAGGTGAAGACGATCACCGCGGTCCGCTCCGGATCGGCCGGTGCGCCGCCGGTGGCCGGGACGTCCGGCGCCGGCGCGGAGGGGTCCGGCGGCGGCAGCAGCCGGGCCCCGCAGCCCTCCGCGCAGCCCTGCGCGACCCGGTCCCCGGGCGCCGCGACGACCACCACCGGGGCCGCCTGGGCGAACACGACCTCCAGCTCGCGGGTCACCGAACCGGTGCCGAACGGCACCACGACCGCGTCCGCGCGCAGTGCGCCGAACACCGCGACGCAGTAGGCCGCACCGTCCGGCAGGCCGACGGCCACCCGGTCCCCCGGCCGTACCCCGGTCGCCCGCAGCCGAGCCGCCTCCGCGCTGACCGCCGCGTCCAGGGCGGCCCAGCTCAGGGTCAGCGGGGAGCTGCCGGACAGGTCGCGGACGGCGTCGTGCCCGGGCCGCTCGGTGGCGTTGCGGGAGACCAGGTCCGCGACATGGACGGGGGCGGGGCGGGTACTCGACACGGGACGTCTTCCTCCTCGGTGCGCGACATCACCAGTCTGGCAAAACCCGGTCACCGGGCACCGCCCGGCAACGGCACCGCTCGTCGTGCACACGGACCGTGTCGATTCGGACACGCTGCGCTAACAGTTCACTGACCGCGCCCAACAGGCCGCTCGACGGAACGGGGCGCGGTGAAAGGCGGCGAGTGCATTGCGCCACCGCCTCAACGTTTATGCTCCGCCGCTACACGAGGTTCAACGCGCGAACCGCCGGTTCGTCGCGCGACTCACCCGAGGGAGTGGCATGCAGCTCGTCGCCAGCGCACCGCTGCGCCTGCCGCGCCGTGCGGCCCGGGGCACCCCGCCCCGCACCGCCCGCCGGGCCGTCCCGCGGCCGGACCACCGGGATCCATGACCCGGCCGATCCGACCGCAGCGGCTGTTCCGCCCCCGAGAACGCCCCGAGAACGATCCCCCACGTTCAGTCGATCACGTCCGTTCAGCCGACCCAGCCGTCCGTCCCGACCGGGCCCCCGATCCCGTTCGAGACCGACCCGACGCCGTCCGCCCCCAGCCGGACGGGGAGGTGTCCGTGACTTCAGCGACCTCTGCACCGTCCGCACCGACGGGGCCGATCGCGTCCGCTCCCCTCGACGCTCCCCCGCACGACTCCCGGTCCGCCGACTACCCGGCCCGGCCGGCCGCCAACCGCGCGGGCGGCGCCCCCACCCGTCCGGGGCACCCGGGCCGGAACGAGCAGGAGATGCCGTCGCCGCGCCGGGCGCCGCAGATCTCGCAGGGACTGCCCCGCCCCGAGCAGGACCCGGCCGACGAGGCCGCCCGCGCCGTCGAGGACGCCAACAGCTCCTGGGCGCTGGTCGAGGCCTGCCAGGCCGGCGACGCCGCCGCGTTCGGCGAGCTGTACGAGCGCTACCACGACGTCGTCTTCCGCTACGTGCTGTTCCGGATGGGCGATCGCGCCTTCGCCGAGGACGTCACCCAGGAGACCTTCGTCCGCGCGCTGCGCCGGATCTCCTCGGTCAGCTACCAGGGCCGCGACATCGGCGCCTGGTTCGTCACCATCGCCCGGAACCTGATCTTCGACTACGTGAAGTCCAGCCGGTACCGGCTGGAGCAGACCACGTCGGAGATCGCCGACCACTCGCCGGCGACCAGCGGCCCCGAGCAGCAGGTCCTCGACATGGCGACCAACGACGAGCTGCTGGCCTCGATCGCGAAGCTCAACCCGGACCAGCGCGAGTGCATCCAGTACCGCTTCCTGCGCGGGCTCTCGGTCGCCGAGACCGCCGAGCTCATGGACCGCAACGAGGGCGCTGTGAAGGCGCTGCAGCACCGGGCGGTGCGCCGCCTGGCCCAGCTGCTCCCGGACGGCCTGCGATGAGCGGCCATGTGGCCCGAACAGCCGCGACGGGAGAGCAGATGCTGATCACTGCGGTGAACGCACTACTCGATGCGGTGAACGGTCCGGGGTCCGTAACCTCTGCGCCGGTCGGTCGTTGTGCAGACGAGCGCGCCGTGAACGCGCCGACGAGCAGCGCGAGACTGCAGTGAGGACGGACGGCATGCCCAGGGCATGGGACGACAGGCACCGGGGCGGGGACGACTTCGACCGGGCCCCGGCGGGCGCACCCGCGTCGGAGGAGCTGGCGCACGAGATCGCGCTCTCCGCCGCGCTGGACCGCTCGCGCCGTGACCTCTCGCCGGATCCGCACGCCTCGGCCCGGATGCGGCAGCGGCTGTTCGACGTGCTGGCGCAGGAGGGTATCGGCCGGCCGGACCAGTCCGGTCCGGGGTCCCCGTTCGGCGGCCGCCCCGCGGACCAGCTGGACCGCGCGGACCTGACCGCCCCGATCGGACCCCCGATCGCCGACGACCTGGACCACGAGGCCGTCTCCACCCGCCGCTCGGCGGGGGAGCACCAGCCGGAGTCCGACGACCCGGGTGCCCGCCAGTCGCGGCCGCGCCGCGGCCGGCACGTGCTCCCGACCCACCATCCCGACCACCCCGAGCAGGTCGTGGGCGCCGCGCCCGGGCCGGCCCGGGAGGCCGAGGCCGGTCCCGGCCGGGACGAGTCGGCCCGGCCGCCGCGGATGCTGGACCGCCGCCGGCCGAGCATCCGAAAGCGGTTCGGCGTCGTGGTCGGCGGGTTCGCCGCGCTCGCCGTGATCGCCGGGGTCACCTCCACGGTCAGCCGGGACGCGCTGCCCGGCGACGCCATGTACGGCGTGAAGCGGGCCAGCGAGAGCGTCGGCGGGGTCTTCACCGTCGGCGAGCAGGCCGAGGCCGACCGGCAGCTCGATCTGGCCCGTTCCCGGGTGGACGAGCTGGAGAACCTGATCGCCCGGGCGACGCCGCCCTCGCCGACCGCGGTCGCCGCCGCCATGAAGGACTTCGACCGGGCCACCAGCACCGGCAGCAGGCTGATGCTGACCGGGGCCGGCGCCGAGGGTTCCGACGCGGCCCGGCTGGCCGAGCTGCGCACCTGGGCGGCCGCCCAGTCCGGCCGGATCACCGGCCTGCAGGAGCAGCTGCCCGCGGAGAGCAGGCCGGAGACGGCCGAGGCGATCCAGCTGCTCGACCGGGTGCTCGCCCGGGCCGAGGCGCTGCGCGCGAACAGCGGCTGCATCGCCGACAGCGGCGGCACGGTCGACGACCTGGGCCCGGTCCCCGGCGAGTGCCGGCCCGGCAGCGGCGGCGCTCCGGACGCGTCCCGCCAGTCGGCGACAGCCACCCCGGACGGCGGCAGCTCGTCGGCGAACCCGGGCCCGACCTCGGAGACGGCCGGCCCGGAGACCTCGAGCCCCGGCACCTCCGAGGCGCCGACCAGCACCGGCGCGCCGGACAGCGGGCTGCCACTGCTCGGCGGGTCCGGGCCGTCGACGAGCAGCTCGCCGAGTTCCTCGCCGTCGGAGAGCTCGTCGTCGACCCCGTCCGACGACCGGCTGCTGCCGCCGATCACGATCCCGCCGCTGCTGCCCGGCCTCGGCCCGGTGACGATCGGCTGAGTTCCCCGGCACCAGTAGGCTGGGGCCGCGCCCGGGTACCGCGGGGCGCGTGACGCCGTCGTACCAGGAAGGCCGCCGTGGTGAGTGATCCCGGGTCCGTTCCCGACGAGGTTCGGGTCGAGCACACCGGTGCCGGTGGCGAGACCGGCCTGGCCGAGGAGCCCGGCGTCCTGGAACGCGCCACCGCACTCGATCCGGCCCAGCGGGCCGGCCAGGCGTCCGCCGCGGCGGCGGTCGCCGCGGAGAGCGCCGACCAGCAGCCGCCGGACGCCGACGCGCCGCCGCCGGATCTGACCGCGGCCGCGTTCTTCGACGTCGACAACACGATGATGGTCGGCGCGTCGATCTTCCACTTCGCCCGCGGGCTGGCCGCGCGGAAGTTCTTCACCACCTCCGACCTGGCCGGGTTCGCCTGGCAGCAGCTCAAGTTCCGGGTCGGCGGCCGGGAGGACAAGGGCGGCATCGCCGGGCACCGGGACACCGCGCTGTCGTTCGTCGCCGGCCGGCCGGTCGCCGAGGTGGTCGCGCTCGGCGAGGAGATCTACGACGAGCTGATGGCCGACCGGATCTGGGCGGGCACCCGGGCGCTGGCCCAGATGCACCTCGACGCCGGCCAGCGGGTCTGGCTGGTCACCGCCACCCCGGTCGAGCTGGCCCGGATCATCGCCCGCAGGCTCGGCCTGACCGGCGCGCTGGGCACCGTCGCGGAATCCGTGGACGGGCTCTACACCGGACGCCTGGTCGGCGAGATCCTGCACGGCCCGGCGAAGGCGCACGCGGTCCGCGCGCTGGCCGCGTCCGAGGGCCTGGACCTGCGCCGGTGCACCGCGTACTCGGACTCGGTGAACGACGTCCCGATGCTCTCGGCCGTCGGCACCGCGGTCGCGGTGAACCCGGACTCGGAGCTGCGCGACGTCGCGAAGGCCCGGAGCTGGCAGATCCGCGACTTCCGCACCGGGCGCAAGGCCGCCCGGATCGGGGTGCCGTCGGTGCTGGGTGCCGGCGCGCTGGCCGGTGCGGTCGCCGCCGGGATGGCCTACCGCAGGCGCTGAGGCCGGGCGCGCGCTCAGCCGCCGCCGCGGTAGCGCTGTGCGTAGCGCCGGGCCGCCTCGGCGCGCTCCCCGGCGCTCGCCCGTGCCCGGGTGGCCCGCGCCGTGCCGGCCGGGTAGCCGGCCTTCACCACCCGGTTCTCCACCGACTCCTCCATCACGAACAGCGCGTACTGCAGCGACACCAGCCAGCCGAGCAGGACGGCGGTCAGCCGCAGCCACAGCGGCCCGGGGACCAGCAGCATCAGCGGCACCGACAGCAGCGTCAGCATCACCGCGGTGCGCACGAAGTGGCGCAGGTGCCAGGTGCGGCAGGTGGTGTCATGCAGCACCCAGGTCCGGTAGCGGGCCGGGAGCGACCCGCCCGCGGCGTAGCGCAGCCAGCGCAGCGGGCCGGGGCGGAGCCGCTCGGTCACCCGCTCAGCCCAGGAAGACGTTCCGGCGCTGGGACAGCAGCCGGTACAGGGTGTGCTGGATGGTCTCCCGGACCTGGTCGGTCAGATTGAAGACCAGCATCGGGTCGTCGGCGTCGGACGGGGAGTGCCGGTCGGTCGGGATCGGCTCGCCGAACTCGATGTACCACTTGGACGGCAGCGGGATCAGCCCGGCCGGGCCGAGCAGCGGGAAGGTCGGCGTGATCGGGAAGTACGGGGCACCGAACAGCCGGGCGATCGGGGCCAGGTCGCCGATCTTCGGGTAGATCTCCTCGGCGCCGACGATCGAGCACGGGATGATCGGCACCCCGGTCCGCAGCGCGGCCGAGACGAAGCCGCCGCGCCCGAACCGCTGCAGCTTGTAGCGGTCCCGGAACGGCTTGCCGATGCCCTTGAAGCCCTCCGGGAACACGGCGACGACCTCGCCGGAGCGCATCAGGCGTTCGGCGTCCGGGTTGCAGGCCAGGGTGGCCCCGGACTTGCGGGCCAGCGAGCCGGAGACCGGCAGCCGGAACATCAGGTCGGCGCCCAGCAGGCGCAGGTGCCGGTGCGCGGGGTGGTCGTCGTGCACCGCGACGGTGGTCATCACCGCGTCCAGCGGCAGGGTGCCGGAGTGATTGGCGACCAGCAGCGCGCCGCCGGTGTCCGGGATGTGGTGGGTGCCGATCGTCTCCACCCGGAACCAGCGCTGGTAGAGCGGCCGCAGTGCGGGCAGCACCATCGCGTCGGTCAGCTCGGCGTCGAACCCGAACTCGTCGACCTGGTAGTCCCCGGCGAGGCGGCGGCGCAGGAAGTCCAGTGCCTGCTCCAGGGCCGCCTCCCAGGCCGGCTGCTCCTCGGCGTCGTCGGTCTCCGGCGCCGGGGGGACCGCGGCCGGCCGCACCTGCTCCTCGCCGCGGACCGGCCGGGCGGGACCGCGCTCGCCCCGGATCGGGATCACCCGTGCCTCGGTCATGCCGTTCCCCCCTGTCGTGTCACGCCGCCCGGGCGCGTCGTCCGCTCCACCCACACGATCAGCGCAGCGCCCTGGCCAGGCCGAGCAGCCCGCGCTCGACCGAGGCGATCCGCTCCTGCCCGAGCACCGGCCGCAGGGCCTTGCCGCGGACGAAGTCGTCGAACGCCTGGGTGGTGGTCCAGCGCGGTTCGAAACCGAAGTCGTCGATCAGCCGGTGCAGGTCGACGACACGGCCGAAGTTGAGGAAGCGCATCTGCTCGGGCGAGAAGTCGACCACCCGGGCGCCGCGCAGCACCCGGCTGACCGGGCTGACCGCGCTGCTCGGCACCGGGACGGCGATCTTGCCGGCCCGCCGGATCGCCTGCGACAGCATGAGCACGCCGTGCGCGGCGACGTTGTAGACGCCGGGCAGCTCGTGGGTCGCCGCCCGCTCCAGCACCGCCAGGCCGTCCTCCTCGTGCAGCAGCTGCATCCGGGCGTCGTAGCCGAGCACGGTCGGCACCACGGGGAGCGCGAAGTAGCGGCTCAGGACGGTGTCGATCCGGGGCCCGATGAAGTTCGCGAACCGCAGCACCGTGGTCGTGACGTCCGGCCGGCGCCTGCTGAACCCGCGCAGGTAGCCCTCGATCTCCGCGGCGTCCTTCGCGTAGCCGCCGGACGGCAGGTCCTTCGGCCCGGTCGCCTCGTCGAAGACGGCGGGATCGCGCGGGCTGGACCCGTACACCGCGGTGGTCGACTTCAGCACGACCCGGCGCACCGTCGACGCCTTCTGACAGGCGGCGAGCAGCTGCATCGTGCCGATGACGTTCATCTCCTTCATCGTCGCCCGGCCGCCGGACGACGCCGGGCTGGCCGACAGCGAGGCATGCACGACGGTGTCGACGCCTGCGGTGGAGATGACCTTCGCGATGAGCGGATTGCGGATGTCCGCGCGGACGAACTCGGCCCGGCCCATCCGGCGCAGCAGGTCGCGCGGCGGCGGGACGGTGTCGACGCCGAGCACCCGGTCGATGTCCGGGTTCGCGGCCAGCCGGGCGGCGAGATGACCGCCGAGGAACCCGCTCACGCCCGTGACCAGCACGACGTTCGGTGTCGGCTGGGACATGGGCGACCTCCCTGGACCTGACCGGCGTGGCCGGCTGGGCGGTGGGCGTGCGGACACGATGGGTGCCTGCTGCACGGGACGACGGCGGCGGACGGACGACGCGGGCAGGCGGGCGGGCCAGGCGGGGCCGGGCGGCGCGGGCACGGACCCCGCGGCCGGGAGAGCGGCGTCGCTGCTCCGGTCGATCGCCGGGCCAGTGGCCGATGGTAGTCCGACTCGTCACCCGCGGCACTCGCCCGCGCACGTGAAACGCGTGACGTGTGGGTGAATTACACCGCCGAACGACACCGGCCGCGCACCCGCCGTGGCGGATGCGCGGCCGGCGCGCGAGTCACTTGCCGAGCTTGCGGCGCTGCACCCGGGTCTTGCGCAGCAGCTTGCGGTGCTTCTTCTTCGACATCCGCTTGCGGCGCTTCTTGATGACCGAGCCCATGGGTGCTCCTCCTGTATCGACGCAGATCGCCCGCGACCGCACCACCGGGTGGCCTCGAGGCGGGCCGCCCGCGTACGGATACGCGGGACGGGCGACCGGTGGGAGTCGGCAGCCGGTTCGTCAGTCTACCGGGGCCGGTGCGGGCGCCCGGACGGGGGACTCAGCCCGCGTCGAAGTAGGCGTTGCGGAGGTAGTCCTCCACGGCCCGCTGCGGTACCCGGAAAGACCGGCCGACCCGGGCGGCGGGCAGCTCACCCGAGTGCACCAGCCGGTACACGGTCATCTTCGAGACCCGCATCATCGAGGCGACCTCGGCCACGGTCAGGAACTGGACCGGACGCAGAGGCTCGGATCGTTCCGCCACCATCGGGCACCGCCTTCCTCCCCCGGTACGGGCCCCCGGACGCCCGGTGGTGGGGGATGCGCGTGCAGTCTACCGGGACGGCTGTGACGATCGGTCCGCCAGAGGGTGCCCCGATCGTGGCACACCTCGGCGCGTCAGGGTGTCATTGCGTCATCCGATGCGCTGATCGGGTGAATACGGAGGGCGATCGGCGCACCGGGGCCCGGCGCGACGGGCCGTGCCGGTCAGCGGCCGAGCTCCACCGACCTGTCGTGCGCGGCGGTGACCGCGTCCGCGAGGGCGGACCGCAGGCCGTGCCGCTCCAGCTCGCGCAGCGCGGCGGCCGTCGTACCGGCCGGGGAGGTGACGTTCTCCCGCAGCACCGCCGGGTGCTCGCCGGTCTCGCGCAGCATCCGGGCCGCGCCGAGCGCGGTCTGCACGGTGAGCTCGGTCGCCGCGGGCCGGGTCAGGCCGAGCGCCACCCCGGCCTCGATCATCGCCTCGGCGACCAGGAAGAAGTAGGCCGGGCCGGAGCCGGAGACGGCGGTGGCGGCGTCCTGTTTCGACTCGTCGATCCGCAGCACCGCGCCGACCGTGCCGAGCAGGCGCTCGGTCTCGGCGAGATGCTCGTCGCCGGCGTGGCTGCCCGCGGAGATCGCGCACATCGCCGCGCCGAGCAGCATCGGGGTGTTCGGCATGACCCGCACCACCGGGGTGCCGCCGGGCAGCGCCCCCTCGAACAGCGAGGTCGGCAGCCCGGCGCACAGGGACACCACCAGCGCGCCCGGCTCGAGGGTGGGCGCGACCTCGCCGAGCAGCCCGACGACGTCCTGCGGCTTGACGGCGACGACGACCGTCCCGGCCCCGCGGACGGCGTCGGCCACCGGGGCGGCGGTGATCCCGAGCGCGGCGGACAGCTCCTGCGCGCGGGCCGCCGACTTCTCCGCGACCACCAGCTCGCCCGGTTCCCGCCCGGCCGCCAGCAACCCGCCGAGCAGCGCCTCGCCGATCCGCCCGCCACCCAGTACCGCGATCCTCGAACCCATGGGCGCAACCCTAGGCGGCGTGCTCAGCGCTCCAGCGGTGCCAGTGCGAGCTGACGGGCCTGGCAGACGGTCCGCCCGGCGGCGTCGACGACGGTGACGTCCTCGTCGAACTGGGTGCCCGAGACGGTCCGGGACCGCGAGACGACCCGCAGCCAGCCCGGCGCGGGGCGGGCCCGCAGCAGCGCGGTGAGCTGCACGGTCGGGGCCCAGCCGGGCCGCCCGCCCAGGTTGAACACGGTCGGCGGCAGGATGTCGCCGGCCAGCAGCGCGAACAGCACGTCCGGTTCCTCGCCGCGCGGCCGCACCCAGCCGGTCATCTCCGGCGGGCCGGTCTCGCCCCGCAGGAACGGCAGCGCGGTTGCCGGGTACCGCAGGTCGCAGGCGGCGGCCAGGCCGCGCGCACCGCCCTGGGACCGGGCCGGGTCCAGCGCGTCGGCGTCCGGCTCGGGCGCGAGCTCGGCGGTGGTCTCCCAGCGCGGCTCGCCGTCGGGCAGGGCGCCCGCGGTGACCGTGGCGTGCAGCATCAGCCGGTCGTCCTGCTCCAGCCGGACCAGGACCGAGGAGATCGTGCGCCCGATCTTCAGCGGGGTCGCCGTCAGCTCGACCGGCCGCAGGTCCGGCGCCCGCAGGAAGTCCACCGACACGGCGAGCGGATCGGGGGCCGGTGCGCCGGCCGGGAGATCGGCCCGGAGCCGGGCGAGCGCCGCCTGCGCCATCAGCACCATCAGCAGGCCGCCGAAGGCCTTCGGGCCAACCGCCCAGACCTCGTCGAGACGGGCCCGGAACCGGCCGTCGCCGAGATCCTCGAGCCCACTGGCGTCAGCGAACGGGCGTCCGGTGCGGAGCGCGGAACTGCTCATGCCGATCAGGCTAACCCGCCGGTTACCCACGGGTAAGGAGATCTCAGCGACGGGCGGACGGGATCGGCGCGGGATGCCGGGTCGGCGCCAGGTGCAGCCGGGCGAACAGCAGCGACTCGGCGAGCAGGCCGATCCGCTCCTGGCGGGTCCGGCACCGCCGGGTCGACACCTCGAGCGCGACCGTGCCGCCGCGCCGGACGAACCCGTCGTCGGCGAGCCGCTGGCAGACCTCGGCGCACGGCTGCTCACCCCGGCCCGGGACCAGGTGCTCGTCCTTCGCGGCGCCCGAGCCGTCGGTCAGGTGCAGGTGGGTGAGGCGCTCGCCCATCCGGTCCATCAGGCCGAGCGTGTCGACCCGGGCGGCGGCGGTGTGCGACAGGTCGAGGGTGTAGGCGCCGAAGCCGACCTCCGTCGGGTCGTGGCCGAGCGCGTACGGGACCGTGCTGATCGATCCGCGGGTCACCGGGAACATGTTCTCCACCGGCAGCGTGATCCCGCGGTACTCCTTCGCCCTGGCGACCTCGTCGGCGAACACCGACGCGTAGCGGCGCTGCCAGCGGAACGGCGGGTGCACCACGACGGTGCCGGCGCCGAACCGGGCAGCGACCTCGACGGTGCGCCGCAGCCGCTGCACCGGGTCCGCGCCCCAGACCCGCTGGGTGACGGCCAGGCACGGCGCGTGCACCGCGGTGACCGGGACGCCGTGCCGCTCCGCGAGGCGTTCGACCGCCCGCGGGTCCTGGCTGACCGGATCGGTCCAGATCATCAACTCGACCCCGTCGTAGCTGAGGTCGGCGGCGATCTCGAAGGCCGCGGCGACGCCCTCCGGGTAGACCGACGCGGTGGACAGCAGGATTCGAGGGGTTCCGGGATAGGTGTGTGCGCGCGGACGGAAAGAGGGTGCCACAGTCCGTGGAGTCGCCTCTCCGTCGCTCATCGTTACCGGTCCAGGAGCACCAGGAGCGCCGGGGACACCGTCAGCAGCAGGCCGACGAGGACCGCGAACAGGGTGGTCTTCAGGTCGTCGTTGCGCAGCAGGGCCCGCACGCCGAGCACCAGGCCGACGGTGAGCACCACCGCCGAGGCCAGCGCGACGATCGGGAACGAGAACCAGAGGAACCGGAACAGCACCCAGATCGCGGCACCGGCGACGGCGCCGCCGATCCACTGCGCAATCACCACCGCCCATGCCTGGCCGGTGCCCGCGGCGCCGGCGGCGGCCGCGTCGTCCAGACCGGCCGGCGGCTCGGCGCCGTCGGGATCGCCGGCATCGTCGTCGTCGGCCGGGCCGCGACGCCTGCCGCGCCGGCCGCCCGGCGCGGCGGCGCCGGTCCGGTCATCGTGACCGGGGGCGAACCGGTCGTGCTCCTCGGGGCAGTCGTCCCACGGTTGCGGGTCGTCCGGGCGATCCGGGGCGAGCACGCCGGTCCGGCCGCCGTCGAAGCCGGCCTCCCGGTCGTCGGCGAACGGGTCGTAGGCGCCGGTCGGTGGGCCGTCATCCACCGGGCCGCCGCCCGGGCCACCGCCCGGGGCCTGGCGGGCCCGGGCGCGACCGGTCGGCGACTCGTCGCCGTCGTCCAGCGGCGGTGCACCGAACTGGGTGGGCGGGCCGCCGTCGTCGTCCGGGTCGACGACCGGGCGGCGGGCGCCCAGCCTGCTGGTCGGGATCTCGTCCGGGTAGCCGCCGAAGGAGTCGGTGTCCGGGTGGCCCTGGGTGTCCGGGTAGCCGTTCGGCTGCGGGCCGCCCCGGTCCTCGTCGGGACGCCCGGCGTAGGCCTGCGGGCGGCCGTGCGGCGGCGGGCCGTCGTCGGTGCGGCCGGGCCTGCCGTACGCCTCGTCCGGGCGGCCTGCGCCGTTCGGGCCGGCGTACCCGGGCGGCGGGCCGCCACGGTGCAGATCGGGGGCCTGACCGTTCGGGGCGTGGCCGTTCGAGGCGTGGCCGTTCGAGACATGGCCGTTCGGCCGGTTCCCGGGGTGCGGCTCGGGGGTGTGCCCGTTCGGCCGGTGGCCGGGACCGCCCGGGCCGAAGCCCTGCGGCGGGTGCCCGTTCGGTCCGCCGCTGCCGTTGGGTGCGTTCCCGTTCGGCACGAACGGATCGGGCCGCTGTCCGCCGGGGGCGCCGGGCCGGCCGCCCTCCACCGGGTCCGGCCGGCGGGCCGGCGGGAACGACGGGTGCTCGGCGAGCGGTGCGGGCGGACGCATCCGGTCCCCGCCCGCGGCCCCGCGCGGCGGCCCCTGCTCGGGGGGTGCCGGCGGCGCGCCGACGGCCGGCCCCGGTGCCGGGGCGCCGCCCGGCTCGTCGTCCTCCGAGGCACGGCGACGGCGGCGGCGCCCGGTCTGGGAGCCGCCGTTCGCCGCCAGCAGCTCGGCGACCGTCCGCTGGCGAGGCTCTCCGAATCCCGCGCTGTCCACACTCATCACGACCACCGTGCCCTGTGTGTTGTCAAGGGTCCAAGTCCGTCCGCGGAAGTCTGCGCCGAGCGGTCGTCCCCGTTCGTTCCGTCGAGCATGTCGAAGCGGCGCAGGATCACGCCCTCGCGCAACGCCCAGGGGCAGATGTCGAGCTCGGTGACACCCAGAGCGTCCATCGCGGCCTGGGCGACGACCGCGCCGGCGACCAGCTGGTGCGCCCGGCTGGCGCTCACGCCGTCCAGCTCGGCGAGGTCCGGCCCGGACATCCGGGTGACGAACGCGGACAGCTGGCGCAGGCCGAGCGCGGTGAGGGTGCGGTGCGCGCGCGGCCCGGCGCTGGACGGCGCCGCGCCGGCGAGCCGGGCGAGCGTCCGGAAGGTCTTCGACGTCCCGACGGCCCGGTCCGGCCGGCCTGCCTCGCGCAGCCGCCCGGCGACCGGGGCGATCTCGTCGCGGACCCGCTCGGTCAGCGCGGCCACCTCGGCCCGCGACGGCGGATCGGAGGTGAACGCCTCCCGGGTCAGCCGGCCGGCTCCGAGCGGCACCGAGGCGGCGACGTCCGGCGTCTCGTCGCGGCCGACGGCCAGCTCCAGCGAGCCGCCGCCGATGTCGAGCACCAGCAGCCGCCCGGCGGACCAGCCGCACCAGCGGCGGACGGCGAGGAAGGTCCAGCGGGCCTCGTCCTCGCCGGGCAGCACCTCCAGCACCACGCCGGTCTCCCGCTGCACCTTCGCCAGCACCTCGGCCGAGTTGGTGGCGTCGCGCAGCGCGGAGGTGGCGAAGGCCATCAGGTCGTCGCAGCCCGCCTCACGCGCGGTGTCCCGGGCCCGGTGAACGCTCTCCAGCAGCGCCTTGACCCCCACCTTGCTCAACGCGCCCCGGCGGTCGAGGTGCTCGGCCAGCCGGAGCTGGTCCTTGTCGGAGGACATCGGCTTGGGATGGGCACCACGGTGGGCGTCCACCACCAGCAGGTGGACGGTGTTGGAACCCACGTCGAGGACGGCCAGTCGCACGCGCACAGGTTACCGAGCCGTTATCGACGGCCGGGCAACCCCATGGCTCCCAGTCGTTACACGTCGAACTTGTAACCGAGCCCGCGCACCGTCACCAGGTGCTTCGGGTTGGACGGGTCGTCCTCCACCTTGGAGCGCAACCGCTTCACGTGGACGTCGAGGGTCTTGGTGTCGCCGACGTAGTCGGCGCCCCACACCCGGTCGATCAGCTGGGCCCTGGTGAGCACCCGGCCAACGTTGCGGAGCAGGTACTCGAGCAGGTCGAACTCCTTGAGCGGGAGCGCCACCTCGTCGCCGTTCACCGACACGACGTGCCGCTCGACGTCCATCCGGACCGGACCGGACTCGAGCACGCCGCTGCCGCCCTCGGCCTCGCCGGCGCCGCCCTCGCCGCCGCGCCGCAGCACGGCGCGCACCCGGGCGATCAGCTCGCGCGCCGAGTAGGGCTTGGTGACGTAGTCGTCGGCACCCAGCTCCAGCCCGACCACCTTGTCGATCTCGCTGTCCCGGGCGGTCACCATGATCACCGGGACGGCGGAGCGGGAGCGCAGCGCCTTGCACACGTCGGTGCCGCTCATGCCGGGGAGCATGAGGTCGAGCAGCACGATGTCGGCACCGTTGCGGTCGAACTCGGACAGCGCGTCGTTGCCGTTCACCGCGACCGCCGTGGTGAAGCCCTCCTTGCGCAGCATGAACGCGAGCGGGTCGGCGAAGGACTCCTCGTCCTCCACGATCAGCACCCTGGTCATCTCATCCTCCGGTTGTCGCGGTCTGGGGGGCGAGCTCGGCGCCGGGGATCCCGAGCCGCGCGGGCAGCCGCACGGTGAAGGTCGATCCGGTGCCCTGGCGGCTCCACAGCCGCACCTCGCCGCCGTGGTTGGCGCAGACGTGCTTGACGATCGCCAGGCCGAGACCGGTCCCGCCGGTGGCCCGGGAGCGGGCCGGATCGACCCGGAAGAACCGTTCGAACACCCGCTGCTGGTGCTCGGGGGCGATGCCGATCCCGCGATCGGTGACGGCGATCTCGACCGAGCCGTCGACCGCGCGCCGGCTCACCGACACCGACGAGTCGGCGGGTGAGTAGACGATCGCGTTCTCGACCAGATTGGTCAGTGCGGTGACGAGCAGCGTCCGGTCGCCGTCGACGACCAGACCGGACGGCGCGTCGGCGATGATCTCGACGCCGTGCGCCTCGGCCGAGTTGCGGCTGCGGGCGAGCGCCTCGCCGACGACGTCGTCGACCTCCACCGCGGCCAGCTCGGGCAGCCGCTCGGCGCCGGTCAGCCGGGACAGCGCGATCAGCTCGGACACCAGGTTGCCCATCCGGGTCGCCTCGCGGAGCAGCTTCTCGCCGAACCGGCGGACCTCGGCGGCGTCCTCACCGGAGCCGGCCGCGGGCTCCAGGCCGTCCAGCGAGTCGAGCAGCGCCTCGGCCAGCAGCGCGACGGCGCCGACCGGGGTCTTGAGCTCGTGGCTGACGTTCGCGACGAAGTCCCGGCGGGTCGCCTCCAGCCGGGCGATCTCGGAGGTGTCGACCGCCTCGACCAGCGCGAAGCCGTCGCCCAGCGGGCGGATCCTGGCCTGCACCTCGACCGGCCCGCGCGGCGTGCGGTCCAGCGGCGAGAGATCGACCTCGACCAGCCGGTCACCGGCCAGCACCCGCTGGCAGGCCGCCCAGGCCCGTGGGTCGAGCCGGTCGCCGGTGACCGCGCCGAGCGCGCCGGCCCGCGGATTGTGCAGCAGCACCTCGCCGCCGGCGCCGACCACGGCGAGCCCCGACGACGACGCGCGGAAGGTGCGGTGCAGCAGCTCGCCGAGCGTCGGGCCGCCCGGCTCCGCGCCCCGCGCGCGGAGCTCCGGATCGGGATCGTGGTCGGGGCGGCCGTGCGACGACCGTCGCGCGAGCGCGAACCCGGCCAGCAGGCCCAGGCCGAGCGCGGCGGCCGCGATCAGCCACGCGAGCGTGGTCACGGCTGCATGGTAGGCAAGCGGGGGTGCCCTCTGGCCAGCGCCGACCCGCGAAGGTGACGCCCGCGACCCGCCCGGGCGACAGTGTTCGGCCCGCGTTCACCGCGGGTTCACGGGCGCCCCCCGCCCGCGGCCTCAGCGGCCCTGGTTCGCCACCCCGGCGATCGCCTCCTGCGCCGCCGCCGGATCGAGGTAGCGCCCGCCCGGGACGGTCGGCGACAGGTCGTCGTCGAGGTCGTAGACCAGCGGGATGCCGGTGGGGATGTTGAGGCCGGCGATGTCGGCGTCGGAGATGCCGTCCAGGTACTTGACGAGCGCCCGCAGCGAGTTGCCGTGCGCGGCGAGCAGCACCACCTTGCCGTCCCGCAGGTCGGGCACGACGGCCTCGGTCCAGTACGGCAGGAACCGGTCGACGACGTCGGCGAGGCACTCGGTGAGCGGCGCGTCGACGCCGGCGTAGCGCGGGTCGGCGTCCTGGGAGAACTCGGAGCCCTTCTCGATCGGCGGCGGCGGGGTGTCGTACGAGCGGCGCCAGAGCATGAACTGCTCCTCGCCGTACTCCTCCAGGGTCTGCTTCTTGTCCTTGCCCTGCAGGGCGCCGTAGTGGCGCTCGTTGAGCCGCCAGTCGCGGCGGACCGGGATCCAGTGCCGGTCGGCGGCGTCCAGCGCGAGATTGGCGGTGGAGATCGCGCGCCGCAGCAGCGAGGTGTGCACGACGTCGGGGGCGACGCCGGCTTCCTTCAGGAGCTCGCCGCCGCGGCGGGCCTCCGCCTCGCCCTGCGGGGAGAGCGGCACGTCCACCCACCCGGTGAACAGGTTCTTCGCGTTCCAGTCGCTCTGGCCGTGGCGCAACAGTACGAGGGTCGGCATGGGCCCAGCCTGCCACCCGCGCGCGGTGAGGTCCTCCCGCCGCGCACCGAACGTGTCCACCCGCACGTTCCCCCGGTACCGTCCCGGACGCCACCGACCGTTCCGACCGTTTCGCCCGTATCACCTGTACCGCCCTGTACGGCCCGGTACGGCCGGACCGCCCTGCCGGCCGGGCCGCGCTGTCGTGACCGTCGCGTTCCCCGACCGGCAGGAGTGCCCGTGCGCCGATGGACCACCGGCGCGCTCACCACCGCCCTGCTCGCCGTGCCGGGCCTCGGCGCCGTACTCCCGGCTCCCGTCACGGCCGAACCGGCAGGCGCGCCCGGCGGGCCGTCGGCAGCCGTGGACGCCGGCGATCTGGCCGGGCGCGTCGAGCGGCTCGCCGCGGCCCACGTCGGGCGCAGCACGCCGGGGGCGGTGGTGGCCGTCGTCGACGCCGACGGTCCGCTGCTCCTCCGGGCGTGGGGGGACACCGGCGGCCCTGCTCCGCTGACCATCGGTTCGCCGCTGCCGGTCGCATCGGTGTCCAAGGTCGTGACCGCGCTGACGGCGTTGCGGCTGCACCACGACGGCGTCCTCGATCTGGACGCCGCCATCACGACGTCGACCGGTGTCGCGCCGGTCGACCGGCGCGACCCGGGCGCGCGCACCCCGGTCACCGGCAGGCACCTGCTGACCCACCACTCCGGGTTGACCGAGCCCCTCCTGATGCATCCCGATCCACCGGGCGGCCCCGGCGACGTGACCCCGCTGCTCGGACCGTGGCTCCGGGAGCAGCCACCCGTGCTCGACCGCCCGGCCGGTACCGGCCTGCACTACTCGCCGCTCGCGGGCCACGCGCTGCTCGGCGCGGCGATCGAACGGGCGACCGGGCTGCCGTTCGCCGAGGCGGCCCGGGCCCTGGTCCTCGGTCCGGCCGGTGCGACGACCGCGGACTTCCCGGCCGATCCCGCATCGGCGGCGGTCGTGCCGGTGGTCGCGGCCGACGACGGCTGGGCCGCCGCGCCGTGGCCCGCCGTGCACGAACGGCCGGCGGCCGGGCTGACCTGGTCGGCCGCCGACGCCGCGGCGCTGCTGCACGCCCTGGTCGCCGACGACGGCCGGATCCCGGTTCCGGTCGTGTCCGAGGCGCTGGCCACCGCGGTCCGCCCGCCGCACGGCGGCCCCGGCCACACCCAGGTGTTCTTCGAGGCGCACCGCGCAGGTGTGCGGGTGGTCGAGCACGCCGGCGCGAACGGGGTCGCCTGGGTCGCGGTCCTCCCCGAGGCCGGGATCGGGGTGTTCGCCGCGGTCCCGACCGACGGCGCCGACGCCATGCCGTTCGCGCCGGGTGTGGTGGACGAGGTCGCCGGATGGGCGGTGGCGTCCGGGCGGGTCGAGGCCCGGGAACGCCCGCCGCAGGGGTACGAGGCGCTGCCGGGGCCCTGGCCGGAGCAGACCCGGGTGGTGGACCCGGTGGGGGTGTTCCAGGAGCGGCTGTTCGCCGACCGGGGCCCGGAACGGGCGCTGCGGACGCTGTCGTCGCGGGTCGTGGTCGGCCGCGACGGCGACGATCTGGTCATCGGGGACCGGCGCTACGCCCCGGCCCCGGGGAACCGGTGGTGCGATCCGGCCGGCTGCATCGCCGGGGTCCGCGCCGACGGTGGCGAGGTGCACCTGCTGCGCGGTGACCGCGCGATGCTGGAGCAGACGCTGGTGCCGGCCCCCTGGTGGTCCGACCGGACCGTCGTCGGCCCGGTCCTGGTGGCCGGGGTGCTGGTGGCGCTCACGGTTCTCGGGAGCGCGGTCCGGGCCGGGTGGCGGCGGCGACGCGGGAACCCGGCCGGGGGTGGGTCGCCGGCGGGCCCCGGCACGTCGTGGGCCGCGCTCACCCTGCTGCTCGTCGTCGCGGGGCCGCTCCTGCCGGTGTGGCCGCTGCTGACCGGTGCGGCCGAGTGGGTGCCGTCGGCGGGTCCTCTCGTCCGGACGTGGCAGATCGCGACGGCGGCCGGCACGGTGGCCGGTCTCGCGTCCGCGGCGCTGCTGGCGGCCCGGTGGAACCGGTTCGGCGGACGGCGCCGGTGGACGGCCCTGTTCGCGCTCGTGGTGGGCGCCGCGACCCAGGCGGTGCTGGTGACCTGGGCCTGGCCGGTCTGAGCCGCCGCCCCACCATCGTCCGGCCGGGCGGTCAGCCGGCCAGGTCCCGGAGCACGGCGCCCAGGGTGTCGGCGAGCAGGTCGATCTCCTCGTGGGTCACCACCAGCGGCGGCGACAGCCGGACGGTGGCGCCGTGGGTCTCCTTCGCCAGCACCCCACGGCGGGCCAGCTCCACGCACACCTCGCGGCCGGTGCCGATCGCGGGATCGACGTCGCAGCCGAACCAGAGCCCGATCCCGCGCACCGCGGTGAGCCCGGGCAGGGCGCGCAACCGCTCCCCCAGGCGGGCGCCGTGCGCGCGGGCGACAGCCTGGAACGAGCCGTCGGCGAGCAGCCCGCACACCGCGGAGCCGACCGCGGCGGCGAGCGGGTTCCCGCCGAAGGTGGAGCCGTGCTCGCCGGGGCGCAGCACGCCGAGCACGTCGCGCCGCCCGACGACGGCGCTGACCGGCAGGATCCCGCCGCCGAGCGCCTTGCCGAGGGTGTAGAGGTCGGCCTCGACGCCGAACAGGCCGGTGCACAGGGTGGCGCCGGCCCGGCCGAGCCCGGACTGGATCTCGTCGCAGATCAGCAGCACGTCGCGCTGCTCGGTGAGCCTGCGCACCTCGGCCAGGTAGCCGGTCGGCGGCAGGATCACCCCGGCCTCGCCCTGCACCGGCTCGACCAGCACGGCGACCGCGTCATCGGTGAGCGCGGCGGCCAGCGCGGCGGCGTCGCCGTAGGGGACGCGATCGAACCCGGGTGCGAACGGGCCGAAGCCGTCGCGGGCGGCGGCGTCGTCGGAGAAGCCGACGATGGTCGTCGTCCGGCCGTGGAAGTTGCCGCCGGCGACGACGATCCGGGCCCGCCCGTCGGGCACCCCGCGGACCCGGTGCCCCCAGGCCCTGGCGACCTTGATCGCGGACTCGACGGCCTCGGCACCGGTGTTCATCGGGAGCACGGCGCCGGTGCCGGTGAGCTCGGCGAGGTCGCGCTGGAAGGCCGGCAGCCGGTCGTTGTGGAACGCCCGCGCGGTGAGGGTGAGGGTGTCGAGCTGGCGGTGCGCGGCGGCGAGCAGCGCCGGGTGCCGGTGCCCGAAGTTCAGCGCCGAGTAGCCGGCGAGCGCGTCGAGGTAGCGGTTGCCATCGACGTCGGTGACCCAGGCGCCGTGCCCCTCGGACAACACGACGGGCAGCGGCGCGTAGGTGGCGACGCCGTACCGGTCGGCCAGCGCGATCTGCTCGTCGGTCCGGCCCGCGAGGGCGGTCACCGCCGGATCTCCAGGGTGGCGCACTTGATCCCGCCGCCGCCGCGGCGCAGCTCGGAGGTGTCGATCCCGACCGTGCCGAAGCCGCGCTCGGCGAGCTCGGCGGCGAACTTCTCGGCCTGCGGGGCGTGCACCACGGTGCGGCCGTCGGAGAAGCAGTTGAGCCCGAGCACCGCGGCGTCCGGCTCGGAGACGATCACCGCGTCCGGGAAGCGGAACCGCAGGACCTCCTGGGCGGCGTCGTCGAACGCGGACGGCAGGTAGGCCACCGAGCCGGGCCCGCCGGCCGGGTCGAGCACGGCGAACGCGGTGTCCAGGTGGTAGTAGCGCGGGTCGATCAGCCGCAGCCCGACGACCTCGCGGCCGAACACCCGGGCGGCCTCGTCGTGCGCCCGCGGGTCGGTGCGGAACCCGGTGCCCGCGTAGATCGTGTCGCCGACCGCCAGCAGGTCGCCCTCGCCCTCGTTGACGTGCACGGCCTCGCGGACGTCGAGGCCGGCCGAGCCGAACCAGGCGCCGTAGGCGGGGCCCTCGGCGGCCCGCTCGGCGTGCCGGAACCGGGCGGTCAGCGCGATCCCGTCGATCACCGTGCCGCCGTTCGCGGCGTAGACCATGTCCGGCAGGCCGGGCAGCGGATCGATCAGCGCCACGTCGAAGCCGAGATCGCGGTAGGCGGCGTGCAGGTTGCGCCACTGCGCCAACGCCAGGGCGGCGTCGGTCGGCTGCTCCGGGCGCATCCACGGGTTGATCCGGTAGCTCACCGTGAAGTGGGTGGGCGGGCACATCAGCACCGAGACGGTCATGGGCACATCGTGTCGCGCCGACACCGTGCGTTTCCCGCCATACCGCGCACGATCGGCGCGTTCTGGACCGATCTTGCGCACGGGACTAGCGTCCGACGCCGTGGACGAGACCGACCGGCGGTTGCTGGACCTGTTGCGGGTGGACGGCCGGGCGGGCTGGGCCGAGCTCGGCGCGCGGATCGGGTTGTCGGCGTCGGCGGTGCGCCGCCGGGTGGACCGGCTCACCGAGCGCGGGATCATCCGCGGCTTCACCGTCGAGGTGGCACCGGACGCCGACGGCGGCCCCGGCGTCGCCGCCTACGTCGAGCTGTTCTGCCGGGGCACGGTCGCCCCCGGCGAGCTGCAGCGGATGCTGTCGGCGGTGCCCGAGGTGGTCACCGCCGGGACGATCACCGGCGAGGCGGACGCGCTGGTGCTGCTCCGCTCCCGCGACGTCCGCTCGCTGGAGGACGCGCTGGAGCGGCTGCGGATGGCGCCGAACGTCGACCACACCCGGTCGGCGGTGGTGCTCACCTGGCTGGTGTCGCGCTGAGCCCCCAGCCGTCGACGATCCGGCGCACCGCGTCCACCACCGGGGGCGCCGGCCGGGTGGCGGGCGGGCGCACGTCGGGCCGGCAGAGCCCGATCCGGGCCAGCGCCTCCTTGACCACGCCGACGTTGTCGGCCGACCGGTCGGCCGCGCGCAGCCGCTCGAACTCGTGGACCTCGTCCCACACCCGCATCGCCGTCGGGAGATCGGCCCGGGCCAGCGCCTGCTGCATCCGGTCGGACAGCTCGGGATGCACGACGGCCAGGCCGGAGGTGAAGCCGACCGTGCCGGCGACCGCGGCGGCCGGGGCGTGCGACTCGGCGAGGCCGGCGATCCAGGCGAACCGGTCGGCGCCCGGGCCGCGCACGACGGCCGCGACCCGCACCGGATCGGGAACCGCGTACTTCACCGCGACCACGTTCGGGCAGGCGTCGGCCAGCGCGGCCAGCTCGGCCGAGCCGATCCGGTCGTCCCGCAGGTAGGGCACGACGGCCAGGCCGGGCAGCTCGCCGGCGATCCGCACGTGGTGGTCGACCCAGCCCTGCGGCGACACGTAGGGGTGCACCGGGGGGTGCACCATCACCGCGTGCGCGCCCAGCTCCCGGGCGCGGCGGGCCGACTCCACCGCGGTCCGCGGGTCGAACCCGACGCCGGCGACGAACAGCGCGTCGCCGGTGCGACCGGCGGCCAGCTCCACCAGCCGGCCGGCCTCGGCGGGCGAGAGCGTGAAGAACTCGCCGGTGTTGCCGTTGACGGTGATCGCGGCGACGCCGCCGGCGGTGAGCCGGTCGAGCAGGCCGCCGAACGCGGCCTCGTCGATCCGGTCGTCGCCGTCGAACGGGGTCGGGACGATCGCGACCACGCCGGCGATCCGGCGTCGTACCTCGTCGGGGTGCACGGGGGTTCCTTCCGGTCGGGTCAGCGGCCCAGGTGGGCGCGCAGCTGTGCGACGACGAACGCGTGGTCCTCGACGTGCGGGAGCCCGGACACCGACACGACCCCGACGGTCCCCGCACCGGTGGTGCGGATCGGGAACGCGCCGCCGCGGGCGGCGTGCCCGTCGGCGGGCAGCCGGGAGTCGGCGTCGAAGTCCTGGCCGCGCTCGGCGAACCAGGCCGCGACGCCGAGCGAGCTGCGCTGGTAGTGCAGGGCGGTGGCGGCCTTGCGCCGCAGCCACAGGTCGTTGTCGGCGGTGGCGCCGTCGAGCACGCAGCCGAACACCCACTGGCCGTTCAGCGCCACGCCGATGCTCAGCCCGTGCCCGGCGCCGACGGCGGTGGCCCGCAGCAGGCAGCCCAGCTCCCAGGCGTCGTCGCGGGTGCAGCCGTCGAAGACCAGCGCGCGCTCGTCGTCCTCGATCCGCTCCAGCGGCGGGGCGTTCACGCGTCCGACGAGGCGGCCCAGATGTTGAGCCCCCCGTCCTGCGCGTACTGCTCGATCTCAGTGAGCTCGTCGTCGGTGAACGGCGGCGCGGCCGGCGCGCCGACCGAGTCGTCGAGCTGCTCCGGCCGGCTCGCCCCGACCAGCACCGAGGTGATCCGCGGGTCGCGCAGCACCCAGGCCAGCGCCATCTGGGCCAGCGTCTGGCCGCGCCTGCGGGCGATCTCGTGCAGCGCCTTGATCCGGGCCAGGTTCTCCTCGCCGAGCATGCCCTCGCGCAGCGTCTTGCCCTGGGTGGCGCGCGAGCCCTCCGGGACGCCGTGCAGGTACTTGCCGGTGAGCAGGCCCTGGGCCAGCGCGGAGAACGCGATGGCGCCGATCCCCTCGTCGCCGAGCACGTCGAGCAGGCTCGGCTCGCCCTGCTCCACCCACCGGTTGAGCAGCGAGTACGACGGCTGGTGCAGCACCAGCGGGGTGCCGAGCCGGTGCAGGATCGCGGCGATCTCCCGGGTGCGCTGCGCCGAGTACGACGAGATCCCGGCGTAGCGGGCCTTCCCGGAGCGCACAGCGGCGTCGAGCGCGGCGGCGGTCTCCTCCAACGGCACGTCGGGGTCGTAGCGGTGGCTGTAGAAGATGTCGACGTGGTCCAGCCGCAGGCTGGTCAGCGAGTGGTCCAGGCTGGTGAGCAGGTGGCCGCGGCCGCCGCCGGAACCGTGCGGGCCCTGGAAGAACGGGTAGCCCGCCTTCGTCGAGACGATCAGCTCGTGGCGCAGCCCGGCGAAGTCCTCGGCCAGGATCCGGCCGACGTTCTTCTCCGCCGACCCGAACGGCGGGCCGTAGCCGTTCGCCAGGTCGAAGTGCGTGATGCCCAGGTCGAACGCCCGGTGCAGGATCTCCCGCTGCCGGGTGATCGGGGTGTCGTCGCCGAAGTTGTGCCACATGCCCAGCGAGATCGTGGGCAGCTGCAGCCCGCTGCGCCCGGCGCGGCGGTGCGGCATCCGGTCGTAGCGGTCGGCGGCGGGGACGTGGGCGGGGGTGACGTGCGTGGTCACGGGTTCTCCTCGCGGATCCGGGGACGGTGGGTCGTGGGGGCCGGACGCTCAGGCGAGCGCGGCGAGCCGGTCGACGGCGGCGAGGTCCTCCAGCGCGGAGCCGACGGCGACCGCGGCGGCGCCCGCGGCCAGGTACCCGGCCGCGTTGCCGGCGTCCATCCCGCCGGTGGCGACGAACCGGGCCTGCGGGAACGGGCCGTGCATCGCGCCGAACCAGCCCGGCCCCAGCAGCGACGCCGGGAACGCCTTGAGCCAGCGCAGGCCGAGCCCGACGGCGCGCTGCACGTCGGTGGCGGTCGCGACACCCGGCAGGTGCGCCAGCCCGGCGGTGGCGCTGGCCACCGCGACGGCCGGATCGGTGCCCGGCGAGACGGTGAAGGCGGCCCCGGCCGCGGCGGCCCGGGTGACGTGCTCCGGGGACAGCACGGTGCCGGCACCGACCGGGCGGCCGCGGCGGCGGCCGGCGTCGACGGTGGCCCGCAGCGCGTCCAGCGACGCGGCCGACTGCACCGGCACCTCGACGGCGCCGAACCCGGCGTCCCAGGCCCGCTCGGCGAGCTCGACGGTCCGGTCCGGCGGCAGTCCGCGCAGGATCGCCATCAGCGGGCGCTCGCCCAGCTCGGCGTCGAAGAAGTGGGTCAGGTCCGCCATCCGAGCTCCTCGGAGATGTGGGTGGTGACCTCGGCCAGCCGCGGGCGCAGCAGATCGAGGTCGTCGAGCGTGGCCCGGGCCTTGAGCGCGGTCACCGAGACCGCCGCCATCACCCGCCCGGCGTGGTCGCGCACCGGCATCGCGATGCAGTTGACGTAGTCCTCGTACTCGCCGTCGTCGACGGCCCAGCCGCGCTCGACGACCCGGGCCAGCTCGGCCCGGTACCGCTCGCGGGTGGTGATGGTGGTGTCGGTGTGCCGGGCGAAGTCGGCGGTGTCGAGCAGCGCGTCGATCTGCTCGGCGGGCAGATGCGCCAGGATCGCCTTGGCGACCCCGGCGGTGTGCAGGCAGACCTTCTGCCCGACCTGGGAGTACAGCCGGACCATGCCGGGCTGCTCGATCTTGTCCACGTAGACGATCGCGCTGTCCTGCAGCGCCGCCAGGTGCACGGTGTGCGAGCACTCGGCGCCGAGCCCGACCAGGTAGGGGCGGGCGAGCGCGCTCAGGTCGAACTGCTCGACGGCGATCGCGGCCAGCCCGGCCAGCCGGTACCCGACGCCGTAGCGGCCGTCGGTGTGCCGCCGGGTGAGCCCGCACTCGGTGAGCGTGTGCAGGATGCGCAGCCCGGTCGACCGGTGCACGCCCAGGTGCTCGGCCACCTCCAGCTGGGTGCGCGGTGCGACACTGACGAACTCCAGGACCTCGGCGGCGCGCTGGATGCTCTGCGACATGATCACCTCGTGGGGACGGGCAGGAAGTCGTGCGTGCTGCTCAGCGCGCGGGCCGCGAGATCGTGACCGGTGCGCAGCCGGCTGGTCGCATTCTCCCCGCGCAGCAGCGCCGACAGGTATCCCGCGGCGAACGCGTCGCCCGCGCCGACCGCCTCGACGACGTCGACCTCGTGTGCGGCCACGAACACCGGCGGCGCGCCGGGGGTGATCTCGGTGGCGCCCACCGGGCCGTCCTTGACGACGACCCGCCCGGCACCGGCCAGCAGCGCGGCGACCTCGGCCGGGCCGCCGGTCCCCCACAGCGTGTGCGCCTCGTCGCGGCCGACGAAGACCACGTCGGCCCGGCGGGCCAGCTCGCGCAGCACCGGGGCGGCGGCCTGCGCCGACCACAGCCCGGGCCGGTGGTTGATGTCGAACGAGACCGTCACGCCGTGCTCGCGGGCCGGGCCGAACACCGCGTCGAGCAGCTCCCGGCAGCCCGCCGAGAGCCCGGCGGTGATCCCGGAGACGTGCACGATCCGGGTCCGGTCCCAGCGCACCGCGTCCAGCACGGACGGATCCATCCGGGACGCCGCCGAGCCGGCGCGGTAGTAGAGGACGCGGGTGCCCTCCGGGCCGGGGTCCTTGAAGTAGACGCCGGTGGGCGCGCCGGGCAGCACCCGGACGGCCGAGACGTCCACCCCGGGGGCGGCGACGGCGGCGACCATCCGCCTGCCCAGCGCGTCGTCGCCGACCTGGCTCAGCCAGGCGCTGCGGTGCCCGCGCTCGGCCAGGTAGAGGGCCACGGTCGATTCGGCCCCGCCGACGCCGAGCGCGACCTCCCCGGCGTGCTCCAGCGGCTCCGGGTGCACCGGGGCGACGAGGATCATGCTCTCGCCGATGCAGAGGACGTCGAGCTCCTCAGGGGGCGCGGACGGCGTCACGGTCTTCCTTCCTGCCGGGGCGGCGGACGATCCGGCGCAGTGCCGGACCGGCCAGTGCGAGCGCGCCGAGCAGCAGCAGCCCGAGCGCGACCGGGCTGGTGTAGATCGCGGCGGCGCCGTCGATGAGCAGTGCGCGGCGCAGGCTGCTCTCGGCCAGCGGGCCGAGGATCAGGCCGAGCACCAGCGGCCCCGGCGGGAAGCCGAACTGGCGCATGAACAGCCCGATCAGGCCGAAGACCATCATCAGGCCGACGTCGAACACGCTGTTCTGCACGGCGAAGGTCCCGACCATGCAGAAGGTGAGGATCACCGCCCACAGGTGGTGCTGCGGCAGCGCGAGCAGCTTGACCACGCCGCGCATCCGGACCAGTGCCAGCGCCAGCGCACCGGCGGTGGCGAGCAGCATGATCGTCCCGATGCTCCACACCAGGTCCGGCGAGTTCACGAACAGCGACGGGCCGGGCTGCAGCCCCCAGATGATCATCGAGCCGAGCATCACGGCCATCACCGAGTCGCCGGGCACACCGATCGCCAGGGTGGTGGTGACCGAGCCGCCCATCGTCGCGGTGCTCGCGGTGTCCGCGGCGGCCACGCCCTCCAGCGAGCCCCGGCCGAAGTCCTGCGGGCGGCGCGACGCGCGCCGGGCCCGGTCCCAGCCGATCACCCCGGCGATGTCGCCGCCGGCGCCCGGGACGATCCCGACGACGGCGCCGACCCCGGCCCCGATCGCGGTCGGCCGGCGCAGCGTGCGGCGGTCCTCCCGGCACGGCCACCACTGCCCGAGCTGGGTGATCGGCGCGGGCCGGTCCCCGGTGCGCGAGCAGAGGACCTGGTGCAGCACCTCGGCGACGCCGAACAGGCCGACGATCGCGGCAATGAACGGGATGCCGCTGCTGAGCTCGTCGACACCGAGGGTGAACCGGGCGTCGCCGGTGATCGGGTCCCGCCCGACGGTGCCGAGCAGCAGCCCGGCGACACCGGCGACGAGGCCCTTGGTGACCTTCCCGGCCGCGACCCCGATCATCATCGTCAGCCCGAACACGACCAGCGCGAACAGCTCCGGCGGGCCGAACCCGAGCGCCAGGTCGGCGAGCGGGCGGGCGGCCAGCAGCAGGATCGCGATGCCGACCACCGAGCCGACCGCGGAGACCACCGCGGAGCTGGTCAGCGCGACCCCGGCCCGGCCCTGCTTCGCCATCGGGTAGCCGTCGAAGGTGGTCGCGATCGACGCGGGGGTGCCCGGCGTGTTGATCAGGATGGCCGGCACCCGGTCGCCGAACTGGGCCGCGACGTAGATCGACAGCAGCACGGCGAGGCCCTGCAGCGGCTCCAGGGTGAGGGTGAACCCGGCGGCCAGCGCGACCGCCATCGTCGCGGTCACCCCGGGGACGGCGCCGACCAGCGTCCCGAGCAGCACGCCGATCAGCAGGCACAGCCCGATCGTCGGGTCGAGCAGCGCGCCGACGCCGTCCAGCAGCGCGGTCACAGCGGGACCCGCAGCAGCAGGCCGAACACGCCGTAGAGGACGGCGGTCGCGAGGGCGGGCACGAGCAGCAGGTCACGCAGGCCGCGGCCGCCGCCGACGGCGACCAGGCCGGCCAGCAGGAACGGCATCACCAGCAGGAAGTGCAGCCGGTACCAGGCGAGCCCGAAACCGGCGACGAGCGCCAGCACCAGGGCGAGCCGGAGCAGCCCGCCCAGGGTCGGCTCGCCCTCGGCCGGGCGCGGGCGGAGCAGGCCGGTCGCCGCGACGGCGACCGCACCGGCGAGCAGCAGCACCCCGAGCACGCTCGGCCACCAGCGGGGGCCGAGCGCGCCGCCGTCGACCGAGGAGGTGATGCCGGCGGCGGCGACCAGCACGACCACCGCGACGCCGGCCACCACGCCGGCGACAGCGAGCTCGCGGAGCCGGGCGCGCGGCCCCGGAGCGGTCCCGGTGCCGGCCTGCGGTTCGCCGGTGGTCACGGCCGTCGTCCCGGTGGTCGCGGCCGTCACTGCCCGGCCTCGGCGAGCTCCCCGAACCGCTGGTGCTCCTCCTGCACGAAGGCGGTGGTGTCGGCGGCGGAGCGGTACTCGACCAGGTTCCCGCCGCTGGTGATCAGCTCCCGGTAGCCCTCGGCGTCGACGGCGGTGCGCACGGCGGCCTCCAGCCGGTCGCGGACCTCGGCGGGCAGGCCGGCCGGTGCGGCCAGGACGGCCCAGCTGCCGGTGACGACGTCGTGCCCGAGCTCGGTCGCGGTGGGCACGTCGGGCAGGGCGGGCGCCCGCTCGGGGGTGAAGACGGCGAGCACGCGGAGCCGGCCGTCGTCGTGCGCGGGCGCGGTCTCGCCGATGCCGGCGACGACGGCGTCGACCTGCCCGCCGACCGCGGCGGCCACCGCGGGGGCGCCGCCGTCGAACGGGACGCCCTGGAACTCGACGCCCGCGGTGCGGGCCAGCTCCTTCGACGCAGCCTCCCAGCTCGATCCGGGACCGGCATTGGAGACGGTGACCCGGCCCGGCTCGGCGCCGGCGGCGGCGAGCAGCTCGTCGAGCGTGGTGTACGGGCTGGACGCCGGCACTGCGACGGTGCCGGGCTGGGTGTTGGCCTGGCCGAGGAAGTCGTAGTCGGCGGGATCGGTGTCGTAGCCCTGATGGCCGAGCATGCTCACCTCGACCGGCAGGACGGCGATCGAGTAACCGTCCGGTGCCAGGCCGGCGAGATGGGCCATGCCCACCGAGCCGGATCCGCCGGGCCGGTTGTCGACCACGACGGACGTGCCGAGATCGGCCTCCATCTCGGTGGCGAGGGTGCGCGCGGTGAGGTCGGTCGCGCCGCCCGCCGAGGTCGGGGTGAACATCGTGATCGTGCCCGTGGGGAAGTCGTCCCCGGCGGCGGCACCGCCGCCCGAGCGGTCGGCACATCCGGTGAGCACCAGCGCAGCGGTCGCGGTCAGCGCCACGAGCAGGCGGGCCCGCAGGTTCGGTACGGACATCCTCGTCCTTCCTCGAGCGGCGTCCTCGCCACCCTGAGTGTGCAACATATGCAACTGGAGTGCGTCTTGTGCACAGAGATTAAAGGGGGTTGACGAAACGGACAAGACCTCGCATCCGTTGAACTTCCGGACCGCCGGGCGTACCGTTCAAGTTGAGAGTTCAACTTTTTGGGAGCGACCATGCCCGTCCAGCGCCTCAACCACGCCGTGCTCTACGTCCGCGACGCCGCCCGCAGCGTCGCCTTCTACCGCGACGTGCTCGGCTTCCGCACGGTCGTCGAGCTCCCCGGCGGGCGCGGCGCCTTCCTGCAGGCGGCCGGCTCGACCAACGACCACGATCTCGCCGTGTTCGCGATCGGCGACCGGGCCGGGGCCTCGCAGGCCGGCCGGTCCACCGTCGGGCTCTACCACCTGGCCTGGGAGGTCGACACCCTCGGCGAACTGGCCGCCGTCGAGCAGCGGCTGCGCGGGGCCGGCGCCCTGGTCGGCGCCTCCGATCACGGCTCCACCAAGGCGCTCTACGCGCACGACCCGGACGGGCTGGAGTTCGAGGTGTGCTGGCTGGTGCCCGCCGCGCTGCTCGGCGACGACACCGACATGCGCACCGTCCGGCTCGACCTGCAGGCCGAGATCGCCCGCTACGGCGCGGACACCCCGGGCGGGATCGGCGTGTCCGTCCCGGCGTAGCGTGCAGATGACCTCAGGTTATGCGGTGGTTTCCACCATCACCGACGGTTGACTTGGAGGTTTCCCCACCACAGTGATCTCGTGGTTATCTCGCCAAGCTCGACGAGCTGGACCGCCGTATCGTCGCCGCCTTGCAGGCCAACGGCCGCGCGTCGTGGACCGCGGTCGCCGAGGCCGTCGGCGCGCCCGAGACGACCGTGGCCCGGCGCGGCCAGCAGCTGCTGGAGTCCCGCACCGTCAAGGTGACCGGCCTGCTCGACGACCTGCGCTGCGGGCTCGGCATCTCGCTGCTGCTGCGGGTGCGCTGCCGGCCGGGCCGGGCGAACGCGGTCGCCGCCGCGCTCGCCGGCCTGCCGGTCACCCGGTTCGCCACCGTGCTGTCCGGCAGCGCGGACGTCGCGGCCGAGATCGTCGTCCGCCGGCACGAGGACGTCGCGACCGTGCTGGTCGACGAGCTGCCCCGGACGGGCCGGAACGCCCGCAGCCCGCCGTCGCGGCCGGGGTGGCGCCGGGCGGGCACTCGCCGAAGTTCGTGCCGACCGGGGTGGAGCCGACCCTGGAGCGGGCCGCCGCCGCGCTGCTGGTGGCCGCGTCGACCTGGCTGTCCCCGCGCTGAGCACGGGGGCCGGTCCGGCCGGCCGCTACCGGCCGGCCGGGCGGTCCGCCGTGGGCTCGGAGAGGTCCACCCGGTACCCGGCGCGGGCGGAGAACTGCGCGGTGACCGAGAACCGGTCACCGCGGACGAGGGTGTGCCGCCACTCGACGGGCCGGCCGCCGGCCAGGCCGAGCCGCTCGATGGACAGCGCGGCGACGCCGTCGTCGATCCCCAGCAGCTCCTGCTCGCCGCGGCCGGGGATCACCGCCCGGATGTTCTCGCTGCCGCCGTCCACCCGGATCCCGCAGCGCCGCCGGTACTCGGGATAGAGACCGGTGTGCGAGAAGTCGACGTCCAGCAGCGGTGCGGCCAGGTCCTCGGGCAGCCACACCCGGTCGACGGCGAGCGGCTCGGCGTCGGCCAGGCGCAGCCGCTCCAGGTGCACCAGCGGGGTGGACTCCTCCAGCCCCATCCGGGCGGCGACGACGCCGTCGGCCCGCACCTCGAACGTCCGGACCACGCTGCGCTGCGTCCGGCCGGCCGCCTCGACGGCGACGTAGAGCGAGTACGGCTCGTCGAGCGGCTGCTCGATCGCGGCCGGACCGGCCGGGCGGGCGACCCGGCCGCGGCTGGCGACGACGGCGCCGTCCTCCCGCATCCGGCGCAGCGCCTCGCGGACGGTGTAGCGGCTCACCGCGTACTCGGCGGCGAGCGCGAACTCGCCGGGCAGCGCCGCCGCGAACTCACCGTCCTCCAGCCGCCTGCGGAGATCGGCCAGCAGCTGCTGCCACAGCGGCGTCCCGTCGCCGCGGACCAGCGATCGCCCAGCCATGTCCGCACTCCCGTTCCGGGTCGATGATCGGTCAACCGTAGGCGACCGGCCCGGACGGGGCCCTACGGTGGGTGGCATGTCGTTCAGCGGGCAGCTGCGGGAGTCGAGCACGACGGTGTGGGACGCGGCGGTCGGGCACCGCTTCGTCGACGAGCTGTGGACCGGGAAGGTGGACCGCGCCGTCCTGCGGCACTACCTGGAGCAGGACCTCCAGTTCGTCGACGCGTTCGTCGCGCTGCTCGGCGCGGCGGTGGCGAACGCCGACCGGCCGGTCCCCCGGGTCCGGCTGGCCCGCCAGCTCGGGCTGGTCGCCGGCCCGGAGAACGACTACTTCGAACGCTCGCTGGGCGAGCTCGACGGCAGCAGCACGCCGGTGCGGGCCGCGCCCACCGTCGGGTTCCTGGAGCTGATGGACTCCGCGCGCACCGACGGGTACCCGGAGGCGCTCGCCGTGCTGGTGGTCGCCGAGTGGCTGTACCTGGACTGGGCGTCGCGGCCCGGCACCGCGCTCCCGGACGACGCGATCTGCCGGGAGTGGATCGAGCTGCACCGCGGCGTCGAGTTCGAGGAGTGGGTGGCGTTCCTGCGCGCCGAGCTGGACCGGGTCGCCGACGGTCTCGACGCGGCGCGGCGGGACCGGGTGGCCGCGCTGTTCGTCCGCGCGGTCGACCTGGAGCTGGCCTTCTTCGACGCCGCCTACGAGGTCTGACCCGCATGACCGGCCGGGCCGTCGTCGTCGGTGCCGGGATCGCCGGGCTGAGCTGTGCCGTCCGGCTGCGCGAGCGAGGCTGGTCGGTCCGGGTGCTGTCCGACGTCGCGGTGCACGAGTCCACCTCGCACCTGGCGGCCGCGAGCACGACTGCACCCTCGACGAGGGCGCCTGGGACGCCACCCCCGATCCGGCGGTCGGCGCGGCCATCGTCGAACGCTGCGCGGACATCGCCCCCGCGCTGCGCGGGACCCGGGTGCTGGAGCACGTGGCCGGGCTGCGCCCGGCCCGCCCGGAGGTCCGGCTGGAGGCCGAGCCGGCGACCGCCGACCGGCCGCGGGTCATCCACGACTACGGCCACGGCGGGTCCGGCATCACGCTGTCCTGGGGCTGCGCGGACGACGTCGCGGCGTTGGCCGGGCCGGCTGTCCACAGCTGATCCACATGTGGAGAACCCGCGCACTACGGTGCCCGGCATGAGTGAGTACCGGACCGCCGTGTGCACCGTCGTGACCACCACCGACAGCGAGGCGGCCGCACGCGACCTGGCGGCGGGCGCGGTGGCGGCCCGGCTCGGTGCCTGCGCGCAGGTCGCCGGCCCGGTCACCAGCGTGTTCCGCTGGGAAGGTGCCGTGCAGACCGAGGCGGAGTGGCGGGTGGAGGTCAAGACCGCCGCCGACCGGGTCGACGCCCTCACCGACCACCTGCGGGAACGGCACTCCTACGACGTCCCCGAGATCATCGCCGCGCCGGTCACCGGCGGCAGCGCCGACTACCTGTCGTGGGTGGTCGCGCAGACCCGCTGACCAGGGGGCCAGGTCGGGTCGCGCACCGGGCCGGGCGGGGGTACGTTCCGGAAACCGCCCACCCGGGCGACCCGCACGGAGGACGACGTGGCCGATGGCGTTCCCGGAACCGGCGTCGGCCGGATCAGCTTCCGCTCCAGCGAGCCCGCCGACGTGGAGCAGTTCGCCGCCGAGCACTATGCGGCCACCTCGGTGCGCCCCGCCGAGAGCGGGCGCGCGTTCGAGATGGGCCACGACACCCTGGTCGTCCCCGGCCTGGAGCTGAGCCAGCTGTGGGTCACCCTGGGGATCGACGCCCAGGTGGACCCGGTGGAGAACCGGTACGTGGTGGACACCGTCTGCGACGGCCGGATGGAGTGGGACACCGAGGCGTACGGCTCGATCCGGCTCGGCGCCGGGGACGTCGCGGTGATGCCGGTGCAGGGCCGGTTCCGGGACGTCGTCGAGGACATCGATCTCGACGTCGCCGCGCTGGACGCGCGCCGGGTCGCCGAGTTCGCCGAGCAGGTGCACGGGATCCCGGCCGAGCGGTTCGCGCTGACCGGGCTGCGGCCGGTGTCCGAGCCGGCGGCCCGGTGGTGGGAGGCCACCCTCGTGCACGTCCGCGACCGGGTGCTGGGCAACCCGATGCTGCTCGACAACCCGGTCGTCCTGGACGCCGCGTTCCACCGGCTCGCCGTCACCTTCCTGGCGACCTTCCCGAACACCGTGCTCGACGGCGCGGCCGAGCGGGCCAGGCGGCCGGTGCCCCGGCTGGACCGGGGCGTCGTCTCCCGGGTGGCCGACTACCTGTGCGCGCACGCGGACGTACCGATCGGCCCGGCGGACCTCTCCGCACTGACCGGGATGCCGGCCCGCACCGCGCTGGCGAGCCTGCACCGGGCCGGCGTCGATCCGGCGCTGCTGCTCTGGCACACCAGGCTGCACGGCGCCCACCGGGACCTGCTCGACGGCGACCGGCCCGATCCCGCCCGGATCGCCGCCCGCTGGGGCTTCACCCACCTCGGACGGTTCCGGATCGCCTTCGCCCGCGAGTTCGGCGAGACCCCGGAGCAGACCGCCCGCTCGTGACCCGGTTTGATGGATTAAGATTTCCATCAAACAAGGAGGTCGACGGCGAATGCCTGCACGACTGCGCAGCACCGAACCGCTCTACCGGATCAAGGCCGACCTGTTCAAGTGCCTGGCCCACCCGGCCCGGATCCAGGTGCTCGAGGAGCTCGCCGCGACCGGACCGGACGGCGTCGGGGTCACCCGGCTGCTGGAGATCACCGGCTGCGAGGCGTCCCAGCTCTCCCAGCACCTCGCCGTGCTGCGCCGGGCCGGCGTGGTCACCTCGGCCCGGACCGGCAACGCGGTCGACTACCGGCTGACCGAACCGCTGGTCGCCGAGCTGCTGGTCGTCGCGCGGGCGTTCCTGCTGTCCAGCCTGACCCGCGACGAGGCCCGGCTGGAGGCCGCCCGGGCGCTGCCCCCGCTGCCGGGCGCGACCCCGGAGACCCTGCTCGACGCGACCGCCGAGCACGGCCGGTGAGCGGCCTGCGCGGACTGCTGCCCGCCCGTGCCGACTACGACCTGCGCCCGCGCACGCTGCGCGCCGACCTGGCCGCCGGGCTGACCGTCGGCGTCGTCGCGCTGCCGCTCGCGCTGGCGTTCGGCGCGAGCGCCGGGATCGGGCCGGCGGCCGGTCTGGTCACCGCGGTCGTCGCCGGGATCGTCGCGGCCGTGTTCGGTGGCTCGAACGTGCAGGTCTCCGGGCCCACCGGCGCGATGGCGGTGGTGCTCGCCCCGATCGTCGCGGTGCACGGCCCGGGGGCGGTGACCGTGGTCGCAGTGCTCGCCGGGGTGCTCGTGCTCGTCGCCGGTCTGGCCCGGCTGGGCCGGGTGGTGACCGTCCTGCCGTGGCCGGTCGTGGAGGGCTTCACCCTCGGCATCGCCTGCATCATCGCGCTGCAGCAGGTGCCCGCCCTGCTCGCGGTCCGGATCGAACCCGGCGGCAACACGCTGGTCACCGCGGTCGACGCGGCCGGACGGGCGTTGACCGCCGCCGACCTCACCCCCACCCTGTGGACGCTCGGCACGGTCGCGCTGGTCGCCGCCGCGATGGTGCTGCTGCCGCGGTTGCACGCGGCGATCCCGGCGTCCCTGATCGCGGTCGCCGTCGTGACCCTGATCGCCGAGCTCACCGGCGCCCCGGTCGCCCGGATCGGGGCCCTGCCGGACTCGCTGCCGCTGCCGTCGATCCCGGCGATCGATCCCGGCGTGCTGCGCGAGCTCGCCGGGGCGGCCCTCGCGGTGGCCGCGCTGGCCGCGATCGAGTCGCTGCTCTCGGCCCGGGTCGCCACCTCGATGACGCGCACCGCGCACCATCCGGACCGCGAGCTGGTCGGGCAGGGGCTCGCCTCGGTCGCGAGCGGGCTGTTCGGCGGGATGCCGGCCACCGGGGCGATCGCGCGCACTGCGGTGAACGTGCGGTCCGGCGCGCGGACCAGGCTGGCCGCCGTCGTGCACGCCGTGGTGATCCTCGCCGTGCTCTACCTGGCGACCGGCCCGGCGTCGGCGATCCCGCTCGCCGCGCTCGCCGGGGTGCTGCTGGTGACCAGCGTCCGGATGATCCCGGCGGCGACGGTCCGGGCGGTACTCGGGGCCGGTCGGGGCGCAGCGCTGACGTTCACCGTGACGGCGGTGGTCACGGTCGCGCTCGACCTGGTGCAGGCGATCCAGGTCGGCATCCTGGTGGCCGCGTTCCTGGCGTTGCGGCACGTCGCGCGGTCCACCGACGTGCACCGGGAGCCGCTGCCCGGCCCGGCGGCGCCGGGCGACGAGCACATCGCGCTGTTCCGGCTGGAGGGCTCACTGTTCTTCGGGGCGGCCGAGCGGGTGTTCGGCACGGTCACCGAGCGGTCAGTCGACGACGGCGTGCTGGTGGTGATCCTGCGGCTGTCCCGGATCGGGATGCTGGACGCCACCGGTGCCCGGGCGCTCGGCGAGCTGATCGGCGACCTGGAGGCGTCCGGACTGACCGTGCTGGTCAAGGGCGTGCAGGGGGAACACCGGACGATGCTGCGGCGGGTCGGTGCGATCGACGCGCTGCGCCACCCGTCACACCTGATCGACGATCTCGGCGACGCCGTCGCGCACGCCCGGTCGCACGTGCGGCGATCGGCGGTCGCCGAGGTGACCGAGCCGGGCCGGACGGGCGGCTGAGGAGGATCGTCAATCGGGCCGACGAGGACGGCCGGGGCCGCGGGCGACGATCACCGGTGGCCGCCGGTCGGCGGCCGTACCGCACCAGGGAGGGCTCCCGATGCTCGGCGACCTGCTCGGCCCGTTCGCGAACTTCCTCAAGCGCTGGGACTACCGGCCCACGACCAGCTGGTTCAGCGACTTCGTCACCGTCAACTGGAACTCCCGGGACGCCGACCTGGAACGACGGGTGCTCGGCGACGTCGGCAGCTACGGCCTGCAGCTGTCCCGGGTGCTCGACGCCGTCGAACTGCTGCTGGACGGCACCGACCTCGCGACCCTGACGCCCGAGGCGCAGCGCACGGTCGTCCGGCTGCGGGACCTGGCCGACCAGGCCCGCGCCTCGGTCGACCGGCACCGCGGACCCGATTCTAGTTGCCTTATAGGAAAGTAGTCTGGTAACACTGTCCTGTGCCCACCCGACCCACACCTGAGGACGCCGCGGCGAACGTGGCCGAGGTCGACGCGGCCCGGCGTGCCGTCGACACCGCGCACCGGCGGAACGTGCCGATCATGCTGGCCGCCACGTCCGTCCTGACCTTCCTCGACTTCGCCGCCAAGGACGAGATCACCGGCCCGCGCCGGCGGATGGTCGCCTCGGCCGTGATCCAGGCGGCGCTGCTGGGCCTCTCGCTGCTGGACGTACGCGGGAGCCAGGTCGTCCCGTACGCGCCGGGCGACGGCCCGCAGCCCGCCCTCGCGGGGAAGATCGCCGGCGTCGGCCTGGGCTGGTACGCCGCCGAACGGGTCGCCGTGCACCTGATCCGAAGGAGCCGGCTGACCCGGCCCAACACGGTCGCCGGGCTGGTGCTCGCGGTGTCCCGGCCGGCCGGCTACCTGGCCGTCACCAGGATGCTGCCGCGGGCGGGCCGGGATGCCTGAACCGGGCCCGGACACCCGGCTCGTCCCGCTGCTGCTGGACCCGACCCGGCTGCGGATCGCGGCCACCCTGGTCGCCGCCGGCGAGGTCGAGTTCGGCTTCGTGCGGGACCGGGTCGGCCTGTCCGACTCGGCGCTGTCCAAGCAGCTCAAGGCGCTCGCCACGGCCGGGCTGGTCGAGTCGTGGCGGGAGCCGACCGGGTCCGCGCGCAAGTCCTGGGTCCGGCTGACCGGGGACGGCCGGGAGCAGGTGAGCGCGCACATCCTGGCGCTGCGCGAGATCGCCGCCGGCGGGGAGCGGTCGTGACCGGCACCGTGATCCGCCGGGCCGTCGAGGCCGACGTCGCGGCCGTCGCGGCACTGCTCGCCGACGACGGCATCGGCGCCGGCCGCGAGTCGGCCGACGATCTCGCGCCCTACCTGGCCGCGTTCGCGACGGTCGACGCCGACCCGTCGGAGCTGCTGGTCGTCGCCGAACGGGACGGCGCGGTCGTCGGGACGCTCCAGCTGTCGCTGCTGCCCGGGCTGTCCCGCCGGGGTGCGCTACGGGCGCAGATCGAGGGGGTCCGGGTCGCCGGGACGGCCCAGGGTGCCGGGCTCGGCGAGACGCTGCTGCGCTGGGCGGTGGACGAGGCCCGGCGCAGCGGGTGCGCGCTGGTGCAGCTGACCTCGGACGCCCGCCGGACCGAGGCGCACCGGTTCTACCAGCGGCTGGGGTTCGAGGCGAGCCACCTGGGGTACAAGCTGTCGCTCTGACCCGGGACCACGATTGCGGTCGAACATCAGTTCTACCACGGTGGACGCATGCCCATCGGCCGGTTCGGCACCGCGCGCCGCCTCCTCACCGAGGCGGTCGCCGCGCTGGAGTCCGCCGCCGATCCGGCCGCCGATGCCGGCGACCTGCTGTCGGTGCTGACCCTCTGCGGGGAGGCGACCCGACGCCCCGACCGGGCCGCCGTCGCCACCATCGCGCCCCTGGACCGGCGGGGCGCCTTCGCCGAGCGCCGCTACCGGTCCCCCGAGCCCGACGACGCAGCCCTGTTCGATGCGCTCGCCACCGCCGTCGACGCGCTGGCCGCCCCGCGCGACGCGCTCGACGAGCGCCGCCCGGAGGAGCGCCGGGCCGAGGCACTCGCGGAGATCTGCGGGCACGCGCTCGATCGCGGCGCCGTGCCCGACACCGGCGGCCGCCGCTCGTCAGCGTGCTGATCGGGCTCGACGACCTGCAGCGCCGGGCCCGCGCCGCGGTGCTCGACTTCGGCGGGACCACCACCCCGGAGAGCCTGCGGATCCTGGCCTGCGACGCGGGCATCGTCCCGATCGTGATGAACGGCCGGGGGCAGCCGCTCGACGTGGGCCGCACCCGGCGCAGCGTCCCCGACGGGCTGCGCCGCGCCGTCACCGCCCGCGACCGCGGCTGCGCGCATCCCGGCTGCGACCGGCCACCGTCCTGCTGCGAGGTTCACCACCTCGTGCCGTGGGAGACCGGCGGCGCCACCGCGCTGGACAACTGCGTGATGCTCTGCAAGGTCCACCACCGCCTGGTGCACCACTCGGAATGGACCATCCGCATCCGGCACGGGCTGCCCGAGTTCATCCCGCCCCGGTGGATCGACCCGCGGCAGCGGCCACGCGGCAGCCCCCGGCCGGCCGGCGCCGCCTGAACCGCCGCGGACGGGGCACGGCTCTTGACCGTGCCGCTACGGCACGGTGTCGACTCGTGTGTGCCGGGCCGCCCGGCAGGTGGAGGGAGACTGCCGGGCGGCTGCGGGTCCGGGGTTGCCGGGACGGCAGCGCAGTCCGGAACCACAGCGGAAGCCGGCCGGACATCCCCGACGTCGGGGCCGACCTCGTGGTCCACCACGATCTCGCCGCATGGAACCTGGTCGCGGACCCGGCCGCCGGATAGGGCTGATCGACTGGGGCACCGCCGCACCCGGTACCCGGCTGTGGGATCTCGCCTACGCCGTCCACGGTCTCGTCCCGCTGTCCGCCGCGCCCGAGTGGACCAGGCCCGACGCCGACCGTCGGTGACGAGTACTGGTGGACGCGTACGGCCTCGACGAGAGCGACCGCCATGCGCTCGTGCAGCTGCTCCCCCGGCGGACACGGGCGATGGCCGACCTGCTCGCGGACGGTGCCGCGACCGGCCGAGAACCGTGGGCATCGCTGTGGGCCACCGGGCACGGTGACGTCTGGGCCCGGAACACCACGTACATCGAGCGACACTCGCTCCGCTGGCTCGCCGCCCTCACGGGCTGACAACCGGCCCGGCTGCCGCCGCGCGGGTCCGCCCCGCGGTATCGAACGGGGCACGCTCCGAGCCGACCGGCCCGGGATGTCCGGCCGGAGCACCGCGTCTCGATACCGTCCGGGTCCACAGACGACGGACGGGTGGGACATGGACGGCACGCACGGCCGGGCACACGCCACGGCCGCCATCGGGGACGGCTGAGCGGCGTGTGGGTCTTCTACATCGTCGCCGCCTGCTTCGGCCTGGCGTTCGTGATCGGGGTCGTCCGGGACCGGCGCCGGTTCCGCAACGCCGTGCTGCTCGGCCTCACCGCGGTCTGCGTGGGGTTCGGGCTGATCGGGGAGGCGTACCGGCTGGGCCCAGTCGCGTTCGACCTCTTCCAGTTCATCCTGCTCGGCACCCCGGCGCTGGTCGTGCTGGTCCTCGCGATCTTCCTGATCCTCAACGGCCTGGTGATGGTCCGGCGCGAGGGGCGCCGACTCGGGAACCTGCTCTCGCTGCTGGCCGGGCTGGCCTGCCTCCCCGTCCCGTTCCTGCCGCTGATCGGGGCGTATCTGGAGGAGAACACGCTGGGGGTGGCCGCCGCCCTCGCCGCGCTGCTCGTCGTCACCTACCTCGGGTTCCTGTTCTGCTGCTACCTCGGCTACAGCTGGCTGTACGGCCGGATCCGGCCCCGGCCCGGCTTCGACTTCGTCGTGGTGCTCGGCTCGCGGCTGATCGGCGGCCGGGTACCGCCGCTGCTCGCGAGCCGGCTGGACCGGGCCGCCGCGCTGTGGCGGGCCGAGACCGAGCGGGGCGGCGCACCGCTGATCGTCACCTCCGGCGGCCAGGGGCCGGACGAACCGGTGCCCGAGGCGCACGCGATGGCCGACCACCTGCTCACTGCCGGTGTCCCGGCGGACTCGGTGGTGCGCGAGGACCGCTCGAGGACGACGCTGGAGAACCTCGGCAACAGCCACGCGATCATGACGGAGCGGCGGCCCGGCTACCGGTGCGTCGTCGTCACCAACAACTTCCACGCCTTCCGCGCCGCGCTGATGACCCGCAAGGCGGGCATCGACGGCCAGGTGGTCGGCTCGCGGACGGCCGCCTACTACTGGCCCAGCGCCACCATCCGCGAGTTCGTCGCGATCCTGGTCGAGCACCGGATCGTGAACCTGGTCGTCCTGGTCGCCCTCGTCTGGCTCGGCGCGATGGTCGCGTTCCGCTGAGCCGTTGCGCCCCGGCTCGCCGGCTCACCGGCGCAGGGCGACCACCGCGACGACCAGCCCGCACAGCGTCAGCATGTAGGCGGCGAACGCCCAGGCCACCGGATCCCAGGTGGTCACCGTGAGCAGGGTGAGGATCGCGCCCAGACCGACCAGGACGTAGAACAGCAGGTTCTCGGAGCCGGGATCCCGCCACGCCTTGCGGACCGTCGGCGCGGCGGCCGCGGCGTCGGCCCCGACGGCGACGAACACGGCGAGCGGCGCCGCGTCGAACACCAGCCAGACCGCCAGCGCGACGACGGCGACGGTCCCGCAGGCGACGTCGAACGCCCCGATCCGGACCCGGTCGTGCCGGGTGAGCAGTCCCGCGGCGACGACGAGCAGCGGCCCGGCCCCGGCCGCCAGGGTGAGCACCGCGGGCAATCCGGCACCGGCGTCGACCTGGGCGGCGAACGCGATCAGCGGGGCCGCCGCCCACAGCGTCCAGGTGACGAGGTTCGGCCGGGCCGAACCGGTGAGCGTGGCGATCACGTACCGGACGCAGCCGACCATCCCGAGGGCCGCGCTCACGAACACCCAGTTCGGATCGAGCACCCGCGTCCCCCCACCGGCCGGCCGGGCCGTCCACGAGCCCGGACGCTACTCCGGCGGCACCGGAAACCCGCAGACACCGGCGGCCCCGATCCGTACCGTCGCCGGCGTGCCCAGCGCTGCGACGACCGTCGCATTCCTGCTCGGGAGCCTCGTCTTCATCGTCATGCCGGGCCCGAGCGTGCTGTTCATCGTCGGCCGGGCGGTCGCGCTCGGGCGTCGTGCCGCCCTGGTGACGGTGGCCGGGAACCTCTCCGGCGTCCTCGTGATCGTCGTGCTGGTCGCCCTCGGGATCGGCGCGGTCGTCGAGCGCTCCGCCGTCGTGCTGACCGTGCTGAAGTTCGCCGGAGCGGCATACCTGGTCCTGCTCGGCGTGCGGGCCTGGCGGCACCGAGGCGACCGGCCCGGGCCGACCGGGGTCGTCGCGGGGCGGCGGGCGTTCCGGGAGGGGCTGGGCGTGGGGGTCACGAACCCGAAGGCGATCGTGTTCTTCGCGGCCGTCCTGCCCCAGTTCGTCGATCCCACCCAGGGCACGACGACCGGGCAGATGCTCGTCATCGGCCTGCTGTTCTGCGCACTGGCGACCACCGTGGACGTCGGGTGGGCGCTCGGCGCGGGGGCCGCCCGCGACTGGTTCGCCCGGTCCCCGGGCCGGCTCCGCGCCACCGGCGGTGCGGGCGGCCTGATGCTCGTCGGGCTGGGGATCGGCGTCGCGGGGACCGGCCGGAGCGGCTGACGGTCCGGCCGGAACCGGGTCGACAACGGGTACGACGCCGGTAGCGTCCGGTCCGATGCCGAAGACCGTCACCCTGATCCGTTCCGCCACCCTGTCCGACGTCGCCGAGTACGCCTACGCCGCGACCGCCCCGAGCGACGCGCGGCTGATCTTCCTCGCCGGAGCGTGCCCGCTGAACCCGGACGGCAACACCGCCGCGGCCGGTGACTACGCCGGTCAGGCCCGGGTCGCCTTCGACACGATGCGCACCGCGCTCGCCGACGCCGGCGCCGCCGTCGACGACGTGATCAGCACCCGGGTGCTGGTCGCCTCGTCCCGGCAGGCGGATCTCGTCGCGGCCTGGGAGGCGGTCCGGGACCGGTTCGGCGAGCACGACCCGCCGAGCACCCTGTTCGGTGTCACCGTGCTCGGCTACGACGACCAGCTGGTCGAGATCGAGGCCGTGGCCGCGGTGCGCGACCCGGCCTGATCGCGCGGGCACTGCCCGGACCGCCTACCTCCGGACCCAGTTCCCCCAGCTCATGGACGGACTACGCTTGCTCGGCCCGGTCGTGGGCGCCCCCGTACCCGCCCGGACCACGTCCTGGCCGACAAGGGCTACAGCTCACGCGCCAACCGCGGACTGCTGCGCCGACGCGGCATCGCCCACACGATCCCCGAACCGGCCGACCAGCAAGCCGACCGGCGGCGCCGCGGCAGCAAGGGCGGGCGCCCGGCCGGGTTCGACCGGGCCCGCTACAAGCACCGCAACGTCGTCGAACGAGGCTTCTGCCAGCTCAAACACTGGCGAGGACTGGCCACCCGCTACGACCGCCTCGGCCGCAACTACCTCGGCGCGGTCCAACTCGCCGCCACCCTGACCTGGATCCCATGATCCGGCAGACACTCACTAGCCGTCGCGCTCCGGCAAGGCTAGGATCTCTGCTGTGAAGAAATCCGCACCGGGAACGGGGGATGGCGTAGGGCCGAAGCCTCCGCAGTATCCGATCGAGTCCGTGGACAACGCCTTGAAGATCCTGCTGCTCTTCGGGGAACGGTCGGAGGTGCGGTTGACCGACATCAGCGACTACCTCGGCGTTGCGTCGTCCACTGCGCACCGGATGCTCGCAATGCTGCTCTATCGCGGTTTCGTGCGACAAGACTCGCGCAGCAAGGTGTACCTTCCCGGGACGGCGCTGACTGGGGTGGCCTATTCGATCCTGCAACGTTTCGACTTTCGCAAGGAGCTCCATCCGTTCCTCGAGCGACTGAACCTCGAGTTGCAGGAGACGGTGCATCTTGGCCTGCTCGACGGGACGATGGTCCGGTTCATCGACGCGATCGAGAGTCCGAAGGGCGTCCGCGTCGCCTCGAGACTTGGTGTGTCGATGCCCGCGCCCTCGACGTCGACCGGCAAGGCGATGTTGGCGCAAATGTCGCAGGCGGAGGTCCACGCGCTCTTCCCCGACGAGGAGCTGGAAGCGCTCACCGAGAAGAGCCTGCGCGGCCGCTCCGAGCTGGACCGACAGTTGGCCCTCGTCCGGAAGCACGGCTACGCGGTCAGCTCAGAGGAAAGTGAGCAGGGCGTCTCCTCCGTCGCCGTGGCCTTCGCGCCGAGCCGCGCCCCAGCTCGGCTCGCGTTCAACGTCTCCGTCCCGACCTCCCGGATGTCCAGGCAGGACCAGGCCCGGATCGCGAAAGCCCTCCAGGTCGCTGTCCACGACGCGGGTTCAGTGCTCCACGGCTGAGCGTTCTCGTCCGCGACGCCCCTGTTCAGCGATCTTGGACAGGGGCGTCGTGCTCTGCAGCGCCCGATGTCCACGCGGCTTGACACCCCGCAGTTAGTCATCGATTCTGTTGCTAGGTCAGCTACTCTGACAGGCAGAGAATAGTGGGAGTCGTCGATGACCGACCTCGACCCCGTACTGGGGGATGTACGACAGGGGATGATGTCCGCGCACATCTACAACGACGAGGAGATCTTCCGTTTGGAGAAGGAGCGGCTGTTCAGCCAGGCATGGCTCTTCGTGGGGCGCGAGTCGGAGATCCCGCAATCGGGCGACTACGTGGTCCACCGCGTGCTGGACGACTCGTTCATCCCCTCCCGCGGCGAGGACGGTCAGGTCCGGGCCCTGTTCAACATGCGCCTGCACCGCGGTATGCAGGTGTGCCGCGACGAGATGGGCAACGCGAGCCACTTCCGCTGCCCCTATCACGGCTGATCCTATCGCAACGACGGCCGGATCGTGGGGCCTGCCGTTCCACAAGGACGCGTACGGCGGCGAGACGGGCTTCAAGCGTAAGGGGCAGACCCCTGCTACCAGCGCCCTCGCTGGACACCTACAACGGGCTGATCTTCCTGAGCATGGACCCGGACGTCCCGCCGCTGCGGGACTGCCTGGGGGACTTCACGTTCTTCCTCGACCACTACACGCGCCAGTCGAGCACTGGGATCGAGCTGCGCGGCCCGCAGCGCTGGCGGGTTAAGAGTGCAACGCTATGGCGCACCCGCATCGGCGTCCATGGAATAGTTAGAGTATAAGCTAATTAACTGGAGTATCAATGGAGCTGCGCCAGCTGCGCTATTTCGTCGAGGTTGTCAACGTGGGGTCCTTCCTCGGCGCCGCCGAGCGCCTGGAGGTGGCCCAGCCCTCGCTGTGGCGCCAGGTCAAGGCGCTGGAGGCTGAGCTGGGCGTGGCGCTGTTCGAGCGCTGCGGCCGCGGCGTGGTGATCACCAGCGCAGGGTCCCAACTGCTTCCGCGAGCCGAGCAGCTGCTCGTCCAGGCCGAGGGGATCCGAACCCTGAGCACCGAGTTGGCGCGTGGTCGCGCCGGCGTGGTGACGATCGCCTGCGCGCATCCGCACGTGTCGCACTTCCTCGCACCGGTGATCGGCCGCCTGCACCGCGCCTACCCGCTCATCCACGTCGCGCTGCACGAGTTGCCCGGACTGCCGCCGGTGGAGCAGGTGCTCACCGGCGACGTCGACTTCGTCACCGCGCTCCCCCGCAGCGACGAGAGGCTGGCGGGGCACCGACTGGGGGAAGTCCGCGTCGTCGTAATCACCCACGACGACCACCCGTGGCGGGACCGCCGTGAGGTTCCCGTGTCGGACCTGGCGGGCGTGCCGGTGCTCACCGGTGGACCCGAAAGCCTGACCCGCCGCCTCCTCGAACCGGCGCTGCGCGAGGGCGGCCTCGTCCTCGACGTCGCGCTCGAGTCGGGCAACACCACCACACTGGTGGCGATGGCCCGCGCGGGGCTAGGGGTCGCCGTCCTCGCCGACGACAACCTGTCCGGGATCGCCGAGGCGGCTGGCTGGCCGATACTGGTCGACGAGCACTCTCCGATGACCGCCCCCATCTGGATCTACTGGGCTCGCCACCGACATCTGGCTCCGCCGGCACGAGCCTTCGCCCGCGAGGTCACCGACGGCTTCGACAGGCCCGATGTCGGACCTCCCATTAACCCCGGCTTTTCACGTTGTTGAGGGGCGATCGGGGCCCCGGATGCAGAAAGTGCCCCGTGACCAGGTAGGACAGCGCTTGCTGAGGGCTATGTCCGGCGGGTCGAGGGGGCACTTTCCAGGTGGAGGCCACAACCACGCGTCCGAAGATCATCGTCTCGGCTGACGGGGACGGGCTGGTGTCGCATGTCGGGTCGCGGCTGCTGGCTGATGTCGCGGACCGGACCACGCTGACCGGCGAGGTATCCCAGACGCTGGCCGGGCTGCGTCGACCGCGGACCCGCCACGACCCGGGTCGGGTCTTGATCGACATGGCGGTCGCGCTCGCTGACGGGGCCACCACGATCGGTGAGATCGCGGTGCTGGCTGATCAGGACGCGGCATTCGGACCGGTGGCCTCGGACTCGACGGTGTGGCGGCTGCTGGACCGGCTCGACGAGCGGGCGCTGAGCGCGATCGCGGCGGCACGGGCACGGGCCCGAGAGGTCGTCTGGGCCCGGCACGCCGAAACCCATGGCCGTATCGTGGCGCCGTCGCGGGCGGGCGGTCGTGCTCTCGGCAAGACGCTCGTGATCGATCTCGATGCGACGATCGTGATCGCGCACAGCGAGAAGGAACAGGCGGCGCCGACGTTCAAGGGCACCTTCGGCTATCACCCGATGCTGGCGTTCTGCGACAACACCGGCGAGTTCCTGGCCGCCCGGCTACGGCGCGGCAACGCCGGCGCGAACACCGCCGCCGACCACATCACCGTCCTCGACCAGGCGCTGGCCCAGGTCCCCGACGACCACCGCCACGGCCGCGACATCCTGGTGCGCGCGGACACCGCCGGATGCACCCGGACGTTCCTCGCCCACATCCGCAGCCTGCACCAACAGGCCGTGGCCTGCGAGTTCTCGGTGGGATGGGCGATCACCGACCGCGAACGCGGCGCCATCGCCGCGGTCCCGAACAAGGTGTGGGCTGCTGCGGTCGACACCGACGGCGAGCCCCGTGACGGCGCGGCGGTCGCCGAGATCACCGGTCTGCTGCCCGCCGCGTCGCCGGCCGGCTACCCCGAGAGCACGCGGGTGATCGTGCGCCGCGAACGCCCGCACCCCGGCGCCCAGCTCGATCTGATGGAGACCCGTGACGGGTGGCGCTACACCTGCTTGGCCACCGACACCCGCGCTGGGCAGCTCGCGTTCCTCGACGCCCGCCACCGCGCCCACGCCCGGGTCGAGGACCGCATCCGCACCGGCAAGGACACCGGGCTCGGGCACTTCCCGTCCCGGACCTTCGCGATCAACGCCGCCTGGCTGACCGTCGTGATGCTCGCGGTCGACCTGATCTCCGCCACCCAGCACCTGCTCCTCGACGGTGAACTCG
>NZ_JBEYYF010000018.1:0-131708 GCF_040645415.1 Pseudonocardia sp. NPDC046786 | reverse complement strand
GACGATGTCGGTGCGGGCCTCGGCCAGGCCGCGGTTGCGCCCGACCGACGCCCCGCGGCGGGGCTCGCGGACGTAGCGGACCCGCGGCGAGCCGGCCGCGGCGACGACGCGCTCGGTGCACTCGTCGTCCGGGTCGTTGTCGACCACGATCACCGACAGCGCCGGATGGTCGGAGTCGAGCACCGCGGCCAGGCAGCGGGCCAGCGAGTCCGCCCGGTTGCGGGTCGCGATCACCACGGTGACCGGGTCCGCCGCGACCGGCGCGCGATCGACGGTGCCGGCCGGGCCGAGCGTGGACACCGCGGCGTCGAGCTCGGCCGCGGCGGCCCGGCCGCCGCGCAGCGGCACCGTGACCTGGCCCTGCGGGGTGCCGCCGACCGTCACGAGCAGGCGGGCGGCGCCGAAGCGCGGATCGACCACCAGGTCGCGTGCCGGGGCAAGCCGGTCCAGCTCGCCCACCCAGGTCGGTTCGTCCGGTGTCGTCGCCATGTGACCATGGTGCAAGTGACTCGCTGTGACGACGCTGAGATGCGGCACGGTGTCGCTGTCACGCTGGTCACGGGAACAGACCGGACCCCTCCGCGGTTGTGGTTGACGTATCAACTGAATGCGGAGGGAGGCCGGACCGATGAACCTCGAGACCCTGCCCTGGACGGCCGGCGAGGCGACCGCACCCGCCGTCCGGTGGGAGCGCGCGACGTACCTGTTCGACTCCGGCGACCACGTGTCCGCGGCCCGGCTGCTCGCCGAGCTGGCCGATGCCGAGCCGGACGCCACCGCCGTCCGGCTGCTGCTGGCCCGGGCCTACTACCACTCGGCCCAGCTCGGCCGTGCCGAGTCGGTGTTGCGTGAGCTGCTGGAGCGGACCCCGTCCGACGGGTACGCGCACCTGCTGCTCGGCCGCACCCTGCAGCGGCGTTCCCGGCACGACGAGGCCGCGCCGCACCTGCGGCTGGCCTCCGCACTCGGGAGCTGACGGGCGGGCCGCTCGTGCGCGATGTGCGCACGAGCGGCTCCCCGGTCAGTCGTCGTCGAGCGAGTAGATGCGGACCCACTCGATCTCGTAGGTCGCGGGCTGCATGTTGCCGCCGAAGAAGTTGTCCAGCTGGATCGTCAGGTGCCCGCTGGGCATGTCCTGGATGCTGTCCCTGCTGCCACGCGCGCCGCCGGAGAAGCTGAACCACTCCTCGCCGTCGATGAAGCCCTTGACGTGGTCCGGGGTCCACTCGAAGCCGATGTTGTGCCACTCGGTGAGCGGTTCCCCGCAGTCCTGCTCGCGGACGAACTCCTGCTGCACCGGACCGGGCGCGTGCGGGTAGTGGATGAACGCCTCGACACAGTCCTCGCCCGGCGCCATGTTCTCCAGGAAGTCGTACTCGCCGTCCTGCGGCCAGCGGTTCGACTCCGGCCAGATGATCAGCAGCGGGTGGTACTGGCGGCCGTTGTTCGGCCCGTTCTCCTCGGACCGGACCCGCGCCTCCCAGCGGCCGTACTGCTGGTTGAACCGCGACGCGATCCAGGCCGAGTCGCCGTTCGCGAGGCCGGTCTGGACGAGCTTCTCCCCGTCGACCGTGGAGCGGCTGGCGCACCGGCCGCCGTTGCCGTCGTGCCCCGGCCAGCACTCGCCGGCGTGGTGCCAGCGCTCCGGGTCCGGCGGGCCGACGTAGTCGAACTCGTCGGAGGCCGGGAGCGGGGTACCCCAGCCGTGCCGCTCGGCCGCGGTGTCGGCGTGCTCGTCGGCCGGGTCCTGGGCGGGGTCGGCGGTGGGGTCGTCGGGGTCCTGCCCGGCAGCGGGCTCGTCGGCCGGGTCGGCCGGGTCGGCGGGCTCAGTGACCGGGGCCGGGTCGGCCGGGTCCGCCGGTTCGACGGCTGGGGACGCAGCCGGATCGGTGACCGAGCCGGTAGCGGGCTCGGCGGGTTCGGCAGCCGGGTCCGCCGGTTCGGCGGCCGGGTCCGCAGCGGGTCCGGCCGGAGCGGCAGCGGGTTCCGCGGGACCGGTCGCACCGGTCCCCGGACCACCGGGTCCCGCGGGACCGGCCGGTGCCGGATCGTCCGGACCGGCGACCGGCTCGGCGGGCTCGGCGGCCCCCGAAGCCGGTTCGGCGGGACCCGGGGCCGGGTCCGCAGCCGGATCGGGACCCGCCGACTCGGCACCCCACCGCCAGGAACCCCCACGCAGCGCCGACGCCGGGATCCCCGACTCCGCGCCGTCACCGGACCACTCCCCGGACACGGCGGGTGTCCGCTCCGGCTGGGCAGCCGCCCCGTCGGCGAGGGCCATCCCGCCCCCGCTGAAGGCGAGAACACTCGCCGTCACCACCGCCGTCGTGCCGATCACTGTGCGTCGTGCGAGTCCGCGCCTCATGGCTCCGATCCGTCCCCGTCCGTGTCCGGCTTGTCCGATATGGCGGACGCTATGTGCGGACCGCACCCACCGACCACGCGAGCCACCCGACAGTGCGGTGACCCCACCCGGACGGGCGTCCCCCGATCCGCGGCCGCGGCGGCCCATGGCGTCGGTGAGCGGTCGCCGGTGCGGGGCGGACGGGAACCCGGGGACCGGGGTGAACGGTTGTGAACGGCGGGAGGCACGTGGTGGAACCCGTCCGGGTGGACGCCGCTGCGCCGTGCGTGACCGGACCGCCGGGCCGGCTCAGCGGGCGGCGGTGTCCCGGCCGGGCAGCGTCTCCGGCGCCCGCCACCACACCAGCGCCGCGACCAGCGACAGCACGCCGGTCACCGCGAACGCCGGCCCGTACCCGGCCCCCTCGGCCAGGGCGCCCGCGATCAGCGGCCCGGTGATCGCGCCGAGATCGGCCGACATCTGGAACCCGGCGAGCACCGACCCCCCGCGGGCGCGGTCGCCGATCACGTCGGCCACCGCCGCGTTCAGCGGCGGGTTCAGCGTGCCGCTGCCCAGCCCGGCGACCAGCGACAGGGCCAGGAACAGCCACGGCGACGCGGTGTAGCCGAGCAGCGCGGTCGCCGCACCGGACACGGCGAGCCCGGCGATCAGCGGTGGTCGCCGCCCCAGCCGGTCGGCGATCCGGCCGCCGGGCAGCAGGGTCAGCGCGTTCCCGGCGGCGAACACGGCGAGCGCGACGCCACCGAAGGCGTCCTCGCGGCCCAGCGACTCGACCACCACCAGCGGCACCAGCGCGATCCGGACGCCGAACACCGTCCAGCCGTTCGCGAAGTTCCCCACCAGCGCCGCCCGGTAGGCCCGGTGCGGCAGCGCGTCCCGGAACCGCGCGCTCGGCGCCGGTTCCTCCGTGGCCGGTCCGTCCGGGCTGCGCAGCAGCCATCCGCCGACGGCGAGCACCAGCACCAGCAGCCCGGCGTAGACGAGGAACGGGGCGCGGACGTCGATCGCGGCGAGCGTGCCGCCGAGCAGCGGGCCGGCGATGTTGCCGAGCAGGAACCCGGTCGCCCAGAGGCTGGTGGCGCGCCCGCGCAGGTGCGCCGGGGCGAGCCGGACCAGCAGCGACACCGCCGAGATCGTGAACATGGTGGAGCCGATCCCGGCGACCAGCCGCAGCGCGATCAGCTGCCAGTAGGCCGTCGCGAACGCCAGCCCGCCGGTGGTCACGGCGACCACCGCGAGACCCCACACGAACACCGGCAGCTCGCCGAACCGGCCGACCACCGTCCCGGACAGCGGCGCGAACACCAGCCGGGAGAACGCGAACACGCTGATCACCGCGGACGCGGCGGTGATCCCGACGTCGAACGACCGGACGAACGCCGGCAGCACCGGCGCGACCAGCCCGAACCCGATGGCGATCGCGAACGAGGCCCCGACCAGCACGTGGATCTCGCGGGGCAGGGCGGCGCCGCGCGCCGGTACGCCGGGGACGCGGCCGTCCTGCTCGACCACGATCCCCCCTGTTCCCCGATACCCGTACCGACGGTACGCCCGGGCCGGAACCCGGGCCGCAACCGGTACCCGGCCGTCCGGAATGGTGTCGGTGTGGAGCACGAGGAGACCGCCCGGGCGGCCCGGCTCGCCGGGCCGGAGGGGACCGCACTGCTGGACCGGCTGGCCGGCACCGACCGGTCCGGTGCGGCGGCACTGCGGATCGGCACCGCGCTGCGCCGCGAGTACGACGCCGCGCTGGTCGCCGACGCGATGGCGCTCGCCGACCTGCGCGACCGGGCCGCCGCCAAGTTCGCCCGCGCCGGATCGATGTGGTTCACCCGGGACGGGCTGGAGCAGGCGTCGTCGGAGGTGATCGCCCGGCACCGGGCCGCCCGCTACCGCGGCCGCGGCCGGCTGACGGACCTGTGCTGCGGGATCGGCGGGGACGCGATCGCACTCGCCGACGGGCGCGAGGTGACCGGCGTCGACCTGGACCCGGTGCACCTGTGGATGGCCCGGCGCAACGTCGCGGTGCACGGCGGGACCCTGCACCCCGTGCGGTGCGACGTGCGCGACGCCGACCTGTCCGGGACGGACGGCGTGTTCGTCGACCCGGCCCGCCGCTCGACCGGCGGGCGGATGCGCACCGGCGACTCCGAGCCCCCGCTGGACTGGTGCGTCGGGCTCACCGAGCGGACCGACGCCGTCGGGATCAAGGCCGCGCCGGGCGTCGACCACGCCGCGGCGCCGCCCGGCTGGGAGCTGGAGTTCGTCGCGCTCGGCCGGGAGCTGAAGGAGGCCGCGCTGTGGTCGCCCGCGCTGGCCGGGGCGCGGACCAGGGCGACCGTCCTGGACACCGACGGCACCGCGCACGCGCTGGCCGGCGAGCCCGATCCGGACGACGGCGACACCGGCGTCCCGGTCGTCGAACCGGGCCGCTGGCTGCTCGATCCGAACCCGGCGGTCACCCGGGCCGGGCTGGTGACGGCGCTGGCCGGGCGCACCGGGGCGTCCCGGATCGACCGGCGGATCGCCTTCCTGACCGCCGACGACGAGCCGCCCGGCACACCGTTCGCCCGGACCCTGCGGGTGATCGACTCCCGGCCGTGGGACCAGAAGCGGCTGCCCCGGCTGCTGCGCGAGCTCGACGTCGGCGCGGTGGACGTGCGGCGCCGCGGACTGGCCGGCGACGTCGACGCGCTCGCCCGGCGGCTGCGCGGGCGCGGATCGCGGCGGGCGACGGTCGTGATGACCCGGGTCGGCGACCGGCCGTGGGGCCTGGTCTGCGTGGACCCGTGAGTCAGCCGCGGCCGGGGAAGTAGATGAACTCCAGGGCGATGCCGTCCGGGTCGCGGAACTCCAGCGTCGCGTAGTCGGTCGGGTCGGTCCGGTCGACGACGCCCTCGTGCGGCACCGACAGGGTGTCCAGCCAGGCCGCCCAGCTGTCGAGCGTGTCCCGGGTGGCGACGCCGAACGCGAGATGGTCGAGCGCACCGCGGTCCGGGCCGCCGTCGCCGCCGGTCGGCGCGTGCAGCTCGATCATGACCCCGGTCGCCGAGTCGAGCAGCAGGGCGGCCTTGTCCGGATCCGGCACCGGATAGCGGGCGCCGCCGACGCCGTGGTGCGGGAAGGTCATCGGCAGCCGCTGCAACCCGAGCACCCGCTGGTACCAGGTCGCGCTCGACTCCACGTCGGACACGACCGCCGACACGTGGTGGAAGCCGGTGACGGCCGGTCGTTCGATGCCCGCACCCATCGGCACCTTCTCCTCGTCCGGCCGTCACGTACGGCCTGAAGTCAATCGGTCGGGCCGACCCCGTGTCCAGGTCCGCGCCGCTGCACATGATCGACCGTGCCCGTCGGCAGCGCCACGGCGCCCTCCCCACCGGGTGCCCAGCGGGCGCCGAGCGCGCGCAGCAGACCCAGTGCGGCGACGTTCGACGCGGTGGTCCGCGCGACGAGCGGTTCACCCGATCCGGGCCCGACCGCCGCCGTCAGCAGCCGGACGGCGGCCGTCCCGGCGCCGCGGCCGCGCACCCCGCGGGCGAGCCAGATCCCGAACTCGGTGCCGTCCGGGCCCGGCTCCAGGCGCACCGCACCGGCGGCGCGGCCGTCCACCCGCACCACCCAGGTGCGTTCCACCGGGTCCGGCCCGAACGACCGGCGCCGGTGGAACGCGAGGAAGCCGGAGCGCAGCCGGTCGTCCCAGACCGCACCGGGCCCGGCGGGCATCACCTCGCCCGGGTCCGCGCCGGCGACGGCCGCGTCGAGCAGCTCCGCGAGCCCGCGCTCGTCGAGCAGGTCGATCCGCACGTCCACGCCGACCATCATCGCCCGCCGGGTGGGCGGATTGCCGCTGCCCGTGCCACGGTCGGCGCTGTGACCACGAGCGTCGAGGTGCCGGAGTCGATGCGGTGCAGCGTGCTGCGCACCGCCGGAGAGCTGGAGGTGCAGGAGCGGCCGGTGCCCCGGCCGGGGCACCGGGAGGTGCTGGTCCGGATCGCCGCCGTCGGCACCTGCGGCTCCGACGTGCACTACTTCCGGCACGGCCGGATCGGCGGTTTCGTGGTGCGCGATCCGCTGGTGCTGGGACACGAACCGGCCGGCCGGATCGTCGCGGTCGGCACCGGGGTGGACGCCGCGCGGATCGGGCAGCGGGTGTCGCTGGAGCCGGGCGTGCCGTGCCGGCGCTGCCGGTACTGCCACACCGGCGCCTACAACCTGTGCCCGGACATGGCGTTCTTCGCGACGCCGCCGGTGGACGGCGCGTTCGCCGAGTACGTCGCGATCGCCGACGACTTCGCGCATCCGGTGCCCGATCACGTCTCCGACGACGCCGCCGCCCTGCTGGAGCCGTTGTCGGTGGCGCTGTGGGCGCACCGCCGCGCCGGGACCGGGCCCGGGTCGCGGGTGCTGGTCGCCGGAGCCGGCCCGATCGGGCTGCTCGTCGCCCGGGCCGCCGCGGTGCAGGGTGCGACCGAGGTGCTGGTCAGCGACCCGGACGCCGGACGGCGCGCGCTCGCCGGATCGTTCGCGGCGACCGCGGTGCTCGATCCGGCCGCCGACGACGCGGCCGGGGCCGGCGTCGACGTGTTCGTCGACTGCTCGGGGGTGGCCCCGGCGGTGCTCGGCGGGCTGGCCGCGGTCCGGCCGGGCGGGACGGCGGTGCTGGTCGGGATGGGCGCCGACGAGATGACGCTGCCGGTGTCCGCGCTGCAGTCCCGCGAGATCACCCTGACCGGCACGTTCCGCTACGCGAACACCTGGCCGGCCGCGGTCGCGCTGGCCCCGTCGGTGGACCTGGACCGGCTGGTGACCGGGCACGTCGACCTGGACCACGTCGGCGACGCGCTGGACCCCGATCCGGCGCAGGTCAAGGTGATGGTCCGGCCCTGACGTACGTGTGCGGCCCGGCGCCACCCCCCGGTGATGCCGGACCGCACACGGTGCGACCGGGTCCCCCACCCGGTCGTGGATCATCGGACGGATCAGGGCTGCGCCCGGCGCAGCACCAGGTATCCGCCGACCACCGACAGCGCCGCGAGGATCAGCGGGTAGCCGGCGAGGAGCAGGATCGTGGGCGTCTCCACGAAGAACGTCCCGAACGAGCGCCACGCGTTCTGCCAGGTGATGTACATGACGACCGCGGCCACGACGGCGAGCATCCCGACGCAGACCGCCCACACCCCGGTCTGGCCCCAGCGCCGGAACACCGCACCGATCGCGAGGAAGAGGAACGAGATCGCCACCAGCGGCACCCAGTAGGCGAGCACCTGCAGGAGCAGGTTGGACTGCGCCATGAAGCCCATCTCGAAGAACTGGACCTGTAGCCCCCAGCCGCCGGTCCAGCGTTCGACGTGCAGCAACAGGGTCAGGACCACCGCGCTGAACAGCGTCTCGGCGGCCACCAGCAGCGAGGTGCCGAGGTAGAAGTGCCGCCGGGTGATGCCCAGGCTGAGCGCGAACGGCATCACCTGGGTCATCAGCGCCAGGTAGGTGCTGGCCACGATGAAGTAGAACGACGACAGCGCGCCGGTGAAGCCGCTCGCCTCCTCTCCGACGTTGGCCCGGATCACCCACCAGATCGCCTGGTGGATCACGAAGACCGCGGCGAAGATCAGCCAGGCCCCGCCCACCCGGTCCCGGACGGCGACGGTGCTGAGCCGGGCTGCGGCGAGCACCCGGTCGGCGCCGGAGAACGCCGGCTGCGACGTCGGCTCTGCGGTGGCGGCGGTCATGACAGGACCTCCCGGTCGAGGCGGACTCCGGAGTTCTGCTGGGTGGTCCGGACGACGAGCTGCTGCAGCGAGACCGGCTCGAACGACAGGTTCGGCTCGGAGCTCGCCGGGCGGGCGCCGGACAGGGTGACCCGCAGGAACCCGCCGAGCTGCTCACGGTGCAGCTCCACGTGGTCGCGGGCGAACCGCTCGACCGTCTCGACCGGCCCGGTGACGACGATCGCGCGTCCGCGCAGCGCCTCGGCCTCCTCGTCGATCAGCACCCGGCCCTTGTCGATCAGCACCACGTGCTCGATCAGGTCGGACACCTCGTCGATCAGGTGCGTGGAGAGCACGACGGTGCGCGGGTGCTCGGCGAAGTCGGCGAGCAGGTGGTCGTAGAACATCTGCCGGGCGACCGCGTCGAGGCCCAGGTACGGCTCGTCGAAGAAGGTCAGCGGCGCCCGCGAGGCGAGTCCGATGATCACCCCGACCACCGAGTGCTGGCCGCGGGAGAGCTTCTTGCAGGCCCGGTTCAGCGGCAGGCCGAACTCCTCGACCAGCCGGTCGGCGAACGCCTGGTCCCAGTGCGGGTAGACGTGCGAGGCGGCGGTGAGCACGTGCTGGCCCTTGTAGTCGTCCGGGTACTTCAGCGACTCCCGGATGAAGCAGGTGCGGGCCAGCGCCCGTGCGTTCTCGTAGGGCTGCTCGCCGAAGATCTCGGCGGTGCCCGACGTCGCGAAGTTCTGCGCGGTGAGGATCTGCATCGCGGTGGTCTTGCCGGCGCCGTTGCGGCCCAGCAGCCCGTGGATGCGGTTCTCCTGCAGGGTGAAGCTGACGTCGTCCAGCGCAGTCACGTCGCTGTAGCGCTTCGTGACGCCGTGCATCGCGGCGGCGATCACGCTCATCGGTCGTCCCCCCAGACGTCGATCATCTTCTTGAGCTGCTCCGCGTCGATCCCGATCTTGCGGGCCTCGATCACCAGCGGAGCGATGTACTGCCGGGCGAAGTCCTCCCGGCGGCTCTCCAGCAGCCGGGTCCGCGCCCCCTCGGCGACGAACATCCCGATCCCCCGTCTCTTGTAGAGGACACCCTCGCTGACGAGCTGGTTGAGCCCCTTGGCAGCGGTCGCCGGATTGATCCGGTGGAACGCTGCCAGCTCGTTGCTGGACGGGACCTGGGTCTCCTCCGGGTAGGTCCCGTCCACCACCGCGGAGGCGATCTCCTCCGCGATCTGCACGAACAGCGGGCGACCGTCGTCGTTCACGGCGACCTCCCGGTGTTGTAGTGCGGTGGTTCATTAGTCATGTAATGAACCATAGAGCCGATGAACCCGGCCGTCCAGTCCGGCTTCTATTTCTGTTCTGACTTATATAAGCTGCAACTGCATGTGTTCGACGCGCCGGCCGCGCGGCTCCTCGCCGCAGCGGCTCGACGTACTCGGCACCGGACCGGCCCGCGACCGCAGGAGGGAACCCGGATGAACGACCTGCTCGACGCCCACGAGATCCACCGGCGAGCGCGCGACGGCGGTCCCGGCGAGGCCGTGGCCCGCCCGCCGGAGCAGCTCTGCGTCCTGCCGGGCGACCGGTGAGCGCCGCGCCCGGCCCGGCCGGGGAGGTCCGCCGCGGGCCCGACGGCCGGGACCGGCTGGTGTTCCGGCGCACCTTCCCGGACCCGGTCGCCGAGGTGTGGTCGGCGATCACCGATCCGGTGCGGTGCGCCCGCTGGTTCGGCACCTGGACCGGCGACGCCCGGCTCGGCGGCACCGTCGCACTGAGCCTGACCAGCGACGAGGACGGCGGCGGGCCGCCCGCCGAGACGCTGGTCACCGAGTGCGATCCGCCGCACCGGCTGGCGGTGCGGGTCGCCGAGGACGACGGGCCCGGGTGGGAGCTGTCGGTGTCGCTGGAACCCGGCGCCGGCAGCGGCAGTGATGCCGGCACCGTGCTGCACTTCGAGCAGGTGCTGCCCGACTCGTTCAGCCCGGCCGACGCCGGGCCGGGCTGGCACTGGTACCTGGACCGGCTGGCCGCCGTGCTGGCCGGCGGGCCGATGCCGGACTGGGCGGCGACCCTGGCCGCGACGGCGCAGCACTACCCGCGCTGAGCCGTCGGGACGGCCCCGCGGAACCGCAACCCGGTCGCCGGGACCCGCCGGAATCCTGAACACTGGCGGCACCCGGGGGCGGCGAGACCGTCCCGCGCCACCGGAGCGCCCACGGGGTGGAACGACGGGGGCCCGATGAGCGACACCGAACCGGCCTGGCGCAGTGCCGTCGAGCTGACCGCCGACCTGGCCGCGGGCCGGGTCTCGGCCGTCGAGCTGACCGACGCGGCGATCGCCCGGATCGAGCGGCACGACCGGACGCTCAACGCGGTGTGCGTGCCGGACCTCGACCGGGCGCGCGACGCCGCCCGCGCCGCCGACGCCGCACTCGCCCGCGGCGAACGGCGGCCGCTGCTCGGCGTGCCGATGACCGTGAAGGAGTCGTTCCACATGGCCGGGCTGCCCTCCACCTGGGGCATCCCGGGCCACGAGAAGGCCGTCCCGGACACCGACGCACTGGCGGTGCAGCGGGTACGGGCCGCCGGCGCCGTCGTCCTGGGCGCCACGAACGTGCCACTGCACCTGGGCGACCTGCAGAGCTTCAACGACGTCTACGGCACCACCGGCAACCCGTGGGACCCGGACCGCACGCCGGGCGGATCGTCGGGCGGGTCGGCCGCCGCGCTGGCCGCGGGCTACGGGGCGCTGTCGCTCGGCTCGGACATCGGCGGATCGCTGCGCAACCCGGCGCACAGCTGCGGCGTGTACGCGCACAAGCCGTCGCTCGGCCTGCTGCCGCTGCGTGGGCACACGCCGCCGGGGCTGCCGGTGCTGCCCGCCGAGCACGATCTCGCGGTGATCGGGCCGATGGCGCGCACCGCCGCGGACCTCGCCCTGCTGCTCGACGTGCTCGCCGGGCCGGACGAGCTCACGCACGGCATCGCCTACCGGCTCACCCTCCCGCCGGCCCGGCACACCGAGCTCCGCCACCACCGCGTCCTGGTCCTCGACGGGCATCCGCTGCTGCCCTGCTCGGCGGACGTGCGGGCCGCGATCGACGCGTTCGCCGAGGCGCTGTCCGGGGCCGGGGCCACGGTGCTGCGCGACAGCCCGCTGCTGCCCGACCAGGCCGGGGCGGCCCGGGTGTACATGCGGCTGCTGGAGTCCGGCCTCGCCGCGGGGTACCCGCCGGACGCCTACGAGCGGGCCCGCGCCAGGGCCGCCGAGCTCGCCGACGACGACCGCGGCCTGGCCGCCGAGCGCGTCCGCGGCGCCGTGCTCGGCCACCGCGACCGGGTCGCGGCCGAGCAGCACCGGGCCGGCGTCCAGCAGAGCTGGCGGAAGCTGTTCGCCGAGGTCGACGTCGTGATCGCGCCGGTCGCGCCGACCACCGCGCACCCGCACGACCACAGTTCCCCGGCCGGGCGGCTGATCACCGTCGACGGCGCCGGGTACCCCTACTTCGATCAGCTCGCGCTGGCCGGCGTCGCCACCCTGCCGGGCCTGCCGGCGACCGCGCTGCCCGTCGGCCCGGCCGCCGACGGGCTGCCGGTCGGGGTGCAGGCGATCGGCCCGATGTACGGCGACCGCACCACCCTCGCCTTCGCCGAGCTCGTCGAACGGGAGTTCGGCGGGTTCCGCCGGCCGCCCCTGGGCTGCTGAGTTCACACCCCGTCACCCCGGTTCGCACCCGCCGCGACCGGTGCGAACCGGGGCGACGGGGTGCGATCAGCCCGTGCTGACGGCGCCGCGCGGCGCCGGCCGCATCGCCACGGCGAGCAGCAGGCAGCCGGCCGCCAGCAGCACCCCGTGCGCGATCCGCAGCGCCGGCGGCCCGAAGAACTGCGGCAGGTACCCCACCAGCGCGACGGCGAGCAGCACGGCCCCCGGTCCCCCCGGCCCGCCGCGGCGCACCGCCACCGCCACCGCGATCCCGGCGGCGGCCACCGCCAGCAGCCCGGCCAGGAACGTCGCGGCCGCGTACGGGCCCAGCCGGATGCCCTCGGCGAGCGCCGCGGCCTGCGCCTCGCCGACACCGGAGCCCGGCAGGCCGATCCGCTCCAGCGCGTAGGCCTCCGCGCCGTAGTACGGCAGCACGAGTGCCGCACCCGCCCCGGCCGCCAGCAGCGCCACCCAGCCGGCGCGCTCCCCCGGCGTGCCGCGCAGCCGGGCCCACACCGCGGCGAGCCCCGGCACCAGCAGCGCGAACCCGACCACCCCCAGCAGGTGCGACGGCACCCACAGCGGCTGCGCCCACACCTGCGGTCCGTCGGTCCACGGTCGCAGCGCCGGATACGCGGCGAACGCCACCCCCGCGCCGCCGAGCGCCGCGAGCCCCCATCCCGTCCGGTCCATCCCGAGCCCCCTCGTCGTAGTGACGAGAGCAACGCTCTCACCACGGAGCATAAGGCGCAAGAGCATTGCTCTTCTTTCAGACCGTTGCTTCACGACAGGGGCGGTGGTCTAGGGTGCGGGGGTGAACGCCTCCCGCACCGCCCGCGAGCGCGCCCGGGCCGAGTTGGTCGCCGAGATCACCGCGGCCGCCCGCCGCCAGCTGGCCGACACCGGCGCCGCCGCCCTGTCGATGCGGGCGGTGTCCCGCGAGCTCGGCATGGTCTCCTCGGCGCTGCACCGCTACTTCCCGACCCGCGACGACCTGCTCACCGCGCTGATCGTGCAGAGCTACGACGCACTGGCCGACGCCGTGGAGGCCGCGGTCGACGGTGTGCCGGATCCGGTCGACCGCTGGCGCACGCTGGCCCGTGCGGTGCGCAGCTGGGCGCTCGCCAACCCGCACGAGTACGCGCTGATCTACGGCTCCCCGGTGCCCGGCTACCGGGCCCCGGCCGACACCGTCCCGGCCGCGGCCCGCGGCATCGCACCGCTGGGCAGGCTGCTCGCCGACGCGCACGCCGCCGGCCTGCTCACCGTCGACCCGACGCCGGTGCCGCCCGGCCCGGCCGACGACGCCGCGCGACTGCGCGCCGCACTGCACACCCCGGACCTGCCGGACGGGACGCTGCTCGCCGTGATCACCGCGTGGACCGGGCTGTTCGGGCACCTGTCGTTCGAGCTGTTCGGCCAGTTCGAGAATGTGTTGGAACACCGCGACACCGCGTTCGACGCGGCCGTCGAGCGGCTGGGCCGGGTCGTCGGGCTGCACATCTGACGGTCCGCCCCGGCTCAGCCGCCGGACCGGAACCGGTCGGGCAGCCGGTCCCACAGCCGGTCCCAGCGCTCCCACCAGGCCGCGAAGCCGCCCTGCTCGGCCCGCACCACCAGGGCCAGTGCGGCCACCGCCACCAGGACGGCCAGCAGCAGGTCCCCGAACGGCCCGAGCCCGCCGCGGCCGGTGCCCATCGACGCCGCCGCGGTGCCGACCGGCGGCAGCCAGGACCGGGTCCCGGTGACGACCAGGAAGGTCAGCGCCGCGATCAGCGCGGCGCCCTCGCTACGGAACAGCGGCCGGGCGAACACCGAGCCGACCGCCGCACCGGTGATCCCGCAGGCCAGGTGGGCGAGCATCCCGTCGAGCAGGCCGCCGGTGGTGGCCGTGCCCCAGGCCGCGACCACACCCCACACGACGGCGACCAGGCCGAGCGCCGCGATCCCGGCGGCCGCGGCGAGCAGCACGCCCGCCGCCACCGGGAGCGGCCCGCCCGCGGCAGACAGGGTGACAGTCCGCGCGACGTCGTCCTCGGACTCGGCGAGTGCGTGCGCGAACCAGGCCCCCACCGGGTAGAGCAGCAGCGCGCTCGCCGCCCACGGCTCGGGCAGCGGGCCGGCGTCACCGGCGAACAGGAACGCGACCACGCCGACGTAGAGCACCGCCGGGGCGATGAACCGCTCCGAACGGGCCAGATCCTCGCCGAGCAGCATCGCCACCGCGACGGCCGACCGGGCCCGCCTCACCACTGCGGCTCCACCGGTCCGCGGGGGCGGCGCGGCGCCTCCGGTGCCGCGGGCTCCCGGGGCGGGCCGTCCGGCACCGACGGGCGGGGCTGGCCGTCAGCCGGCGGGTTGTCCTCGCGGGGCGGACGGGCCGGGCCGTCCGCCGTCGACGGGTCGCCGGGCCCTGCCGACGCCGGGTTCTCCCGGCGGACCGGCCGGACCGACCGCACCGCACAGCCCGCGGCCAGCGCGGCCATCAGCCAGGCGTCGCTCTCGGGGGCGGGCACCCGCACGGTCAGCCGCCCCGGCGCCGCCGCCTCCACCCGGGCGGGCGGCAGGCTCTCCAGCACCGGCCGGGGGTCCCCGGCGCAGGCCAGGTCGAGCCGCATCACCGAACCGGGCGGCGGCGCCGTCCGCAGCGGCACCGAGTCCGGATCGGAGGCGGCCGCCAGCCGGCCGTGCCGCAGCCGGTGCAGGCGGGCGCCGGCGAACCCGGCGGCGGTGCCGGTGCGGTCGGTGAGCAGCAGGCCGCCGGACCGCTCGGCCAGCAGCCGGGTCAGCACGTCGGCGGCGTCGTCGTCCAGCCCGGACCAAGGCTCGTCGAGCACCAGGACGTCCGGGTCACAGGCCAGCGCCTGCACCAGGCCGATCTTCTGGGCGTCGGACCGGGACAGCTCGGCCATCGGCTCGTCGTCGGCGCCGGCGTAGCCGAACTCCTCGAGCAGCTCGTCGGCGCGGTCACCGGCGTCGTCCGGGTCGATCCCGCGGATCCGGGCCAAGTGGTCGAGCCAGCGCCGGGGCGGCAGCTTCATCCGGGCCGGGAAGCGGTCGGGCAGGAACCCGACGACGTCGGGCCGGTCCTCGATCTCGCCCGCGGTCGGGACGATCGCGCCCGCTGCGACCCGCAGCAGGGTGGTCTTGCCGGCGCCGTCCGGCCCGCGCAGCACCGTCGGCGCGGCCGGATCCACGACCAGATCGACGCCGCGCAGCGCGACGATGCCGGACGCGTGGGTGTGGTGGATGCCGACGAGGCGCACGACCACCTCCACCTGTCCGTCCGTCAGCTGGCTGCCGATCAGGTTCGCACAGCGGCGATCACCGCCGTCGGCCGGTAGCACACCGGCACGCCCCGTGGTGGGACCGGCACGCGACGCGTTCGTGATCACCCGTCCGCCGCAGTGACCGGGGTGTTCAGCGCGCGGCGGGCGCGTCCTTCTCCTGCACCCCGCCGCGCGCCCGGCGCTGCTGGACCTTCCGCCAGATCAGCCAGGCCAGCACCAGGGCGCCGAGTACCGCGACGATCTTGCTCAACGGCGACATGTAGCCCTCGACGACCTCCCAGCGCTCCCCGAGCGCGAACCCGAGATAGACGAAGAGCGCGTTCCAGACAGAGCTGCCGAGGGTGGACAGCGCGACGAACCGCAGCAGCGGCATCCCGGCGATCCCGGCCGGGATGGAGATGAGGCTCCGCACGATCGGGATGCAGCGGCCGCACAGCACGAACCAGTTGCCGTAGCGCTCGAACAGGTCGAGGCCCTTCTCCAGGTCCTTCTGGCTGGAGAGGATGAACCAGCGGTTCCCGGCCAGCCGGTGCACCCGGTCGAAGCCCAGCATCGCGCCGAGCGCGTAGAGCACGAGCGCCCCCGCGACGGCCCCCATCGTGGCCGCCGCCCAGACCGCGACCGGGTCCATCGCGCCGGTGGACGCACGGAAGCCGCCCAACGGGAGGATGACCTCCGACGGGATCGGCGGGACGACGTTCTCCAGGAAGATCAGCAATCCGATCCCGGCCGCCCCGAGCCGGTCCACGATGTCGAACACCCATTGCGTCACACACACCATGGTGCACGTGACGGGAAATCGGCGGGCGGGCCGGGGCACGGAAAGGCCCCGCCCGCGCTGTGCGCGGACGGGGCCCGTGGCGTACGGATCAGGCGGCCGCGGTGGCCGACTCCCCCTTCGCGGCCCGGTCCCGCAGCGACTGCGGGACGTCGAACCGGTCGCCGTAGCGCTCCTTGAGCTCGTCGGCACGGGCGACGAAACCGGCCGGGCCACCGGGGTAGCCCTCGATGTACTGCAGCACCCCACCGGTCCACGGCGGGAAGCCGATGCCGAAGATCGAGCCGATGTTGGCGTCGGCGACGGTCTCCAGCACGCCCTCGTCGACGCAGCGCACCGTCTCGATCGACTCGATGAACAGCATCCGCTCGCTGAGCTCGTGCAGGTCGACGTCGTGGTTCGTCGCGCCGAACTGCTCGCGCAGGCCGGGCCACAGGCCGGTCCGCTTGCCGTCGGTGTAGGAGTAGAAGCCGGCGCCGCCGCTCTTGCCCTTGCGGTCGAACTCGTCGACCATCCGGTCGATCACCGCGTCGGCCGGGTGCGGCGTCCAGGTGCCGCCCGCGGCCTCGACGCCCTTGCGGGTCTCCTCGCGGATCTTGCGCGGCAGGGTGAGGGTCAGCTCGTCCATCAGCTGCAGCACCGGAGCCGGGTAGCCGGCCTGCGCCGACGCCTGCTCGATGGTCTGCGGGTCGATGCCCTCGGCCAGCATCGCGACGCCCTCGTTGATGAAGGTGCCGATCACCCGGCTGGTGAAGAAGCCGCGCGAGTCGTTGACCACGATCGGCGTCTTCTTGATGCCCAGGGTCAGGTCGAACGCCTTGGCCAGCGCCTCGTCGTTGGTCCGCTCGCCCTTGATGATCTCGACCAGCGGCATCTTGTCGACCGGCGAGAAGAAGTGCAGGCCGATGAAGTCGTCCGGCCGCTCCACCCCGGAGGCCAGCTCGGTGATCGGCAGGGTGGAGGTGTTGGAGCACAGCAGCGCGTCCGGGTTCACCACCTTGACCGCCTCTGCGAACACCTCCTGCTTGAGCGCGACGGACTCGAAGACCGCCTCGATCACCACGTCGGCGCCGGCGAGATCGGCGTAGTCGTCGGTCGGGGTGATCCGGGCGAGCAGCGCGTCACCCTTCTCCTGCGTGGTCTTCCCGCGGGCGACGCCCTTCTCGACCAGGTTCTCCGAGTACGCCTTGCCCTTCGCCGCGGCCTCGGCCGAGACGTCCTTGAGCACGACCTCCCAGCCGGCGAGCGCGCAGACGTAGGCGATCCCGGCGCCCATCATCCCGGCGCCGAGCACGGCGACCTTGGTGGGCTGCCACTTCTCGGGTGCGTCCGGGCGGGACTTGCCGCCGTTGATCGCGTTGAGGTCGAAGAAGAACGCCTTGGTCATGTTCTTCGAGACCTGGCCGGTCACCAGCTCGGTGAAGTAGCGGCCCTCGATCCGCAGCGCGGTGTCGAAGTCGACCTGGCTGCCCTCGACGGCGGCGGCCAGGATGTTGCGCGGCGCCGGCATCGGCGCGCCCTTGAGCTGCTTGCGCAGGTTCGCCGGGAACGCCGGGAGGATCGACGCCAGCGACGGTGTCGACGGCGTGCCGCCGGGGATCTTGTACTTCGGTTGGTCCCAGGGCTGCTTGGCCTCCGGGTTGGCCTTCACCCAGTCCTTCGCCCTCGCCACGACCTCGTCCGGGGTGGCCGCCAGCTCGTCGACGATCCCCAGCTCCAGGGCCTTCGCGGGCTTGAGCCGCTGGCCCTGCGCGAGGACGTTCATGAAGCCGTTGGCGATGCCCAGCATCCGGGTGACGCGGGTGACGCCGCCGCCGCCGGGCAGCAGGCCCAGGGTGACCTCGGGCAGGCCGTAGAGCACGCCCTTCGCGTCGATCCCGACCCGGTGGTGGGCGGCCAGGCCGATCTCCAGCCCGCCGCCGAGCGCGGTGCCCGCCATCGCCGCGGCGACCGGGCGGCCGAAGGTCTCCAGCCTGCGCAGCTGGTTCTTCACCTCGGTGACCATCTCGAAGACCTGCGGGGCGTCGTCGGCCCCGGCGGCCGAGAGCTGCTCCAGGTCGCCACCGGCGAAGAAGGTCTTCTTCGCCGAGGTGATGACGACGCCGACGATGTCGTCCTTCGCCGCCACGATCTCGTCGACGACCTGGCCCATCGCCTCGCGGTAGCGGTCGTTCATGGTGTTGGCGCTGCGGCCCGGGTCATCGAGGGTGATGACCGCGATCCCGTCCGCGTCGGTCTCCCAGCGGACGGCCTCCTCGTTGCTCACAGTGGTTTCCTTCCGAGGCTCACGCGAACTGTGCTGATGGTTCGGCACGCCGGCCTCACAGCCGCTCGACGATGGTGGCGATGCCCATGCCGCCGCCGACGCACAGCGTGGCGAGGCCCCGGCGCAGGTCGCGGCGCTCCAGCTCGTCGACCAGCGTGCCGAGGATCATCGCCCCGGTGGCGCCGAGCGGGTGGCCCATCGCGATGGCACCGCCGTTGACGTTGGTCTGCTCGTGCGAGATGCCCATGTCGCGCATGTAGCGCAGGGCGACCGCGGCGAACGCCTCATTGATCTCGAACAGGTCGATGTCGTCGACCGTGAGACCGGCCTTGGCGAGCGCCTTGCGGGACGCCGGCGCCGGGCCGGTCAGCATGATCGTCGGGTCGGCGCCGGACAGCGCGGTGGCGACGATCCGGGCCCGCGGGGTGAGGCCGTTCGCCTTCCCGGCGGCCTCGGTGCCGATCAGGGTGAGCGCGGCGCCGTCGACGATGCCGGACGAGTTGCCGGCGTGGTGCACGTGGTCGATCTTCTCGACCCAGTGGTACTGCTGCAGCGCGACGGCGTCGAACCCGCCGTCGCGGCCCATCATCTCGAACGACGGCTTGAGCCCGCCGAGCGTCTCGACGGTCGCGCCGGCCCGGATGTGCTCGTCGCGGTCCAGCACGGTCAGGCCGTTGCGGTCCTTGACCGGGACGACGGAGCCGGCGAACCGGCCGTCGGCCCAGGCCTTCGCGGCGCGGGTCTGGGACTCGACGGCGAACGCGTCGACGTCCTCGCGCGAGAAGCCCTCCAGGGTGGCGATCAGGTCGGCGCCGATGCCCTGCGGCACGAAGCCGGTCTCGTACGCGGTGTCCGGGTCCATCGCCCAGGCCCCGCCGTCGGAGCCCATCGGCACCCGGCTCATCGCCTCGACGCCGCCGGCGATGACCATCTCCTCCATGCCGGAGCGCACCTTCTGCGCGGCCGTGTTCACCGCCTCCAGGCCGGACGCGCAGAACCGGTTGAGCTGGACGCCGGCGACGGTGTCCGGGAGGCCGGCGGCGATGGCGGCGGTCTTGGCGATGTCGCCGCCCTGGTCGCCGATCGGCGAGACGACGCCGAGCACCAGGTCGTCGACGACGGCCGGGTCCAGCTCGGGATTGCGCCTGCGCAGCTCGTCGACCAGGCCGACCACCAGGGAGATCGGCTTGACCTCGTGCAGCGAGCCGGACGCCTTGCCCCGGCCGCGCGGTGTGCGGATCGCGTCGTAGATGTAGGCCTCGGGGATCTCGCTCATCCGAACCTCTCGTGGGTGGTCGGTAGGCGTGACGCGTGGGGCGCCATCGCTCCTACTTGCTGGTAGCTTTTGCTACAGCAGCACTGTCACATGGTCAATACGCCCGACCGAGGATGTGACAGCAACGATGTCACACCAGCGGTGTCACACCAAGAATGTCACATCATCACTGTCACGTTCGAGGTCCGGGCCGTAACCTGCTCGCCATGTCCGCTCCGGCAACACCCGACCTGCTCACCGTCGACCAGCTGGCCGAGCGGACCGGGGTCTCGGTGCGCACGATCCGGTTCTACGCCGGCAAGGGCCTGCTCCCGGCGCCGCGGCTGCGCGGCCGCACCGGTCTGTACGACGCCGGGCACCGGGCCCGCCTCGAGCTGATCAGCGAGCTGACCGGGCTCGGCTTCACGCTGGCCGCGATCGAGCGGCAGCTGGAACGGCTCCCGCACGACGCCGGCCCCGAGGAGCTCGCGCTGCAGCGGGCCCTGCTCACCCCGTGGATCCCGGAGCACGGCGAGGACCTGACCCGCGCCGATCTCGACCGCCGAGCCGGCCGCCCGCTCACCGACGACGACGTCGACACCCTGGTGACCCTCGGCGCGCTCGTCCGGCACGACGACGGCCGGGTCCGGGTGCACGGCGCCACCGCGCTCGCCACCGCGCTCGCCGCGCTGGACTCCGGGCTCCCGCCGGAGATGTGGCAGCGCGCGCAGGCCGCGATCGAGAAGCACACCTCCGCGCTCGCCGAGGACCTCATGGCGCTGTTCCAGGACGAGGTGCTGCAGCCCTACCGGGACCGCGGCCGGCCCGCCGACGAGCGGAGCAGGCTGGCCGCGGCGCTGTCCCGGCTCAAGCCGATCACCGTGCAGGGGGTGGTCACCACGTTCGGCCGCGCGGTGAACCGGACGATCCGGGAGCGGATGGGCGGCACACCGCAGGACGGGTGAGCCGCGCCGGCCGGTCGTAGCATCACCGCATGGCGACCTTCGAGTTCCCGGTGCGGGTGCGCTACCACGAGGTGGACGCCCAGGGTGTGGTGTTCAACGCCTGGTACCTGGCCTGGTTCGACGAGGCGATGACCGAGTTCCTGGAGCACCGGGAGCTGACCTACCGGGCGATGCTCGACGCCGGATACGACGTCCAGCTGGTGCACACCGAGCTGGACTGGCGGGCCGGGGTCGGCTGGGGCGAGGACGTCGTGGTCGCGGTGTCCACCGCCCGGATCGGCCGGACCAGCTTCGCGCTGGACTTCGAGGTGCGGGCGCTCGACGACGCCGGGAACCGGGTCGTCACCTGCGACTGCCGCACCGTGTACGTGGTCATCGCGGTCGACGGCTCGGGCAAGCAGGAGGTACCGCCGCTGATCCGCAACGCGCTCGGCGAGGAGCGGCCGCTGCGCGGCGCGTGAGGCCGCCGGTCACGCCCCGCGGATCCGGCCCCGCACCTCACCCAGCGAGAGCCGTCCCCCGTCGCGGGCCGGCGCGGTCGCGGTGAGCACGATCTCGTCGTCGTCGGCCAGCCAGCAGCGCTGCGCGCCGCCGGGCAGGGCGACCGGGTCCCGGCCGTTCCAGGCGAGCTCCAGCATCGAGCCGAACTGTCCGCGGTCCGGGCCGGAGACCGTCCCGGAGCCGAGCAGGTCGCCCGCGCGCAGGCCCGCCCCGTTGGACGTCAGGTGGGCCACCAGCTGCTCCGGCGACCAGTACAGGTCGGCCGCGGGCGGGGTGGAGATCCGCTGCCCGTTCAGGTGCACGGCCAGCTCGACGTCCAGTCCCAGCGCCGGCGACGACGGCGTGAGATAGGGCAGCGGCTCCGGATCGTGCGGCGGCACCGGGACCCGGGCGGCGGCGAGCTCGTCGAGCGGGGTCACCCAGGCCGAGATCGAGGTGGCGAACGACTTGCCCAGGTGCGGGCCGAGGGGGCGGGTCTCGAAGCCCTGGACGTCGCGGGCCGACCAGTCGTTGAGCAGCACCACCCCGAACACGTGCTCCGCGGCGTCGTCCACCGCGACCGGCCCGGGCGCCGGGCCGCCGAGCACGAACCCGAGCTCGGCCTCCAGGTCGAGCCGGCGGGTCGGGCCGAAGTCGCCCGCCGCGCGCTGCCCGGCGGGCCGGACGACCGGGGTCCCGCTGACCCGGACCGTGCCGGCCCGGCCGTGGTAGCCGACGGGCAGGTGCCGCCAGTTCGGGGCGAGCGGCTCGGCGTCCGGCCGGAAGATCAGCCCGGCGTTGCGGGCGTGCTGCTCGCAGGCGTAGAAGTCGACGTAGTCGGCGACCGAGAAGGGCAGCAGCGGCACCAGTCCCTCGGCCGGGAGCCGGTGCGCGAACGCCCGCTCGTGGTCCTGGCGCCATCCGCGTAGCCAGCCGACGATCTCGCGCCACACCCGGGCGTCCGCCGCCAGAAGCCGGTCCAGGTTCGGCGCGGTGAGCAGCTCGGGGTGCGGGCCGCGCTGCGCGGTGGCGAGCGATCCGACGTCGAGCAGGCCGCCGTCGGGCAGCGGGCAGGCGATCCGGGAGCTGCCCGGACGACCCGCGCCGGCGACGACGCCCAGCGCGAGGCCGGGTGGCGGCTCGGTCGGCGGCTCGGTCGGCGGCTCGGTCGGCGGCTCGGTAGGCGGCACGGTCACAGCCGACGACCGTACGCGAGACCGTTTCGCAACGGTGCCGGCCCGCGGCACGACCTGCGGACAGGTGACTCAGAAGTAACACGTGATTCATCGGGGTTCGGGCGAGACAGCCGATGGGAACGCATGCCAGAGTCGCGATCTGAGCATCCGTCGGCGGACGTCGTCGACGACGACCGGAAGTAGGTATGTATGACACAACAGGTACGTGGCGTCGTGGCCCGCGCCAAGGGCGAGCCGGTCACCATCGAGACGATCAACGTCCCCGATCCCGGCCCGGGCGAGGCCGTGGTGAAGGTCCAGGCCTGCGGGGTCTGCCACACCGACCTGCACTACCGCGAGGGCGGTATCAACGACGAGTTCCCGTTCCTGCTCGGCCACGAGGCCGCCGGGATCGTCGAGTCGGTCGGCGCGGGCGTCGTCGACCTGGAGCCCGGCGACTACGTGGTGCTGAACTGGCGGGCCGTGTGCGGGGTGTGCCGGGCCTGTAAGAAGGGCAAGCCGCATCTCTGTTTCGACACCCACAACGCCACCCAGAAGATGACCCTGGAGGACGGCACCGAGCTGTCCCCGGCGCTGGGCATCGGCGCGTTCATCGAGAAGACCCTGGTCGCGGCCGGGCAGTGCACGAAGGTGAACCCGGAGGCGCCGGCCAAGGTCGCCGGCCTGCTCGGCTGCGGCGTGATGGCCGGGCTGGGCGCCGCCGTCAACACCGGGCAGATCGGCCGCGGCGACTCGATCGCGGTGATCGGCTGCGGCGGGGTCGGGGACGCCGCCATCGCCGGCGCCAAGCTCGCCGGCGCCACCACGATCATCGCCGTCGACACCGACCCGCGGAAGCTGGCCTGGGCGCAGGAGTTCGGCGCCACGCACACGGTGAACGCCAAGGAGACCGACCCGGTCGAGTTCATCCAGAGCGTCACCGACGGCAACGGCGCCGACGTCGTCATCGAGGCGGTCGGCCGCCCGGAGACCTACAAGCAGGCGTTCTACGCCCGCGACCTGGCCGGCACCGTCGTCCTGGTCGGGGTGCCTACACCGGACCTGCAGGCCCCGGAGATCCCGCTGATCGACTACTTCGGTCGCGGCGGCGCGCTCAAGTCGTCCTGGTACGGCGACTGCCTGCCCAGCCGGGACTTCCCGACCTACGTGGACCTGTACCTGCAGGGGCGGTTCCCGCTCGACAAGTTCGTGACCGAGGAGATCGGGATCGACGGCGTCGAGAAGGCGTTCGAGAAGATGCACTCGGGCGACGTGCTGCGTTCGGTGGTGGTCCTCTGATGGCCGCCCTCGACTCCGCGATCGGCCACGTCGTCACCTCCGGGACGTTCAACCTCGACGGCGGCAGCTTCGACGTCGACAACAACGTCTGGATCGTCGGTGACGACTCCGAGGTCTTCGTGATCGACGCCGCGCACGACGCCGACGCGATCGCGGCGGCCGTCGGCGACCGCCGGGTCAAGGCGATCGTGTGCACGCACGCGCACGACGACCACGTGAACCAGGCCCCGGCGCTGGCCGACCGGTTCTCGGCGCCGATCCTGCTCAACCCGGCCGAGCACGTCCTGTGGGACATGACCTGGCCGGACCGCAAGCCGGACGAGGAGCTGGCCGACGGCCAGGTGCTGTCCGCCGGCGGGATCGACCTGCGGGTGCTGCAGACCCCGGGGCACTCCCCCGGCTCGTCCTGCCTCTACGCCCCGGAGCTGGGCGTCGTCTTCACCGGCGACACGCTGTTCCAGGGCGGGCCGGGCGCGACCGGGCGGTCGTACTCGAGCTTCGACACGATCATCGAGTCCATCCGGACGACGCTGCTGACGCTGCCCGGCGACACCCAGGTCCGGACCGGGCACGGCGACTCGACGGAGATCGGCGACGAGGCCCCGCACCTGGAGGAATGGATCCGCAACGGATCCTGACCGGCTCCTGACCCGGCGCCACCCCGCCGAGATGCGCCCCGGTGCGAATTGTGGATCTCCACAGGACACGGGTGCGCATCTCGGCGCGCGATCTCAGCCGGACCGGCGCCGGACCAGCGGCGTGACGCCCAGCAGCAGCGCGGCCGCCGCACCGAACGCGGCGACGAAGCCGAACGGCTCGGCGATCGCGCCCAGCCCGGCCGCGCCGAGGCCGGTGCCGGCGTCGTAGGCGATGTTCCAGGCCGCGCTGGCCTGGCCGTAGTACAGCGGCCCGGCGGCCGCGAACAGCGCGACCAGCGAGTCGTTCTGCACGATCCCGAAGCCGATCCCGACCGCGGTCGCGCCGGCGACCAGCAGCAGCGGGGCGAGCGGCGCGGCCAGCACCCCGAGCATCCCGGCGCCGGCGACCAGGGTGCCGGCCGGCAGCAGCGCGCCGGGCCGTCCGCTGCGGTCGGTGCGGGCACCGGCGAAGCCGCGGCCGAGCAGCGCCCCGAGCGCGGTCGCGAACAGCGCGGCGGGGACGGCCGCCGGCGCGCCGGGGACGGCGAGCGGTGCGAAGGTGATCACCCCGCCCTGCGCGGTGGAGCAGGCCAGCATCGCCAGCACCGGGGCGGCGGGCAGCCGGTGCCGCGGGGCCCGCGGATGCCCGGTGAGCCCGCGGGACGCGGCGGGCCGGGCCGGCGCCCGGTCGGCGAGCCGCCCGCGCCGGGGCCCGCGGACGAACGCGACGACGAGTGCCCCGGCCACCGGCGCGATCCCGGCCGCCAGCAACACGCCGGTGAACCCGGTCAGGTCGACCACGGCGACCCCGGCCGGCAGCAGGGCCAACTGCGGCACGCCGATCGCGTAGCCGTACCGGGCCGACGCCCGGCCGTGCGCGGACGGCTCGACGAGCTCGGCGACCAGCGCGCTGCCGGCGACCGTCGCCATGCCGAACCCGACGCCGCGCACCGCGGAGATCGCCAACACCGGCGCGAGGTCCGCGGACAGCGCCAGCAGCGGGGTCGGCAGGCCGAGCAGCAGCGAACCGGTGACCAGCACGGCGCGGTGCCCGATCCGGCGCAGCATCGCCGGGACGAGCAGCTGGGTGCCGACGGTGACCGCCATCAGGACACCGGTGGTGAGCCCGGCGCCGAACGCCCCGGAGCCGCCGCGGGACACCCACAGCGGCACCACCGGCAGCAGCAGCGCGTAGCCGCCGAAGGCGAGCGCGGTCGCGGCCAGCAGCAACAGGAACGAGGGCGCGGACAGGGAGCGGGGCACGCCCCACCCTCGCAAGCCGCGATCAGCCCCTCGGCAGCGCCTGCTCCACCAGCGGGAGGATGCCGTCCAGCGCGGCGGGCAGGCTCAGCACGGTCTGCCAGGCGAACGCCAGCTCGGTGGCCCCCTCCAGGAAGACGGTGCGCCCCTCGCGGGACGCGGCCAGCCGGGACGCCAGCGGATCGGCCTCCACGGTGGCCCGCCCGCCCGGGGTGAAGGACAGCTGGTCCCACACCAGCAGGTCGTGGTCCAGCTCGTCGGTCTGCTCGAAGCTGAGGTCGGTGTAGAAGTTGTCCCCGGCCAGCTCGTCGAACCGGGCAGGCACGACGAACCCGAGCTCGGTGAAGAACTGCGAGCGCAGGTCGGTGGAGGCGAACACGCCGAGCTCGTCGGCGGAGCGGGTGGCGACGACGACCTCCCGGCCCTGCCACTGCGGATTGGCCTCGCGGGCCGCGGCGAACCGGGACTGCACCCCGGCGACGAGCTGCTCGGCCTGCTCGGAGCGGCCCAGCGCGCGCCCGACGAGCCGGGTCGTCTCGTGCCAGGGGACCCCGTAGTCGGCGAACCGTGCGGGGGCGGCGACGGTCGGCGCGATCGCGCTGACCAGGTCGTAGCTGCCCTGGTCGAGGTCGGAGTAGATGCCGATCACCAGGTCCGGCGCGACGGCGGCGATCTTCTCCGGGTCCGGCGTCTGCATGTTCAGGATCTGCGGCTGCGAGCCGGTCAGCCGGGCGGCCTCGTCGGCCCAGGGCTGGATCGCGTCGTCCTCCGCGCCGTACCAGTAGCGGATGCCGGCGACCGGCACGCCGAGCGCCAGCACCGCGTCGTGGTCGCTGTAGCCGATGGTCACGACCCGCTGCGGGGGGCGCTCGATCGTCGCCGTCCCGAACCGGTGCTCGAGGGTGACCGGGAATCCCGGGGCCGCCGCGGGGTCGGCGCCGCCGCCGGGGCCCTCGTCCCGGCCGCACCCGGCGAGCACCAGCCCGCCCGCCGCGACCAGTGATCCGACCAGCAGCCGACGCCGCGTGATGTCCATGTCCGCCTCCGTTCCGCGGCGGAATGGTAGATCGACTCCTCAGGTTTGCCTAGCCTTGCTCACCATCGGGGAGCCAGGAGCCGTGGAACCCGGACGGGACGCCGCGCGGCAGCGTCACCCGGGCCACCGGGGCGGCGGCGGGCTCCCGGGCGTCGAGCACCAGCAGCTCGGACGCCCGGCCGTCCCGGGTGGTGGTGACCGAGAGCAGCCAGCCGTCGTCCTCGGCGCGGTCCGCGCCGGCGGCCGGCACGAACACCGCCTCGCCGGCGACGACGTCCGAGCCGAGCTCGTGCGCGACCAGCTCGTCCCGGTGCCGGTCGTGCCGGAGCACGGCGGAGTACCGGGAGCCGGGCGGACCGGTGTCCGCGACGGCGTAGGTGTAGCGGTTCGGCCGGCCGACCACGGCGTCGTCGACGGTCGGGAACTCCAGGCCCGTCCCGGACAGCGCGGTCTCGATGACCGAGCCGGTCGCCGGGTCGAGCGTCCACCGGTGCAGGGTCGCCGTTCCGGTGGCGGCCGCCGACGCGGCGGGCCCGGCCGGGCCGTCACCGAGCGAGGGCCACATGACGGCGACGTCCGCCGGGGCGTAGCGGGCGCCGTCGACGACGATCCGGCCGGCGGTGTCGGTGTGCGCGTTGCCGACGTGGAACACGAAGCACGGGTCGATCCCGAACCAGCGGACCTCGCCGGGCCGGTCCAGCGGCATGACGCCCAGCCGCGCACCGTAGCCGTCGTCCCACCGGTAGGGCATGGCACCAACGAGCGCGTCCGCCATCCGGAACGTCATCGGCAGGTCGAGGAACACCGCGTGCCGGTCGGTGATCGCGAAGTCGTGCATCATCGTCGGCCCGGCGACGGCGACCTCGGCACTGGCGACCAGCTCGCCCGCCGCGGAGATCCGGTGGTAGGTCAGGTACGGCGGGACGAACCCGTAGCCGAAGCAGTGCAGGTCCCCGGTCACCGGATCGGTCTTGGGGTGCGCCGTCATCGCAGTGTGCAACCGCCCGCCGAAGTCGACCGCGCCGACCGTGTCCAGCTCCGGCGTCACCTCGTAGGGCAGCCCGGCCTCGACCAGCGCGAGGATCCGGCCCGCGTGCGGCACGACGTGCGTGTTCGCGGGCACCGCGGCCAGGTCGGGCGCGCCGCCAGGGGTGAGGTGCGGGCGCCCGTCGAGCAGCCGGGTGCGCACCCACCGGTTGCGGTACCACTCGGCGCGCCCCGCCCGGAGCCGGATGCCGTGCAGCATCCCGTGCCCGGCGAACCAGTGCCCCGGATCCTCGCCCGGCAGCGGATTGGGGCCGTTGCGCAGGTAGCGGCCGTCCAGCTCGGGCGGCAGCGCCCCGGTGACGGGCAGGTCGTGCACGGTGATCTCGTCCGGGACCGGGGCGAAGTGGCCCTGCAGGTACTCCGGGAGTCGGTCGGTCGTCGTCATGCCGACGAGCATCAGGGTTCCGAACCTGACATGTCAATACTGACATGTCGTTCTCGGTAGGTAAACTTCCCGGTGTGTCGCTCCCGCACGCCCTGCTCGGACTGCTCGCCCTGCGCCCGGCCACCGGCTACGACCTGGCCCGGGTGTTCGACACCGATCTCGGCCGCTACGCCTGGCAGGCCGGGCACACCAGCGTCTATCCCGAGCTCGGCAAGCTCGCCGCGCAGGGGCTCGCCGAGGTGACCGAGGAGGGCGCGCGCGGCGCGAAGACCTACACCCTGACCGACGACGGGCGCGCCGAGCTGCGTCGCTGGATGCTCGCCCCGCCGCAGCAGGGCAAGGTCCGCAACGAGCCGGTGCTGCGGATGTTCCTGATCGCCGCGCTCCCCCGCGACGACGCGCTGGCCGTGCTCGACCGGACCGCCGAGGACGCCGAACGTTCCCTCGCGGTTCTGCGCGCGGTCCGCGCCGAGCACCCCGACGACGCCCCCATGCTCGGCGAGGACGGCATGGGGCAGCTCGCCGCCGAGTTCGGCGTCCGGCAGTACGAGACGGTCCGCGACTGGGCCCGGTGGGCCGCGGAGCGGCTGCGCGCCGAGGCGTGAGAGTAGCTTTCGACCCCGCCCGGGCGACGGTCTCGCGTGCCACGCACCCAACCCGGTCGTGTCACCGGCCCCGCGACGAACCCCGGTCCGGTCAGCGCGCCCGCGGCGACCGGGAGAGCGCCACCGGCCCGGCCGGTCGCCGGCGCCCGGCCTGCGGCACCCGCGGATCGGCCAGCCGGTAGAGCCGGGAGGCGGTGCCCCCGAGCAGCGCCTCCAGCACCTCGTCGTCCAGCTCGGGATAGCGCCCGCGCAGCGAGTCCGGGTAACGGAAGGTCATCAGGTCCCGGATCAGCCGGGCCGGCCGCACCAGCGGATAGCCGCTGCCGAACATCAGGCGGTCCGGCCCGTAGGCGGCGAGCAGCTCGCCGAGCGCCTCGGCGGCCGGTTCCGGGTCGCGGCGCAGCGCGATCAGCAGGTCGGTGAGCAGCACGTAGACGTTCGGCAGCCGGGCCAGCCGGGTGAGTGCCGCGGTCGGCGCGGCGGCCGCGCCCAGCACGAACCGGACCCGGGGCAGCGCCGCGGCCAGCTCCCGTACCTCGGCGACGTCGACCGCGCCGGCCGGCAGCGGGCCCGGCGTCCGGGCCCGGACCGGCAGCGCCGACCCGGCGCGGACCGGCTCCGCCCAGGACGGCCAGCGCGGGCGCGGCACCGCCTCCCCGGCCTCGACGACGCCGGCGTGCGCCCACTGCGGGGCGGCGGCCGGCGGCCGCGCGGTCGGCGCCACCCCGATGTGGACGACGCCCGCCCCGGCCTGCTCCGCCCGGATCAGCGTCCGGCGCAGCCAGGAAGCGCGCAGCGAGACCGCGGTCTCCGGCCGCCGCGACGGGAGCACCGTGAGCGCGCGCAGGCCGCCCCGGGTGACCTGGGCGCCGATGCCGCGGGCCCGCTCCCGGTCGGCCGGGTCGAGCTCGCCGGCCAGCACCAGTCGGCCGGGATGCTCCTCGGCGAGCTCGGCGTGCCAGGCCGGGGCGGCGAACCCGAGCACGAACAGGTCGTCGAAGGTCGCCGGGACCAGCACCGCCCGGTCCACCGCGGACAGCACGTGCGCGGCCAGCGCCTCCCGGGTGACCAGCCCGAACGCGTCCGCCGACAGCGGCCGCGGGGACGGGTCGACCATCCGGTGCCGGTGGTGCAGGTCGGCGACGAACTGCTCACCGGCCGGGCCCGCCTGGTTGTGCGGACGCCCGTCCCAGCCGTGGACCTGGGCGTCCACGACGAACGAGACGCCGGCACCCCCGCAACACCGGTCCACCAGATCCACCTCTCCACTCTCACGGACCGGCCCGGCACGCGCTCGGCGTGCCGGGCCGGGATTGCGATGTGCCGTCCGCGACTCAGCCGACGGAGGGGCCGAGACCCATCGACTGCGGGGTGCTCGAGTCCGGGCTGGGCTGCGGGATGCCTTCGTCGAGCTCACCGAACTCGGTCATCAGCGCCTTGTTCCAGGGCGTGACCTCCTCGGCCACCAGCGAGTTGGTGGTGAGGATCAGGCCGGCCACCGACGCGCCGTTCTGCAGGGCGGAACGGACCACCCGGAGCGGGTCGATGATCCCCATCTCGACCATGTTCCCGTAGCGGCCCTCGAGGGCGTCGAACCCGGAGTCGGCGTCCAGCGCGCCGACCTGCTTGACCACCTCGTCGCCGTCGTAGCCGGCGTTGGAGGCGATCAGGTGCACCGGCTCGGTGAGCGCATGCCGGACGATCTCGACGCCGATCCGGTAGTCCCCGGTCACGTCGAGCTCGTCCAGCGCGGGCTCGGCGTGCAGCAGCGCCGCGCCACCGCCCGCGACGATGCCCTCGGCGACGGCGGCCCGGGTGGCCTGCAGCGAGTCGTCGACCCGGTGCCGGATCTCGCGGGCCTCGGCGTTGGTCGGCGCGCCGACCGAGATGATCGCGGCCTTGCCGGAGAGCCGGGCGATCCGGTCCGAGAAGAAGTCCTCGTCGGTGCCGATGGTCGCCCTGGCGAGCTCGGCGCGCAGCTGGGAGAGCCGGTACTCCAGCTTCTGCTTGTCCCCGTGCCCGCCGATGATGGTGGTGTTCTCGCTGGTCACCCGGATCTGGGTGGCCCGGCCGAGGTGGGTGACGTCGATCTGCTCCAGGGAGAACGACGAACTCTTCGAGTGCACCTGGCCGCCGCACAGCGCGGCCATGTCCTCCAGCAGGTGGATGCGCTTCTCGCCGAAGCCGGGCGCCTTGATCGCGACGGCCTGGAAGTGCCCGTTGACGTGGTTGTGCACCAGCATCTGCAGGGCGGTGCCCTCGACCGTCTCGGCGATCACGACGAGCGGGCGCCGCTCGTTGCGCATGATCCGGTCCAGGACCGGCATGATCTCCTGGACGTCCTTGATCCGGCCGGCCGAGAACAGGATGTACGGGTCGTCGACGACCGCCTCGAGCGTGCCCGGGTTGGTCACCATGTAGGGCGAGACGTAGCCGTTGTCGAACTCGAAGTCCTCGACGAAGTCGACCGAGACGCCGGGCACCGGGTTGTCGTCCACGGTCACCACGCCGTCGTCGCCGACGGTGTGCAGCGCCTTGGCGACGACGGTGCCGATCGACCAGTCGTCGTTGGCCGAGATGGCGGCGACGCGGGCGTAGTCCTCCTCGGTGCCCACCGGGTGCGACACCGTCTGCAGCCGGTCCACCAGCGCGCCGACCGCGATGTCGATGCCGCGCTTGACCAGCACCGGGTTGCCGCCGCGCTCGATGGCGAGCATGCCCTCCCGGACGATGGCCTGGGCCAGCACGGTGGCGGTGGTGGTGCCATCGCCGACGGTGTCGTTGGTCTTGACCGCGGCTTCCTTGACCAGCTGGGCGCCCATGTTCTCGAACGGGTCGCGCAGGTGGATCTCACGGGCGATCGTCACGCCGTCGTTCGTGACCTCGGGCGAACCCGTGATCTTCTCCAGGATGACGTTGCGGCCCTTGGGGCCGAGCGTGCTCTTGACGGCTTCGGCCAGCTGGTCGACACCGGCCTGCAGCAGGTGCCGGCCCTCGGCGCCGAAGCGGAGTTCCTTGGCCATGGTGGGAGTCCTCCCGGAGGGATGAGTTGGTCCAGTGCGCGGGTGCGGATCAACGCAGGTGCTCGGAGACCGAGCAGCGCCGCACCGCCCGGGCCGGGCGTGGGGTGTGGTGGCTCCGCGCCGGGTCGTCATCCCGGGCGGTGCGGCGCGTCAGGGCGAGGGCGTCAGTCCACCGGCTTCAGATCGAAGTCGATGTACTCGGCGGCGTCCTCGGGGTTGGCGAACATGATCGTCTTGTCGTCCAGGTGGACCATGCGCCCGTAGTGGGTCGACATGTTCTCCTCGAACTCGGCCGCGTCGAACCAGCCCTCTTCCTGGCCGGCCTCCTCGTCCATCTCGGCGTAGTCGACCTCGAACTTGCCGACCCCGTCGACCCGGATCATCGAGGGCAGGTGCTGGACGGTGACGTTGTCCTGACGGTCCAGGACGGTCGCCATGATGGCGCCGATCTGGTTGTTCATCAGGGTGAAGCCACACATGTTCGACGCGGTGCTGTCCTGCTTGAACGGCGAGTCGGTGCTCGTCATCACTGCTTCAGCTCCTCGGGGACATCGAGACCGAGATCGGCGCAGATCCCGGCGAAGCGGTTCTTGGCACGGTCGAGGGAGTCCTCGAACGTCGGCGGCTTCGAGTCGGACTGCGACCACATCGGCTGCATCTGCCGGGCCGCCTCCAGCGCCTGCGGCACGTAGGTCCGCAGCCAGCCGTTGAACAGCTCCCGGTTGTGGTCGGCGAACTCCTTGTCCCGCACCAGCGGCGCGAAACAGGCGATCGACCAGCGCAGGTCCCGCTGCGCGTAGTCGTACTCGCCGGCCCCCATCACCGTCGGGGTGACGAAGTCGCCGTTGGTCGCGGCGGACTGCATCACCAGGTTCGACCGGAACAGCTCCCCGACCAGCGGCTCGACGATGCAGTTCGTCGCGAAGATGGCCTCGCCCCAGTCGTCCTGGACAGCCGTGAGGGCCTCGGTCAGCCTCCGCGCGCCCTGCCACTCCGGCGCGTTGTCCCACGCGTCGAGGTGGGCCCGGCCGTCGAACCCGTCGATCTCCTCGGAGAGCGTCAGGTTGTAGAGCGCGAGGTCCTGGGCGAACCGGATCTTGCGGGTGGAGTTCGCGGCGAGCGCCGTGTTGTGCATGTTGGTCGGCGCGGACCGCTCGTTCGCGGCGAACACGTACAGCCCCAGGATGTGCTCGATGTGCATCCAGGCACCGACGTTGCGCTCGACGAAGCGCGTCCAGTTCGTGTTCCAGAGCTCGAACGCCTTGCCGTTGCGGGCGTTCTCGATGTTCTGGGTGAGCTGGCGGACGACGTTCGCGTTGTACCGGTAGAGGGACTGCTCCCATTCCTCGTTCGGGTCACGGAACTCGTGCCAGCCGTGTGCCGGCCAGTTCTTGACGGCCAGGCCGCCGGTGCCGATCCCGCGCTGCGGCTCGGGCTCGTCGACGCCCCACGCCTTCAGCTTCGTCCAGTGCAGCGGGTAGCCGCCCTCACCGTTGGCGAAGCCGTAGATCCAACCCTGGGTGAGGTAGTGCCGCGGGTCCGGCTGGACCTCGACGGTGGTGTCCTCGTACACGGTCTGCTTGCGCTTCGCCGGGCTGTAGTAGTTGTAGCGGCGCGCGTTCGAACTCGAGTCGGGAAACTCGCGGGCCCCGGCCTCGGCGTCGGTGAAGACAGGCTTGGGAACGCTGCGCTGCGAACCGGACGTCGCGTCGTCCGTGGTGGTGGACTGTGTCATGAGAGTCCGTCCTCGCCTTCTTGCTCACCGGTCGTGGTGAACTTGTCGTAGAAGATGTTGTCCTCGCTCACACCGAGTTGGGTCAGCGTCGCGATGGCCGCGTCGACCATCGGTGGCGGACCGCAGACGTAGGCATCGACTCCTTTCAGATCGGGCTCGTTCTTCCTGACCACATCGGTGATCAGCCCCGTCTCGCCGGCCCAGTCGCCGTCGGAACCGTCCGGTTCGGACAGCGCCGGCACGAAACGGAAGTCGGTGAGCTGCGGAGCGAGATCGGCGAGCTCCTTCTCGAAGCAGAGGTCCTTCGACGTGCGGGCGCCGTAGTAGAAGGTCGCCGGCCGCTCCACCCCGCCCTCGGCCATCGCGCGGAGCAGACCCAGCACGGGAGCCATCCCGGCCCCGCCGCCGACGAAGATCAGCCGCGAGCTGCGGTTCTGCCGCAGGGTGAAGGTGCCGAACGGGGCCTCGACGTCGAGCCGGTCGCCGGGCTTGGCCGTCTCGTCGAGCCAGGTGCCGAACAGGCCACCCGGGTAGACCTTGATCACGAACTCGAACAGGCCGTCCCGGTTGGGCGTGTTCGCCATCGAGAACGAGCGGCTCTCCTCGGTGCCGGGGCAGACCAGGTCCATGTACTGCCCCGGGAAGAACTTGATCTCGCTCGGCTCGACCAGCTTGACCGTCAGGTGCCGCATGTCGTGGGTGACTCTCTCGACCGACACCACCTCGACCGCACCCTTGGTGAGTGGCAGCCCGGACCGGATGATCTCCTCGTCGTAGTTGAGGAGCTCGATCACCAGGTCCTCGTACGCGTGCGCCCGGCAGAGGAGCGTCGAGCCCTCCTCCTTCTCGTAGTCCGGCAGCGCGAACGTCGAGTAGCTGTCGTACTCGATGTCCTCGCCCTCGAGGACGAACGACTTGCAGGCCGCGCACTGGCCTTCCTTGCAGCCGTGCATGAGCTGGACACCCTGCTCGGCGGCCGCGCGCAGGATGTTCTGGTCCTCGTCGACCTCGATCTCGATACCGACCGGTTCGAACCGCACGACGTGTTTGTCACCCACGGTCTACGGACCACCTCTCTTGCGTGAACAACACCGCGATATTGGTGTGAGAAAAGCGACGAATCGGACAAGTGAGCACGCGCAGAACCCCTGCGTCCCACCAGGGGACGGCCGGGTTGACCCGGCCGGGGAAGACGACCCCCCGGCCGGGCCGCGGAGAGAGGGCCCCGCTATGGACTAGCGGGATCCCTCCCCCCTCGCCTGACCCGCGCTCAGGCGTCGGTGGGCGCGGGGCGACCGGCCGGCCCCTGGCGGTTGTAGTCCGCCACGAACGCTTCGCGCTCGGAGTCGCTCATCTCGTTGAGGATGACGTTGGGGCTCGCCAGGTGCGGCATCCGCCGCATGTGGTCGAGCGTCCACATCTTCTTCGGGTCGAGATCCAGGTGCGGCTGGGCGGTCAGGGTCTTGCCGTCGTCACGGACGAAGCCCATGTCCTGGATGACGTCCGCCCAGTTCCAGCCGTGGTAGAGCGTCTCCCACTCACGGTGACCGACGAGCTTGCCCATGTTCGGGGTCTCGCGACCCTGGTACACGGGACGGAACGCCTCGGCGTCGGTCCAGCGGCAGACCTCGTGGCAGTACGTCCGCCACTGACCGTCCACCTTGTCGACGACCATGTCCTCGCGGACCAGACACGGGACCATGCAGGTCCAGCACCGGTGCGGGTACACGTAGTCGACGTCCTCGGCGACGATCGCGTGGTGACCGTTCGGCTTGGCGAGCCGGTTGTAGTTCTCCCACCACTTGCCGTACCGGTCGTACCAGCCCGGGTACTTGTACTCGAACCACTCGAAGTCGGTGTCCGTCATGCCGTCGATCCGCCAGTAGTTGGCGCACCAGCCGGTGGCGAAGAACTGCGCGACCTCGTGGACGTAGCCCTTGTTCCAGATCTGGTTCCAGGACTCCTCGACCAGGTCGTGCGGGATGACCAGGCCGTACTTCTCCAGCGGCAGCAGGTACGAGCGGTAGTAGTCGTCGTAGATCCAGCGACGCCACATCTCCGCGTAGGACTCGCGGTCCTTGCGGCGGTCCTTCGTGCCGTACTCGATGAAGGTACCGATCGCGGCGTCGACGACCCGGTGGTTGTTCCACCACGCGTAGCGCAGGTCGCGCTCGAGCAGCTGACGGTTGTCCTCGTCGGACAGGGCCATCAGCAGGGTCGCGTAGCCGTTGGAGATGTGCCGCGACTCGTCGGACTGCACCGAGTGGAACACCGTCGGCAGCAGGTAGTCACCGTTGGCCGCGGCTTCCGCCGGCATCGCCACGAACAGGGTGTTCGTGAACGCGGTCTCGGCGACGATCGTCAGGTAGATCGACGCCGCGGTGATCGCGTCACCGGTGATGAACCCCTCGGCGAACTGGCGGCCGATGGTGCCGCAGTAGTCCGACTGGAAGTTCCGCAGCGAGTTGTTGAAGCCCGCCGGGTCGATGTAGTTGTTCATGTACAGGCGCTTGAGGTTCTGCTGGATCGTGCTGTGCCGAACCTCGTCGATCATCTGGATCGCCTGGCCGTTGTGCAGCTCCGGGTTCGGAACCACGTGGAACAGCATCGGCATCGACCGCGCCGCCGAGATCTCCGGCAACGGGATGATCGACAGGAAGAGCTTCTGCCACTCCAGCCAGCGCTCCTGCACCTGCCGGAACATGTTGCCGCGGATGGCACCGTCCTGGGCGCCGTAGACGCGGTGGTCCTTCTCCTCCTCCATCGGGAAGTAGGACCGGAGGACCTGCTTGAGCGGGTCCTTCTTCGCGGCCTTCCGGAAGGTGTAGTCGGTTCCGTACTTCATGTACGGCTCGTGGTACTGCGGCTCCCAGGACAGCTCCTGGATCTTCTGGTGAGCCTTTGCCAAGCTCTGCCGACTCACGTCGTCTCCTCACGGTGGTGGGTGGTGGTCGGATTCGGTCCAACCGGTCGTGCGTCGTTCGCGGCGGTCGCCGGTGCATGCGCCCCGCGGGTCCCCGGGGTCCTCCCCCGGAGAGAGCGCCTGTCGTACGGGTCCGCCTCGCCCGACCGCCGGACCACGGGGCGAGCGCGGGTGCCCCGGGTGGAGATCGGTCGCGGGACCAGCGGCCTCCGGCGGCGCGAGTGGATCCCGCGGCTCCGGTGCCGTTCATCCCGTGCTGCGAATCACACCGGCTCGGCAGGTGGTCTGAGGTCTCAATATGAGACGCTGCAGAACGGTCACGTCTGGTGATCTTGCTCTCACGGCGCGTACCGTCGTCGTCACACCTTCTTCCGGAGCAGGTCACCGCTGCTCAGCCGTCGGTTGCGGGGTGTGGTTCCCGATCACGACGCAGGCGAGGAGGCCACCCGTGACATCCCTGCCCGATGGTGCGCAGGGCGGTACCGGATCGGTACGGACGACCGGCCCGCACAGCCCCGGCGGCGGCCCCTCGACGGATCTCCTGGCGGCGGAGCGGGTGGCGGCGGCCCGGGAAGCCTTCCTGCACCGCGACACCGTGTCGCCGGAGGCGGTCCGCGCCCCGATCCTCGCGTCCTGGATCCGGTCCCGCGACATGGACGTCCCGGCCGACTCGATCGATCTCGCCGAGCTGGAGTGCGAGACCGACGGGCCCCTGGCCAGGGCCGCGACGCCGATCGTGGCCGAGCTCGCCGACCAGTTCACCACCGAGCCGGTCAGCCTGATCCTGTGCGACCACGACGGCGTCGTACTGGACCGCCGCACCGGCGACTCCGCGCTGCGCCAGCACCTCGACCGGGTGTGGCTGGCGCCGGGCTTCTCCTACGCCGAGCGGCACGTCGGCACCAACGGGATCGGCACCGCTCTGGAGGGGCGCCGGCCGACCGAGGTCTTCGGGCACGAGCACTTCGTCGAGCACCTGGAGGACCTGGCCTGCGCCGGGGCGCCGATCCGGCACCCGGTGACCGGGAAGATCCTCGGCGTGGTCGACCTGACCTGCTGGCGGAAGGAGGCGAACGCGCTGATGATGGCGACCGCCGCCACCACCGCCCGCCGGATCGAGGAGGCGCTGCTGGCCGCATCCGGCCGGCACGAGCTGACCCTGCTGCACGACTACCTCGCCGCGGTCCAGCGGGCCGGCAACACCGCGGTCCTCGCGGTCGGCGACGACCTGGTGATGATGAACGACCGGGCCCGCGAGCTCATCGCGCCCGCCGACCAGGTCCCGCTGCTCGCCGGGGCCACCGAGGCGCTGCGCTCCGGGCGCAGCCGCCAGCTCGTCGTCGACCTGCCCAGCGGCGCGACCGCCCGGGTGCAGTGCCGGCCGAGCTGGGTCGACGCCGCCTCGTCGGGCGGGGTGCTGCAGGTGACGCTGACCCACCGGGAGGCGCCCGGCCCGCGCGCCACGCACCCGACCATCACCACCGCCCTGCCCACCGCCGTCGGCTCCGGCGCGCTGTGGACGAAGTGCGCCCAGTCGGTCGACCGGCACCTGCGCAAGAACGAGTGGGTGGTACTGGAGGGCGAACCGGGATCGGGCCGGACCACCCTCGCCCGGGCCACCCACCACCTGCACTCCCCCGCCGGGCACGTGCGGGTGCTGGACGCGGCCGATTTCTCGCCGCGCTGGCTGGCCGAGGTCACCGACGAGCTGGCCGGCGGCAGCGGCACGCTGGTGCTCCGCGAGGTCGACACGCTCCCAGCGGCCGCCGCGACCGCGCTGATCGAGGCGCTGGAGCCGCAGCGCGAGTCCACCGACCACGAGCGCCCCTGGGTGGTCGCCACCCGCGGCCCGGCGCCCGACGGCGGCACCGACAGCCCGGAGCTGACCGCACTGCTCGGCGCCTTCCCGCGGACCATCGAGGTCCCGCCGCTGCGCCACCACGTGGAGGACGTCGCCGAGCTCGTCCCGTACCTGCTGGCCCGGCTGACCCGCGGGGCCGACCTGACCTGCTCGCCGGAGGCGCTGCGGGTGCTGATGCGCAACCGGTGGCCGGGCAACGTCGACCAGCTCTACCAGGTCCTGCGCAAGGTCGTCGCCCGCCGCCGCACCGGGGTGATCCGGGTCGAGGACCTGCCGCCGGAGACCAGGGCGCTGACCCGCCGGGTGCTGACGCCGCTGGAGTCGATCGAGTGCGACGCCATCGTCGACGCGCTGCTCGACGCCGACGGCAACAAGGCCGAGGCGGCCCGGCGGCTCGGGATGAGCCGGGCCACGATCTACCGCAAGATCCGCGGCTACGGGATCGCGATGCCCGAGGGCGTGTCGGCCTCCGGGTAGCCTGCGCCGTATGTCCGATCCGGCCCGGCGCAACCCGCTCGTGCGGGCGCTGACGTTCCCGGCGGGCACCCCGCCGCCGCTGCTGCTGCTGGTCCTGCTCAGCAGCACGATGGTCGGGGTGTTCTTCGTGCCGCTGTCCCTGCCCGCGGGAACGCCGGTCTGGGTCCGGTCGCTCGTCGGGATGCTGGTGGTGTTCGGGCTGATGGTGGCGACCGCGGCGCTGCTCCGGCGCGCCGTGGCCCGCGGCCGGGAACGGGGGCGGGACTCGTGAGCGGGGCCGGCACGTCCGGGACCGGCTCCGCGCTCGGCCGGATCGTCGGCCTGCCCGCCGAGGTGCCCGGCTGGCAGCGGGTGCTCGTCGGCATCGGCTCGGCCGTGCTGGTGCTGGTCGCGGTGGTGGCGCTGGCCCCGGCCGGGACCCCCGCCTGGGCGTACGCCCTGGTCGGCTGGCTCGGCGTCCTCGGGCTGGGCGCCGCAGCCTCGGCGCTGCTGCGCCGCTTCCATCCGGCGGTACGCCGGGCGGACGACGACCGCACCGGTTGACCTCCCGGTGGGTGCGCGCTCCGGGATGTTGATCTACCGTCGCTCCGCATGGAACCGGACACCCCGTCGCCGTGGCCGGACTCCGCCTTTCCCGCGGACCCCTATCCCGGCGCCCGCCCGGGCGTCTCGTTCGTCCACGACGACGGCCTGACCCACCCGGTCACCGCCGATCCCGGCGCGCCGTCCGGCCGGCTCGTCGCCGGTCGCTGCCTCGACGGGTGGCTCGCCGAGCGGGGAGCGGCCCCGCTGGCCGGGCGGGTCCCGGTGCTGGCCTACGGATCGAACGCGAACCCGTCGAAGATCAGCTGGATGCGGGCGCACCGCGGGCTCACCGGGCCGGTCGTCGCGCTGCGGGTCCGGGCGGAGGGACTGGCCGCGGTGTGGTCGGCCGGCCGGCGGGTGGTGGACGACCAGCGTCCGGCCACCCTCGCCGCGGTCCCCGGCGCCGTGGAGGAGCACGCCGTCTGGCTGGCCGCACCGGAGCAGTTCAGCGCGCTCGACGCCGTCGAGGGACGGTCCGCCGAGCCGCCCCGCTACCGGCTGGCCCGGATCGCCACCGGCTCGGTCACCGTCCCCGGGACCGGGGAGGTGCTGGACCGGCCCTTCGCCTACGTCGCCCCCGAGCGGCCCACCGGCGACCCGCGCACCGACCGACGCCCGCTGCTGGTCGACGGCGGCCCGGTGCGGTGCGCCCAGCTCGGCCAGGCCGGGGCGGCGGCGCTGACCGGCGAGCCGGGCGCCGACGGGCTGGACGCCGGGACGGTGACCGGACGGCCCGAGCCGGACGCCTGGCCGTCCCGGATGTTCGTCTACGGATCGCTGATGCCCGGTCAGCGCGCCTGGCCGCTGGCCCGCGAGCACGCCGACCCGCACGGGCTGCCGCGGCCCGCGTTCCTGCCGGCCGGCAGCGTCGCCGACACCGGGCACGGCTATCCGGCGCTGAGCCTGGACGGCGGCACCGGGGTGCCCGGCTACGTCGTCGAGCTCGCCGATCCGGTGACCGCGCTGCCGGCGCTGGACGGTTACGAGGGGCCGGAGTACGAGCGGATCCGGGTGGTGCTCGACGACGGCGCCGTCTGCTGGGCGTGGCTGTGGACGGCCGCCCGGGACGGGCACGTGCCGCTGCCCGGCGGCTGGGCGGCACTACGCTGAACCGGCGCCGGGCCCGCCCCGGGCCTGCGGGGACGGGCCCGGCCCGATGCCGGCGGGCAGCTCAGGCGCGTGCCCGGGCGGCCTGCTTCGCCTCGTGCTCGGCGAGCCCCGGCAGCTCCCGGCCGCTCAGCGACGCCCCCTTCGTCTCGATCACGAAGTAGAGCGCGACCAGCCCGACGAGCGAGGCGCCCATCATGAAGTAGGCCGGGATCAGCAGGTCCCCGGTGGACTCCACGAGCGCCTCGCTGGCGACCGGCGCCCAGCCGCCGAAGATCGCCGTCGCCACGTTGTAGGAGATCGCCATCCCGGCGAACCGGACGTGCGTCGGGAACATCGCCGGGAACGTCGCCGAGATGGTGCCCAGCTGCAGCGCGTAGACCAGGCCCAGCACGGTGAACCCGACCACCGCCCAGCCGAAGCTGACGCCCATCAGCATGTACATCGGGATCGCCAGGACGAACACGCCGGTCATCGAGATCAGCCAGCAGGGTTTGCGCCCGATCCGGTCGGACAGCGATCCCGCCATCGGGATGAAGACCATCATCAGCGCGCCGCCGAGCACGCCGACCAGAGTGGCGTCGTCGGCGTTCATCCCGATCGTGCCCTGCAGGTAGGTCGGCATGTAGGTGAGCAGCACGTAGTTGGTCACGTTCAGCGCGATGACCAGGCCGAAGAGGGTGACGATCGGCTTGCGGTAGTCGACCAGCAGGCGCTTGAGCGCCCCGGTGGCCGCCGTCTCGGCCTGCCCGCTCTCCTCCAGCTCGCGGAACACCGGGGTGTCCTCGAGCTTGCTCCGGATGTAGAGCCCGATCAGTGCCAGCGGCAGCGCCAGCAGGAACGGGATCCGCCAGCCCCAGCTGGTCATCGCGTCGTCGCCGATCGCGGCGGTCAGGCCGAAGACGACCAGTGCGGCCAGGGTGAGGCCGGCCATCGTGCCGAACTCCAGGAAGCTGCCCCAGAAGCCGCGCTTGCGGTCCGGGGAGTACTCCGCCATGAACGTCGCGGCGCCGCCGTACTCGCCGCCGGTGGAGAAGCCCTGCACCACCCGCAGCAGGATCAGCAGGATCGGCGCGAGCACGCCGATCGTCTCGAAGGTCGGCAGGATGCCGATCAGGAAGGTGGCGACACCCATCAGGATGATCGTCATCGCGAGGACCTTCTGCCGGCCGATCCGGTCGCCCAGCGGCCCCCACACGATCCCGCCGAGCGGGCGCAGCACGAACGAGACGGCGAGCCCGAGGAGCGCGAACAGCCGCTCGTAGTCACCCGGGAAGAAGTTCGAACCGATGATCACCGCGACGTATCCGTAGACGCCGTAGTCATACCATTCGGTGGCATTTCCGATCGCCGAGGCGGCGACCGCCCGGCGCAGGATCGACGGCTCCACTTCACCGTGTGTGCCCTGCTGACCGGGGTCGGCCGGAACCGAGGACATTCGATGCACCCCCAATACCGAAATACGTTCCGCAACTCATGGACATATTTCGTTACACAATCGACACATTCTCGGACATTGCGCGGCCGGGAGCTTACAGAGCGAAATCCGGAACTGCTACCCCGCGCAACGATCACGCCCGGCCGGGCCGGGGGCGGCCGGTGTAGCGTCCCCGGCGTGCTGGCGATCGACGGGCTCGCCAAGCGGTTCGGCACCGCGACGGCCCTGCAGGACGTGACGTTCGAGGTACGGCCCGGGGAGCTGTTCGGCTTCGTCGGCGGCAACGGCGCCGGCAAGACCACCACGATGCGGATCGTGCTCGGCGTGCTCGACGCGGACGCCGGATCGGTGTCGTGGCAGGGCTCACCGGTGGACGCGGAGGTCCGCCGCCGGATCGGCTACCTGCCGGAGGAGCGCGGCCTCTACCCGAAGATGCGGGTCGTCGAGCAGCTCGTCTACCTGGCCCGGCTGCACGGCGTGCCGCGGGCGGCCGCGGTCGCCGCCGCCGAGCACTGGACCGGGCGGCTCGGCCTCGCCCGGCGCCGCGGCGACGAGGTCCAGAAGCTCTCGCTGGGCAACCAGCAGCGGGTGCAGCTGTGCGCCGCGCTGGTGCACGACCCGGACGTCCTGGTGCTCGACGAGCCGTTCTCCGGGCTGGACCCGGCCGCCGTCGACACGATGAGCGACGTGCTGCGCGAGCGGGCGGCGGCCGGCACCCCGGTGATCTTCTCCTCGCACCAGCTGGAGCTGGTGGAGCGGCTCTGCGACCGGGTCGGGATCATCTCCGCCGGCCGGATGGTCGCGGTCGGCTCGGTCCGCGCGCTGCGCTCCGGCGGTGGCGACCGCTACGACGTGACCGGGCCGCCGCCCGGCTGGGCGGACGGGCTGCCCGGCGTGACGGTGCTGGAGAGCGCGGGCGACCGGACCCGCGTCGAGCTCGCCCCCGGCGCCGACGACCAGGAGCTGCTCTCCGCCGCGCTGGCCGCCGGGCCGGTGCGCGCGTTCGGGCCGTACCTGCCGCCGCTGACCGAGCTGTACCGCGACGCCGTCGCCGACCGGGTCTCGGGCGGTGCCGCCGCATGACCGGACCGGCCGCCACAATCGCCCTGGTCGCCCGCCGGGAGATCACCACCCAGGTCCGCTCGCGGACCTTCCTCGTCGGGCTGCTGCTGATGCTGCTGGTGTTCGGCGGCTACGGCGCGGTCTTCGCGTTCGTCGGCAGCCAGACCTCGGAGTCGTCGCTGGTGGTGCAGGGGCAGGCCGCCGAGCTGCGGGCGGACCTGCAGGCCGGCGCCGACCGGCGGGGCATGCAGCTGCGGCTCACCGAGGCCGGCGACCGGGCCACCGGGGAGTCGATGGTCCGCTCCGGCGAGGCCGACGCGATGCTCACCGGCGGGCCGGGCAGCCACCAGCTCGTCGGCCGCGACGACGTCGGCGCCGGACTGCGCGCACTGGTGACCGAGGTCGTCGAGCAGCGGATGGTGAACGACGCGCTGACCGCGGCCGGCGCCGATCCGGCGCAGGTCACGGCGCTGTCCGCGGTCGGCGTCCGCACCCTGGAGCCGGTGGACGCCGAGCGCGGCCAGCGGATCGGCATCGCGCTGGCGGTGACCCTGCTGCTGTTCTTCTCGGTCACCGCCTACGGCGCCGCCGTGTCGCAGGGCGTGGTGGAGGAGAAGTCCAGCCGGGTCGTCGAGGTGCTGCTCGCCACCGTCCGGCCCGGCCACCTGCTCGCCGGGAAGGTGCTCGGGCTGGGCCTGGTCGGCCTGCTGCAGCTGCTGATCCTGGGCGGGATCGGGACGACGATCGCGCTCGCCACCGGCGTGCTCGCGGTGCCCGCGCTGCTGGTCGGGATGCTGCCGTCGATCCTCGCCTGGTACCTGGTCGGCTTCTTCCTCTTCGCGACGCTGTACGCGGCGGCCGGCGCGCTGGTGTCCCGGCAGGAGGAGCTCCAGTCGGTGACGGCCCCGATCGCGGTGCCGCTGCTGCTGCCGTTCCTGCTCGCGGTCGCGATCCTGCCGACCGACCCGCGGAACACGGTCGCGACGGTGCTGTCGTTCGTGCCGTTCTTCTCCCAGACGCTGATGCCGGCCCGGACTGCGCTGGGCGTGACCGCCTGGTGGGAGCCGCTGGTCGCACTGCTGATCGCGCTGGCGGCGCTGGCGGGGATGGTGGCCCTCGCCGCGCGGGTCTATCGGAACTCGATCCTGCGGACCGGCGCCCGGGTGACCTGGCGGGAGGCGCTGCGGGTCACCCCCGGGCGTTCTTGACGAGCTCGTAGCGGTCCAGCGCGTCCTGCCGCTCGGCGCGGTGGTCCACCATCGGCTCCGGGTAGCCGTCCGGGATGCCGCCGGGCAGCTTCCACGGCTGGTGCACCGCCTTCCCGGCGATCCCGGCCAGCTCCGGCACCCACTGCCGCACGTAGTCGCCGTCCGGGTCGAAGCGCTCCCCCTGGGTGATCGGGTTGAAGATCCGGAAGTACGGCGAGGCGTCCGTCCCGGAGCCGGCCGTCCACTGCCAACCGTGCTGGTTGGACGCCAGGTCGCCGTCCACCAGCAGCGTCATGAAGTGCCGGGCGCCCCACCACCACGGCAGGTGCAGGTCCTTCACCAGGAACGACGCGACGACCATCCGCAGCCGATTGTGCATCCAGGCGGTGGCGCGCAGCTGGCGCATCCCGGCGTCGACGATCGGGAACCCGGTTCGGCCCTCGCGCCAGCGGTCGAAGTCGGCGTCGGCGGCCGTGCCGGTGCGCAGCGGAAGGTGGTCGAAGGCGGTGTCGTAATTGCCCCGGGCCGAGTCCGGGCGCCGGTACAGCACATCGGCGTAGAACTCGCGCCAGGCGATCTCGGTCCGGTAGGTCGACACCGAGTCGCCGCGCCGCCGCCCGAGATCGGCGAGCAGCGTGCGCGGGTGCACGCAGCCGTACTTCAGGTACGGCGACATGCCCGACGTGCCTGCCTTCGCCGGGACGTCGCGGTCCGGCCCGTAGCGCTGCACGGCGTCGTCGAGGAACTCCGCCCAGCGCGCCAGCGCCGCGCGCTCCCCCGGCTCCGGCAGCTCGGCGTCGCACGGTTCGTCGTCCGGGATGCGGACCGCGCGCGGCCCGCCGTCCTTGTCCGCCGGGTCCAGCCAGGTCACGCTGGAGGCGTCGGTGGCGGCCGGGGCCCGCCAGCCGTGATCGGCCCAGGCCCGGCTGAACGGGGTGAACACCTTGAACGGCCCGCCGGTCCCCTTCTCCACCCGGCCGGGCGCGACCGCGTACGGCGAACCGGTGCGCACCAGCTCGGCACCGCCGTCGGCGAGCGCCGTCGCCACCCGCTCGTCGCGCTCGCGGCCGTAGGGCCCGAAGTCGGCCGCGACGTGCACCGTGCCGGCACCGGCCACGGCCGCCACCCGCGGCACCACGTCGGCCGGGTCGCCCCGGACGATCAGCAGCCGCCCACCGAGCGCCTCGTCGAGCTCGCGCAGGCAGCCGTACAGGAAGTTCGTCCGGGCCGCGCCGGAGGGCTTGAGCAGCGCCGGGTCCAGCACGAACAGCGCCAGCGCGCGATCGGCCGCGTCCGCGGCGGCGAGGAACGTGGGCTGGTCGGCGACCCGCAGGTCGCGCCGGAACCAGACGACAGCAGTGCTCGGCGCCATGACGGTCGACGCTAGCGCCGCTGCCGCCGCCCCGCGCGGCGACGACCACGGCCGCACCGGAGCCCGCGCCCCCGTCACCCACCACGAGGTGCGACGCGGGACGTGGCTCGACCCCGAAGCGGCACGCCGCACCCCGGGCACACGAACGGCCCCGCCGGAACCCGGCGGGGCCGTTCGAGCTGCGTCGCTACGCGGTCAGCGGCTGCCGACCGGGACGTAGAGCCGCTCCGCCGAGCCGGTGTACAGCTGGCGCGGGCGGCCGATCTTGTTCTGCGGGTCGCCCATCATCTCGCGCCAGTGCGCGATCCAGCCCGGGAGCCTGCCGAGCGCGAAGAGCACGGTGAACATCTTCACCGGGAAGCCCATCGCCCGGTAGATGACACCGGTGTAGAAGTCGACGTTCGGGTAGAGCTTGCGCTCGACGAAGTAGTCGTCGGCCAGCGCCTTCTCCTCGAGCGTCATCGCGATGTCGAGCAGCGGGTCGTTGACACCGAGCTTCTTCAGGATCGTCTCGGCCTGCTCCTTGACGATCTTCGCCCGCGGGTCGTAGTTCTTGTAGACCCGGTGCCCGAAGCCCATCAGCTTCGCACCCTGCTCCTTGTTCTTCACCCGGTCGACGAACGCGTCGACGTTGCCGTCCTCGACGTCGCGGATCCGGGTCAGCATCTCCAGCACGGCCTGGTTGGCGCCACCGTGCAGCGGGCCGAACAGCGCGTTCACGCCGGCCGAGATGGAGGCGAACAGGTTCGCCTGGCTGGAGCCGACCAGCCGCACCGTCGACGTCGAGCAGTTCTGCTCGTGGTCGGCGTGCAGGATCAGCAGCGTGTCCAGCGCCCGGGCCATGTCCGGGTCGACCTCGTACGGCTCGGCCGGGAAGCCGAACGTCATCCGCAGGAAGTTCTCCACCAGGCCCAGCGAGTTGTCCGGGTAGAGGAACGGCTGGCCGACCGACTTCTTGTAGGCGTAGGCGGCGATCGTGAAGACCTTCGCCATCAGCCGGACGGTGGAGAGCTCGACGGCCTCCTCATCGTGCGGGTCGAGGCTGTCCTGGTAGAACGTCGACAGCGCGCTGACCGCCGAGGAGAGCACCGGCATCGGGTGCGCGTCCCGCGGGAAGCCCTCGAAGAAGCGCTTCAGGTCCTCGTGCAGCAGGGTGTGCCTGCTGATCCGGGTGGTGAACGCCTCCAGCTTCTGCGGCGACGGCAGCTCGCCGTAGATGAGCAGGTAGCTGACCTCGAGGAACGTCGAGTTGGTCGCCAGCTGGTCGATGGGGTATCCGCGGTAGCGGAGGATGCCGGCGTCACCGTCGATGTAGGTGATCGCCGAGGCACAGGCGGCGGTGCTCGTGAAGCCCGGATCGAAGGTGACCAGACCGGTCTTGCCAAGGAGCTTGCTGACGTCGACGGCCTGCGACCCCTCCGTCGGGGTGTGCACCGCCATCTCGAACTCGCCGCCGGAATGCTTGAGGACGGCGGAGTCGGAGCGGGCGGCGGTCTCGTCGGACATGTGGAGGTTCCCTCTCACAGCTGGGTCATATGGGTTCAGCCGCACACGCTAGCCCGCCTCGCCGGATCCGCAGAACGCGGCGACGAGGGTCACCCCGAATCGCGCCCGGCGACCGGCGCGCGGTACCGCCAGAACTCCGGGAACCGGGTCACCACGACGAGGGTGCCGACGATGACCGCGATCCCGCCGACGACGGCGCTCGTCCCCGGCCCGATCGCGTCCGCCGAGGCGCCGTGCCACATGTCCGCGAGCCGCGGGCCACCCGCGACGACCACGATGAACACGCCCTGCATGCGGCCGCGCATCTCGTCGGTGGCGACGGTCTGCAGCATCGACGATCGGTATACCGAGCTGACCAGATCGCCCGCCCCGGCGACGGCGAGGGCGAGCACCGCGAGGAACAGCGAGCCGGTGAGACCGAACAGGACGATCCCGCCGCCCCACACGCAGATGGCGACGACGACGGCGACGCCCTGCCGTTGCACCCGCTGCAGCCAGCCGGACAGCACCCCGCCGACGACCATCCCGATCGGGATCGCGGCGAACAGCAGGCCCAGCGCGAAGCCGCCGCCGGGCGGGTCACCGAAGGTCCGCTCGGCCATCTCCGGGAACATCACCCGCGGCATGCCGAAGCCCATCGCGATCACGTCGACCAGGAACGAGACCAGCAGGATCCGGTGCATGCCGACGTAGCGGAAGCCGTCGACGACGGCCCGGAACCCGACCTTCGGCCGGGGCCCGCCCGCCGCCTGCGCCGAGCTGGGCAGCGACGGCAGCCGCCAGGTCGCCCACAGCGTCGCCAGCAGCGCGATCGCGTCCAGCAGGTACAGCATCGGCAGCCCGATGATCGGGATCAGGATGCCGGCGAGCAGCGGGCCGAGCACCGCGCCGATCTGCACGACGGTCATGTTCAGCGCGTTCGCGGCGGGCAACTGCTCGGCGGGCAGCAGCCGCGGGATGACGGCGCTGCGGGTCGGCTGGTTCATCGCGAGCATCGCCGACTGGACGGCGAACAGCACCAGCACCACCCAGACGTCGCCGACCCCGCTCGCCGAGACCACCCAGAGTGCGAGCGAGGTCAGCGCGATCCCGGAGCCGGTGAACAACAGCATCACCCGGCGGTCGACGGCGTCGGCGATCGCGCCGCCCCACAGCCCGAACACGATCAGCGGGACCAGGCCGAACAGCCCGGTCAGTCCGACGTAGGCCGACGACCCGGTCATCTGGTAGATCTGCGTCGGGACGGCGACCACGGCGAGCTGGGCACCGATGACGGTGACGATCCCGGCCGTCCACAGCCTGCGGTAGGCGGGCGTGCGCAGCGGCGTGGTGTCGGCGAACGCGGATCGCAGCGCGCCGGTGAACCGCCCGCCGGCCCGCACCCGGCGGGTCGGTGCGTCGGCGGAGCCCCCGTTGACGACCGGGCGGGTGGGCGAATCCCGGCCCCCGCCCGGCACCGGCTGCGTCGGCCCGTCGCCGGGGTCGTTGCGCTTGCTCACGGGACCACGTCTACACGGGGCTCCCGCGGCGCGCCTCGGGGTTCCCCTTACGGGGCGAGCCTGCGGACCGACCAGCGGTCGTCCCGGCCGACGTCGAACCGGAGCCGGTCGTGCATCCGGTCGGTGCGGCCCTGCCAGAACTCGACCTGCCACGGCACGATCCGCCAGCCGCCCCAGTGGGGGGGCCGGGGGATCCGCTCGACGTCGTCGAACCGGGCGGTCACCCCGGCCAGCGCCTGGTCGAGCACGTTGCGGCCGGCCACCACGGTCGACTGGGCGGACGCCCACGCCCCGAGCTGCGAGCCGCGCGGCCGGGTCGCCCAGTAGGCGTCGGACTGGGCCTCCGAGCAGCGCTCGACCCGCCCGGCGAGCTGGACCTGGCGGTGCATCGGGTACCAGGGGAACGTGACGGAGGCGACCCGGGTGCGGTTCAGGTCATGGCTCTTCGCGGACGTGTAGTTGGTGTAGAACACGATGCCGCCCGAGTCGAGGCCCTTGCACAGCACGGTCCGCGACGCCGGCGTCCCCTCCGGGTCGGCGGTGGCGAGGACCATCGCGTTCGGCTCGGCCAGGCCGGCCTCCCGGGCCTCCTCCAGCCACGCGGCGAGCTGCTCGTGCCAGGTCGGGGCGAGATCGGGCACGTCGAACGGCCGGCCGGCGTAGTCGCTCCGCATCCTCTCCAGTTCGGGCGCGTCCGTCATGGGTCCCCTTCCCGTCGTGCACCCCCGCCGGGTGTCGCAGGCCCGACCGTAGGCGGCGGGTGGTCGCCGGTGCACCCGCCGAACGGCGTGTTCCCCGGCGCGCCGGGCCCGTGACCGATCACACCGGTGCCGCCCGTTGCCGACGCGCGCCCTGCCGGAGAGGGTGACCGGCGAGGCCCGAGCCGAAGGAGACCCGGTGACCGTGACCGAACCGTCCCACGACGTACCTGCGCCACCTCCCGGATTCCGGTCCGGTCTCGAGGGGCACGTCGCGTTCCGCACCGAGATCGCCGAGCCGGACAAGGACGGCGGCTCGCTGCGCTACCGCGGGGTCGACCTGGAGGACCTGGCGGGCATCGTCACCTTCGGCGACGTGTGGGCGCTGCTGGTGGACGGCCGGTTCGGCCAGGGCCTGCCGCCCGCCGAGCCGTTCCCGATCCCGGTGCACACCGGTGACGTGCGGGTGGACGTGCAGGCGGCGCTGGCGATGCTCGCGCCGTACTGGGGCTACCGCCCGCTGCTCGACATCGACGACGCCCAGGCCCGCGACAACCTGGCCCGCGCCTCGGTGATGGCGCTGTCCTACGTGGCCCAGTCGGCCCGCGGGATCGGCGTGCCGGCCGTCCCGCAGTCCCGGATCGATGAGTGCTCGACGATCACCGAGCGGTTCATGACCCGCTGGCGCGGCGAGCCGGACCCGCGGCACGTCGCCGCCGTCGACGCCTACTGGGTGTCCGCCGCCGAGCACGGCATGAACGCCTCCACCTTCACCGCCCGGGTGATCGCCTCCACCGGCGCCGACGTCGCGGCGTCGCTGTCCGGTGCGATCGGCGCCATGTCCGGCCCGCTGCACGGCGGCGCGCCGGCCCGGGTGCTGCCGATGATCGACGAGGTGGAGCGGACCGGGGACCCGGCGGCGCTGGTCACCGGGCTGCTGGACCGCAAGGAGAAGCTGATGGGCTTCGGGCACCGGGTGTACCGGGCCGAGGACCCGCGGGCCAGGGTGCTCCGGCGCACCTGCCAGGAGCTGGGCGCGCCCCGGTTCGAGGCGGCCGCCGAGCTGGAGCGGACCGCGCTGTCGATCCTGCGGGAACGACGCCCGGACCGCCCGATCGAGACCAACGTCGAGTTCTGGGCCGCCGTCATCCTCGACTTCGCCGAGGTGCCGCCGCACATGATGCCCGCGATGTTCACCTCGGCGCGGACGGCCGGCTGGTCGGCGCACGTGCTGGAGCAGAAGCGCGAGGGCAAGCTGGTGCGGCCGTCCGCGCAGTACATCGGCCCGGGCCCGCGGCGCCCGCAGGACGTCGAGGGCTGGGACCTGATCGCGGGCTGACCCGCACGGCTCGGCTGCCCCCGCCTCGATGGGCGGGGGCAGCCGGTCTCAGCCGACCACCAGCGTGCCCTCGACGAGGAAGGTGTCGTCGAGGAACGGCTAGTCGCCGGCGGGCGCGTCGAACGTGATCCGGGCGGTCGTCCCGGGTGCGACCTTCTGTGCCACTCCCAGCTCCGGGACCAGGAAGGTCAGCCCGATCAGCACCCCGGCCGCCGGGCCGAGCCACGGCGCCCACGCCAGGCCGAGCGGATTCGGCACCGCGGCGAACGCCCCGGCGGGGCCCGGGGCGAACGCGCTGAACACCGCGATCAGGACGAGGACGCCTGCCACCGGCGCACCGAACCGGGCGGCGGCACCGGACCGGAGGACGACCGGCAGCAGCAACGCGGGCAGGAAGACTGGCACCCACGTCCAGGTGGCCAGCCAGGCCGCGGCGGCAGCGCAGGGCGCACCGCCCACCTCCGCCGACCACACTGCGTAGGCCCCGCCACCGCCCCGACGGCGATCGGGGCCGCCCGAGCAGGACCAGACCGGTCCGCCGGTCCCGGGCCACCACGGCGGCGCCGACCGTCGGCCCCAGCACGCTCGGCCAGAGGTCGGCGAGGTGCAGGTTCGTGGTGTCCCGCAGCCCGCCGACGGTGCCGGCGTGCAGGACCAGCGCGGCGACGGCCAGCGCGAGGGAACCCACCGCGACCGGCCAGGCGAGCACGGTCGCGGGGACGGGAAGGGCACGCGGACGGATCCGGAGCACCGCGGAAGGATCCCAGGCGCGATGTCCCGCTGACCAGGGACGCGCGGCCCGGACCGGCCGGGCGCCTCACCCGGCCGGCAGCGGCTCCGGGACACGCCGGCGCCGGATCGCGATCGACAGCACCGCCGCCACCAGGCACAGCACCGCCCCGCCGTACCAGGCGGCGTCGTACCCGCCCAGCGCGTCGCGCACCAGCCCGGCGGCGAGCGCCGCGACGGCCGCGCCCACCTGGTGCGCGGCGAAGATCCACCCGAACACCACGGCCGAGCGGGCGCCGAACTCGGCCCGGGCCAGCGCCATCGTCGGCGGCACCGTGGCCACCCAGTCCAGCCCGTAGAACACGACGAAGGCGAGCATGCTGGCGTTCAGGTCGGTCCCGAACAGCGCGGGCAGCGCGAACAGCGACACCCCGCGCAGCGTGTAGTAGGCGGCCAGCAGCACCCGCGGATCGAACCGGTCGGTCAGCCAGCCGGAGAAGACCGTCCCGACCAGGTCGAACACGCCGACGACGGCGAGCAGCGACGCGGCCGTCGTCGCGGGCATTCCGTGGTCGTGCGCGGCCGGGACGAAATGCGCCTGGACCAGGCCCGCGGTCGTCGCACCGCAGATGAAGAAGCCGGCGAACAGCAACCAGAACGTCCGGTTCGCCGACGCCTCGACGAGCGAGCGCAGCGCGAGCGCGGCGGCGCCGGTGCGCTGCGCGGGGACCGCGTCGGCCTCGGTGCCGCCGTACGGGGGCAGCCCGAGATCGGCCGGCCGGTCGCGCAGGAACAGCAGGACGACCGGTACGACGGCGAGCGCCGCGACCGCCGTGACCAGCGCCGCCGGCCGCCAGCCCGCCGACTCGACGATCATCGCGACCAGCGGCAGGAACACCAGCTGCCCGGTCGCCGACGCCGCGGTGAGGATCCCGGACACCAGGCCGCGGCGGGCGACGAACCACCGGTTCACCACGGTCGCGACCAGCGCGAGGGCCATCGAGCCGGTACCCAGCCCGACGATCACGCCCCACAGCAGCACCAGCTGCCACACCTGCGTCATGAACACGGTGCTGCCCGCGCCGGCCGCGACGAGCAGCAGCGCGACGGTCACCACCCGGCGCACCCCGAAGCGTTCCATCAGCGCCGCCGCGAACGGCGCCGTCACCCCGAACAGCGCGAGATTCACCGCGATCGCGAACGAGATCGCCCCGATCGACCAGCCGAACTCGGCGTGCAGCGGCTCGACCAGCACCCCGGGCGTCGACCGGAACCCGGCCGCGCCGAGCAGCGCGAGGAACGTCGCCCCGGCGACCCACCAGGCCGGGTGCACCCGGCGTGCCCGTCCCGCCGCGCGCAGGGGTGCCTCCGTCATGGAGATCAGACTGCGCGGTACCGCCCGCCCAGGAAAGTGGCCGAAGGGACGATATGTGCAAAAATCCGGCCATGGCCGTCCCACCGCACCGGGTCGGGGTGCTCGCCGTCGACGGGGTGATCACCTTCGAGCTGGCGATCCCGGAACGCATCCTCGGCACCACCACCGGCACCGACGGCACCCCGCTCTACGACGTGCGGGTCGGCTCCGTCGACGGCGGCCCGGTCCGCACGAGCTCGGGTTACCGGCTGCTCCCCGAGCACGGTCCCGAGGTGCTGGCGGACGCGCAGACCCTGGTCGTCCCGGCGATCGCCGGTCCGCACTCGCCCGGCCCGGCCGGTGGCCCGGAGCAGGAGACGGACCGCCGGGTGCTCGACCTGCTGCACCGGGTCACCGGCCGGGCGCGGATCGTCGGGATCTGCACCGGCGCCTTCGTCCTCGCCGAGGCCGGCCTGCTCGACGGCCGCCCGGCGACGACGCACTGGGCGCACGCGAACCGGCTCCGGCGCCGGTTCCCGCAGGTGCGGCTCGATCCGGACGTCCTGTTCGTCGACGACGGCGACCTGCTCACCTCAGCCGGTGTCGCCGCCGGGATCGACCTGTGTCTGCACCTGGTGCGCCGCGACCACGGGGTGGAGATCGCCTCCACCACCGCGCGGCGCAACGTGGTCGCACCGTGGCGGGAGGGCGGGCAGGCCCAGTTCGTCGAGACCCGGATGCCGGAGGGGTCCGGCACCGACACCGCGGCGGTGCGCCGCTGGGCGGTCGAGCACCTGGACCGCTCCCCCGGCGTCGACGAACTCGCCGCACGGGCATCGATGAGCGTGCGCACCTTCACCCGCCGGTTCCGCGCCGAGACCGGCACCAGCCCGGGCCGCTGGCTCGCCGCGCAGCGGCTGGACCGGGTACGGCGGCTGCTGGAGACCACCGACCTGCCGGTCGGGCAGATCGCCGCGCGTACCGGCTTCGGTACGACCGCCGCGCTGCGGCACCGGTTGCACGCCGAGATCGGGATGGCCCCGCTGGCGTACCGGCGCGCGCATCGGCCCCCGCGCGCGGGCTGAGCGTACGGGTGTGGCCCGGCGCACCGTCGCCGCTGCGGGGCCGCACGGTCCTGCGACACTGGCAGCGTGACCTCTCCTGCCGACCTGAAGATCCCTGTCGATCTCCTGCCGTCGGACGGCCGCTTCGGATGCGGTCCGTCCAAGGTGCGCCCGGAGCAGCTCTCCGCGCTGGCCGCGACCGGCGACTCCCTGATGGGCACCTCGCACCGGCAGAAGCCGGTGAAGAACCTGGTGGGACGCGTGCGGGCCGGGCTCACCGAGCTCTTCTCGCTGCCCGAGGGCTACCAGGTCGTCCTCGGCAACGGCGGGTCCACCGCGTTCTGGGACGCGGCTGCCTTCGGCCTGATCCGCCGCCGCTCGCTGCATTTGGCCTACGGCGAGTTCTCGCAGAAGTTCGCCGACACCACGACCGGGGCGCCGTTCCTGGCCGATCCGGTGGTCGTCTCGACCGAGCCGGGCACCGCGCCAGCTCCGGTCAGTGACCCGTCGGTCGACGCGATCGCCTGGGCACACAACGAGACCTCGACCGGCGTCGCGGTGCCGGTGCAGCGGCCCGCCGACGCGACCGACGACCAGCTCGTGCTCATCGACGCGACCTCGGGCGCCGGCGGCCTGCCTGTCGACGTCGCGCAGTCGGATGTCTACTACTTCGCGCCGCAGAAGGGCTTCGCCTCCGACGGCGGCCTGTTCATCGCCCTGATGAGCCCGCGAGCCCTGGACCGGGTCGCCGAGCTGAAGTCGGCCGGCGACCGGTGGATCCCGCCGTTCCTCTCGCTGGCCACCGCCGTCGACAACTCCGGCAAGGACCAGACGTACAACACCCCGGCGGTCGCCACCCTGTTCCTGCTCGCCGAGCAGATCGACTGGCTGGGCGGCCTCGGCGGGCTGGACGGCGCCGTGGCGCGCACCCGCGACTCGTCCGGTCGGCTGTACTCGTGGGCCGAGAACAGCGCGTTCGCGACACCGTTCGTGACCGACCCGGCGCACCGCAGCCAGGTGGTCGGCACGATCGACTTCGACGACGCGGTGGACGCCGCCGCGGTCGCCGCCGCGCTGCGGGCCAACGGGATCGTCGACACCGAGCCGTACCGCAAGCTGGGCCGCAACCAGCTCCGGATCGGCATGTTCCCGGCGGTCGAGCCGGCCGACGTGTCGGCGCTGACCGCGAGCATCGACTGGGTCGTGGAGCAGCTCGGCACCTGAGCAGCTCGGCACCTGAGCAGCGCAGCTCCTGGGCCGCCCGGCTCCCGGGCGGTCCGGCTCCTGCTCATCGCCCGGGCTCGTCCCGGGCAGCTCGACCTCCGGACCGTCCGCCCCCCGGACAGCACCCGCCGGCCGGGTCCCGCAACCTGCGGGGCCCGGCCGTCGTGCGTCCGGTACCGGTGGGCCCGGTCGGGGTTGCCTCGCCGCGGCGTCCGTTGCTCGATCGATAGACACTCGTTGTAGTCACAGGAGTAACATCTGCCCCACTTGCATCGTGTGTCACGCGTCATGGAAGCCTGGGCACGGTGAGTGAGACCGTCTCGCAGATCCGTCTGCCAGGTGGATGTCGTCGACCAGGCAGAACTCGCACGGCGCGCCTCACCCGGCACAGAGCTGCAGGCATCTACCGTCACCCGGACGGGGACGACAGCAGGAGGATTGATCGATGCGCGCGTTGCGGGTCGTGGGGGTGACCGGGGACGGCTCGGTCGTCCTCGAGGACCCGGGGCGCCGCGAGCGCTACACGGTGCCGGCCGACGAGCAGCTCCGCGCTGCCGCACGTGGTGACGTGACCCGGCTCGGCCAGATCGCGATCGAGTTGGAGAGCCAGTTGCGCCCACGGGAGATCCAGGCCCGCATCCGGGGCGGCGCGTCGGTCGACGAAGTCGCCGCCGCGGCGGGCGTCCCGACCCAGAAGATCGAGCGGTTCGCCTACCCGGTCCTCCTCGAGCGTTCCCGCACCGCCGAGCTCGCCCAGAGCGCGCACCCGCAGCGGGCCGACGGCCCCGACTCGCGCACCCTCGGCGAGACCGTCGCGCACACCTTCGGCCTGCGCGGCCAGGACTTCACCGCGGCCGGCTGGGACTCCTGGAAGGGCGAGGACGGCAAGTGGGTCGTCGTCCTGACCTGGCAGACCGGGCGGTCCGACAACGCCGCACACTGGTCGTTCCAGCCCGGGGCGCACGGTGGCACCGTGTCCCCGCTGGACGAGCACGCCTCTGATCTCGTCGAGGGCCTCCCGGCGCGGCCGCTGCGCCCGCTCGGCTCGGTCGTCGACATCGCGCGCGACGAGGAGCCCGTCGGGGACCACCCCACCGAGGCCACCCCGGCCCGGGCGGTCGCGGGCGGCCAGGCGCACCCGCCGGCCGAGTCCTGGGGCCGCGGTATCGCGCCCGAGCAGCGGCGCGCCAGCCCGCCGCCGCGGCCGCGGGTCGAGGCACCCACCCGGGGCAGCACGACGCGGCCCGACGAGACCCGGGCACCGGCCGCCGCCGCACCGACGATCCCGCGGGTCGAACCCGCCGAGCCCGAGCACGCCGCCGGTACCGGGGCGGCCGACGGCGCCGCGGCCTCCTCCGCCGAGCCGATGCCCGGTGACGGGACCGCCTCCGTCGATGACGTCGACGGTGCCGGCGGGGCTGCGGCCGAGGCACGGGCCGCGGTCGCCGCGGACGGTGGCGCGGCGGGGCAGGCCACCGTTGGCGGGGAGCAGGGCAGCGACCCGGCACCCGGCGGCGGCACCGCGACCGACCGGGCGAGCACAGCACGCGACACGATCGCCGATGCCACGACGGGCCGCGACACCGCAGACCGGGGCATCGGCACCGGTGACGCAGCGCGCGGTACCGGTGGGGCGGACGACGGACCGGACACCGGCGCGCCGGCCGGTGACACGGCGAGCCGCGCCGTTGAACTCGACGGCGCCTCCCACCGGAACAACGCGACCGGCAACGCCGCGACCAGGAACACGCCGGCCGGCAGCGCAGCGAGCGACGGCACCGGCGGTGCCCGGTCCGGCGCGGCGGCGACGGACGGGAAGCCGAACCCGGGGGCGTCGGCGGCCGGTGACGCGGCGCCGGGCGCCGCGACGGCGACCGACACCACGGCCGGGGCCACCGGAGACCGACCGGACTCCGCCACCTCACCCACGGCCGACCGCACCGGCGTCACCGACTCCGACACCGAGCCCCACGCCCGGGCCGGCGCCACCGACTCCGACTCCGACTCCGATCAGAGCGCCGGCGCGACGGAGCAGGGTGGCGACACCTCGGAGCGACAGGACTCGACCACCGGGGCCGCCGACCAGTCGTCCCGCCAGCGTGGCGCGGCGTCCCGGCGGACCAAGAAGGGCAAGCCGGTCATGCCGTCCTGGGACGAGGTCCTCCTCGGCGTCCGCGGACAGCGCTGATCCGTTCGCCCAGCGCGCCGCCGACGCTCAGCCGGCGGTCACGGCGTGGAACGCGACCGCGGCCGCGGTGGCAACGTTCAACGAGTCGACCCCCGAGACCATCGGGATCCGGATCCGCCGGTCCGCGGCGGCCAGCGCCTCGTCACTGAGGCCCGGCCCCTCGGCTCCGAGCAGCAGCGCGACCCGGGTCCCGGCAAGCCCCGCGGTCGCCAGCGGCTCGGCGTCCGCCGCGGGGGTCAGCGCTGCCACCGTGAAACCGGTGTCACGCAGCGTGTCGAGCGACGCAGGCCAGCTGCCGGCCAAACGAGTGAACGGCACCCGGAGTACGTGGCCCATCGAGACCCGGACGCTGCGCCGATAGAGCGGGTCGGAGCAACCCGGCCCGAGCAGGATCCCGTCCACCCCCAGCGCGGCCGCGTTGCGAAACAGTGAACCGAGGTTCTCGTGATCACCGACGCCCTCGCAGACTGCGATCGTGCTGGCCCGCTCCAGCAGTCCGGCGACCGGCGGCTCGGGGACCCGGTCGGCGACGGCGAGGACGCCGCGATTGAGGTGGAAACCCACCGCCCGGGCCATCGTGTCCGCGTCCGTGGAGTAGGCCGGTACGTCCACCCGGTCGAGTTCGTCGGCGAGCTCCGCCAGGCGTCGCGGCACCCCCAGCAGCGAACGCACCGGGTAGGCCGATTCCAGCAACCGCCGCACGACGACGACGCCCTCCGCGATCACCAGTCCGCGCCCACCGGGCCGATCCGGGCGCCGATCGGCGGTGGTGAGGTCGCGGAAGTCGTCGATCCTGGGGTCGTCCGGGATGTCAACCGGCGTGAGTATGGCCACGAGAGCCGATCGTCCCACGTCACTGACCGTTCACCGCGCCCGGTCGCCCGGTCAGCCGGTACCGCCCGGTCCGGCGATATGTCACCGTGTACTGCCTCTCCCTTCGAAACCGGGCCTGGTCCGGGAGGGTGAGGAGGCGCTCCCCGTTCGATGGAGGTCGGTTCACGCATGGGTCAGGTGGTCGACCGGACGACGTTCACCCGGCGCGACCGCCAGCGATACCGGATCAAGGTGCAACGCTGCCTGGACTCCCTGGCGGACATGCTCCGCACCTACCCCTTCCCCGAGACCGAGCCGATGACCGGGGTGGAGGTCGAGTTCAATCTCGTCGATCCGGAGCTGGCGCCGTCGCTGAACGGTCACGACGTCCTGGAGACGATCAACAGAGGTGAGTGGCAGACCGAGCTCGGCCGCTGGAACCTCGAGCTGAACCTGCCGCCGCGGCCGTTGCCCGGCGACCAGTGGCGCCAGCTCGAGCACGAGCTGCTCGACCTGCTCGCCGGCGCCGGCGCCAAGGCGGGCGACCTGCGCACCCAGCTCGTCATGATCGGGATCCTGCCGACCCTCGACCCGGGCCACATGGTCGGGGATTCGATCACCGCGGACGACCGCTACCAGGCGTTGAACGACCAGATGCTCAACGCCCGGGGCGAGCCGATCCGGATCGACATCGCGGGCTGCGAACCCGACGAGCGGGTCAACGCCGATTTCGACACGATCATCCCGGAGGCCGCCTGCACCTCACTGCAGCTGCACCTGCAGGTGGCGCCGTCGGAGTTCGCCCGCTACTGGAACGCCGCGCAGTGCCTGGCCGGCGTCCAGCTCGGGCTGGGCGCGAACTCGCCGTTCCTGCTGGGTTCCCAGCTGTGGGCGGAGACCCGGATCCCGCTGTTCGAGCAGTCCTGCGACGTCCGCACCCCCGAGTTCCACAACCAGGGCGTACGGCCACGGGTCTGGTTCGGCGAGCGCTGGATCGACTCGGTGCTGGACCTGTTCTCCGAGAACGCCCGCTACTTCCCGGCCCTGATGCCGCTGACCACCGACATCGACCCGGTCGCCCAGATGCGTGATCACGGCTTCCCCGAGCTGCCCGAGCTGACCCTGCACAACGGCACGATCTGGCGCTGGAACCGGCCGATCTACGACAGTACGGGGCCCACCCCGCACGTCCGGCTGGAGAACCGGGTGCTCCCGGCCGGACCGACCACCGTCGACATGGTCGCGAACGCGCTGTTCTTCTACGGGCTGCTGCGCACGCTCGTCGAGTCCGACCAGGAGCTGTGGCGGTCGGTGTCGTTCGAGGCCGCCCGGGAGAACTTCCAGACCGCCGCCCGGCACGGCATGCAGGCGCCGCTCTACTGGCCGGGTACCGGCTGGATCAATCCGGACGAGCTGGCGCTGCGCAAGCTGATCCCGCTGGCGCACGAGGGTCTGGCCCGCTGGGGCGTCAGCGAGGCCGTCTGCGACCGCTACCTGACGGTGCTGGAGCGACGGTGCGTGACCCGGCAGACGGGGGCGTCCTGGCAGCTCGACACCGTCGCGGCGCTGGAGGCCCGCGGCGCGGACCGGATCACCGCACTGCACGGGATGCTCGAGCGCTACCTGCCCCGATCCGCCGCCAACGAGCCGGTGCACACCTGGGAGATCCCCGCCTGATCCCGGGCTGAACCGCCGGACCCGCTTCGCCATCGCGAAGGGTCTCCTGCCGAAGCGACCCGGCAGGGGCCGCTGCTCCCTACCGTCCTCCACCGCGCGACCGCCCCGGGCGCGTGAGGAGGTCGGAGCGCCATGTCCGTGCAGCAGCCGCCGGGACCGCAGTGCGGTCCCGCCCACCGGTGACGCAGCCGATGTCCCGGTTCCGCCTCTTCGGCCGCTCCGAGCCGGTCGACGACGGCCCCGATCCCTGGCTGGACGATCCGCCGCCGGTCCCCGGCCCGCCGCCGTCGACCCGACCCGCGACGGCCGCGGCCCGGCCCGCGCTCTGGACACCCAGGCGCCCGGCGCAGGATCCGCCCGCCGATCCGGAGCCGGTGACGGACCCGTTCGGGTTCCCGGCGCTCCGGGCCCGGGGTGCCGCCGAGACCGGCACCGAGGGTGCCGGATGGGGTCCGCCGGTCAGCCCCGCAGCCGATCCGCCGCTGGTGTTCACCGCACCCGCCCGCTCCACCTCCGACGGCCCGGCGCCCGCGCCGGGGACGGCGCCGCCGGAGCCGGACGCCGGGCCGGCCACCGGGCCCGATATCGGGACGCGGCGTGCGCCGACGACCGCACGCGCCGACACGCTCACGCCCGGCACCGGGGCGCTCCCCCCACCGGAGACCACACCCACCGGCCCCGACTCCACGCCCGGGCCCCCGCCGACCACCCCGCCGTCCGACGGGGCGAACCCCGTCCCTCCCCCGGCGACCACCCCGGACGACGCGGACCACACGGACCCGGTCGACCCCGCCGCGGCCGCCGCCCTGGCCGGGGCGTTCGCCGCCGACCTGCTCTCCTGGGACGAGAACGATCCCGACCGGCGCGGCCGCGCGCTCGGCGCCCACCTGTCGTCACCGGTGGGAGCGGCCCTGCTCGGCTGGACCGGGACCGGCCGCCAGCGCGCCGATCTGGTGCTGCCCGGCCGCATCCGGCGCGAGGGCGGACGGGTGCTGGTCGAGGTCCGGGTCCGGGTCGTCCCGTACCGCCGGGTGGATGCCCGCACGCCCGGCGCACCCGAGCCGGAGCCCGAGCGTCCGCTCGGCGAACCGGCTGCCGCACCCGCCCCGTCGGCCCGCGGCTGGCGCGGGCTGGCGGCCCGCTGGGTGCGGATCGAGGTGACCGTCGCCCGGGACGGTGACCGGCTCGTCGTCGACGCGGGCCCGGAGCCCGGGCAGCGCACGCCGAGCCCGCACGATCTCGCCGGACGGCCCCGGTGAGCGGCGGGACCGGGGCGGCCGGACTGACCGGGCCGGCCGGGGTGACCGGGGCGCGCCGCGTCCCCGCGGTCGGCGGGCTCGCCGGCGGCGTCGGCACCACGACCGTCGCGCGCGCACTGCGGGCCCGCGATCTCGGCGTCGTCGGGGGCACCGATCTCCTGCCGGACGTGCTGCTGTGCCGGGACACGGTGGCCGGGCTCGCCGCCGCCGCCCAGGTCGCGCCGCGGCCGGGCCCCGGCGCACCGGTACTCGCGCTGCACCCCGGACGGACGGAGCCTGACGGGTTCGACGCCGCCGCGGGCCCCGGCTGGGCGGCCGTCGTTGCGCTGCCCGCGGTGCCCGGCTGGACCCGATCGCCCGATCCATGGTCGGACGCCGGCACGGTGTTCATCCGTTCCGCGCCGTCCACCGCGGTCCGCCGGTACGCCGAGGCGCTCGGCCGGATCGTCGCCGCACTGGCCGCCGGGGACCGGCTCGCGCACCCGCTGGTCGCCGGCACCGGCGGCGGACTGCGCCCGCTGCGCGGCGCCGTCCCGCTCCCCCGGACCGGGCCCGGTGACCCGTGCGACCGCTGATGCTGGTGCCCGCCCTGCTCGCCGCCCTGCTGACGGTGCCCGCCCCGGCCGCCGCCGCGGAGCCGCCCGGATCGTCCGGGATCGACGTCGACCGCGTCCCGGAGGTCGCCCGGCCGCACCTTCCGCTGGTCACCGAGCTCACCACCGAGGGGTGCCCGGAGCTGCCGCCTGCCTGGGTCGTCGCGCAGGTGCAGGCCGAGTCCGGCTGGGACCCGGAGCTGCGGACCGGCTCCGCGACGGGGTTGCTGCAGGTGTCCGAGCGGACCTGGACCGCGGCGGGCGGCGCCCCCTGGCCGGATCCGGCGCTCACCGATCCCGCGGCGCACCTGCGCACCGTCGTGCCGTGGCTCTGCGCCACGCTGCGGGCCGCCGCGGGGCACCTGGCGACCACGCCGAAGGACGTCGCGGTGCTCGACGCGATGCTGGTCTGTCATATCGCGGGCTGCCGCCGGGTTACCGGTTCGGCGTCCGGCGTGCCGGTCGCCGGCGAGGCCGGCTGCTCGCAGGCGTGCGCGTCGGCGGTCCGCCGCTACCTCGACGCGGTGCACGACCTGGTTGCCGACTACTCGACCGGCAGCCCGGCCGCTCCCCCGGCAGCCGTGTCGCCCGCCGATCCGGCGTCGGCCCCGGCACCGGCCTGGACCGGCGGGCCGACGCCCTGCCGGGAACCCGATCCGGTCCGCCCGGACGGCTGCCTCACCGGCGCCACCGCGCACGGCCTCGCCGCGGTCCGGGCCGCGTTCGGGCCGGTGATCGACACCGTCGGCTGCTGGGACGAGCACCGGCACAACCCCCGCTCCGACCACCCGAAGGGACGCGCATGCGACCTGTTCACCGGTCCGGCGGGCCGCTTCCCGGAGGAGCCGGACCTGGCGGAGGGCTGGCGGATCACGCACTGGCTCGCGGCCAACGCGGAACCGCTGCGGATCCGCTACCTGATCTGGCAGGGCCGCTACTGGGACCCGTCGGTGCGCGACGACGGGACCGGCTGGGGCCGCCGCTACACCGGTGGCGGGATCTACGACACGTCCGACCCGACCGGCGGTCACTACGACCACATCCACATCAGCTTCGCGGAGTAACGATCGCGCTCGTGCTGCTCGCCCCGGTGACGGTGCTGCTGCTCGTCGTCGCACCCGGTTCCGCACCGCCGGACGGCGGCGTGCTGACCGTGGACGACCGGACCGCACTCGGCGATCCCGGCCCGGATCGCGGATCGGATCCGCCGGTCCCGGCCGTGCTGCCGGCGTCCCCGGAGGCGGTCGCCCGCGCCTACCTGGCGGCGGCCCACGGCGGCGCCCCGGGCAGCGCCGGAACGACCCGCCGGGACGCCGCCGGGTACGCGATCCCGGGCGGCGCGGGCTTCCCGGTCCTCGATCCGCCCGGCCCGGGCGGGCGGCGGATCGCGGTCGTCGAGGCACTCGAACCGGCGGGGAGCGACCCGGTGCGCGGGCGGGTCGCGTTCGTCGCCGGGATCCGGGCGACGACCGCGGCGGTCGGCGCCCCGCCGCGCACCGAACGGTGGCGGACCCGCGTCGTGCTGCACCGCGGTCCCGCGGGCCGCTGGCTGGTCGCCGCCGACACCCCGATCACCCCCGACACGCCCGACGTGGGCGACTGACCCGAGGAGCGGGCGATGACCTCCGGCGAGCTGGAAGAAATGATCAAGACTCTGGTCGCGAAGGGGGTGACGGTGCTGCTGCTGGTGCTCGGCCCCGGCGGCGAGCTGATCGGGGTGACGCCCGGCGACGACGGCCCGGTGCCCGCTCCGGGCATCTCCGAGCAGGTCGCCGCACCGGACCGGACCTCCGGGCCGGACGATTCGGGCGGCTCCGGCGAAGACCCGGCACCATCGCGGGATGACATCGCGGACGGCGGGACCGGCGAACAGGTGAGCAGAGCAGAGGGCAGCGGCAGCACCGCCGCCGAACGGCACGGCTGGGGCGAGCCCGTCCGCTCCGACGACTTCGACGACGGCCTCTCCGGCTGGAACATCTACGACGGCCCCGGCCACGCGGGCAACGGCCGCCGCACCCCGGACGCGGTGAGCGTCGCCGACGGCGTCCTCACGATCACCGGCGACGCCGACGGCAACACCGCCGGGATGGCCTGGACCGACGGCAGCCAGCAGTACGGCCGTTGGGAGGGCCGGGTGCGTGCGCCCGCGTCCGACCCGTCGTACAACGCCCTGCTCCTGCTCTGGCCGACCGCGGAGAACTTCCCGGTCGGCGGCGAGATCGACTTCATGGAGATGATGGACCCGACCCGGCAGAAGACGAACATCTTCGTGCACTACGGGCCGGACAACTCCCAGATCGACGGCGCGGTCGAGATCGACGGCACCGGCTGGCACAACTGGGCGGTCGAGTGGACCCCGGACCGGATCACCGCCTACGTCGACGGCGAGCAGTGGTTCGAAACGACCGACCCGACCGTCCAGCCGCCCGGCCCGATGCACCTGTGCATCCAGCTGGACTGGTTCCCGAAGGGTGGCCCGGTGCGCGAGTCGCGGATGGAGGTCGACTGGGTCCGGCAGTACCCGCTCGGGTGATGCCCGCAGCGGCTCTCAGCGTCGCCACAGGCCGGCATCCCTAGCGTGTTGCGCGTCGCCACGAGAAGGAGGACGGCGTGCAGCAGGAGGCACCCGAGCGGGCACGGCACCGCACGCCGGATCCCGAGGCGCCCGGCCGGCGCCGGTGGCCGACCGTCCTCGGTGCGCTGCTCGCGGTCGGTGCGCTGGCCGGCGTCGTCGGCGTCGCCGCATCGGTCGACCTGACCGGCGGCTCCGGCCGGGACACCCCGCCGGCCGCCGCACCGGCGCCCGAGGAGTCCCCCGGCGGCATGCACGACCAAGAGCGGCCGGACCAGGTCGCCGCGCTGGACCCGGCGTCGCGGTCCGAGGCCGAGGCCGGCGTCCGGCACGGCTGGCGGATGATCGCCGGTGACGAGTTCGACGGCGCCGAGCTCGACCTGGACCGCTGGGCCCCCTACACCGGCGAGACCACCGGCGGCGTCGGCAGGCACATGGCCGAGAACCTGTCGGTGCGCGACGGGCGGCTGCTGCTCACCAGCCGCGGCCTCACCTCGGCCGGCCTGCACTGGAAGGGCGGCATGCAGTACGGCCGCTGGGAGATCCGGGCCAAGACCAACCCGGGCACCGGCTACGGCGACGTCGCGCTGCTCTGGCCGGTCGCCGAGGACTGGCCGGTCGGCGGCGAGCTGAACTTCATGGAGATCCCGAAGGGCGACCGCTCCGAGACGCACACGATCGTCCACTACGGCGAGGACAACAGCCAGGTCGGCAAGACGATCACCGGCGACTTCACCGAGTGGCACAACTACGCCGTCGAGTGGCTGCCGGACCGGGTGGTGTTCTACATCGACGGCGTCGAGGTCTTCCGGACGATGGATCCCGACCACATCCCGCCGCGCCCGATGCACCTGGCCATGCAGCAGGACATCGGCCCGTACGGCAAGGACTGGATCGCCCCGCTCGACGAGACCTCCCCCGACGAGCTCGACTTCGAGGTGGACTGGGTGCGCATCTACGCGCCCTGATCGGCGGAGCACCGTCCTCGCTCGGCGGCGGGACGGTGTGACTGGGGAAAGAAGGAGGCCCCGGCTCCTGTGGGAGCCGGGGCCTTCTCCTGTCCCGAACTGACGCGCCGCTCCCACCACGAAGCGACGAGACGTAAGTTAGCTCAGGCTAGCCTTACTTGACAAGTGAATTCCTAGCCGAGCAGCTCGCGCAACGGTCCCACGCCGAAGTACCCGACGAACAGCACCGCGACCACCCACATCAGCGGGTGCACCTGCCGGGCCCGGCCGGTCAGCGCGGCCAGCACCACGTAGGAGATGAAGCCGGCGCCGATCCCGTTCGCGATCGAGTACGTGAACGGCATGACGACGACGGTGAGGAACACCGGGATCGCCGTGCGCAGATCGTCCAGCTCGATCCCGGTGACCTGCCGGAACATCAGCGCACCCACCACGACCAGCGCCGGTGCGGCGGCCTCGACCGGCACGATCGCGTACAGCGGCGTGAAGAACATCGCCAGCAGGAACAGCAGACCGGTCAGCACGTTCGCCAGACCGGTCCGGGCGCCCTCGGCGATCCCGGCCGCCGACTCCACGAACAGCGTGTTCGACGACGACGAGGCCGCGCCCCCGGCGACCGCGCCGGCCCCCTCGACGACCAGTGCCCGGCCGACGTTCGGCAGCTTGCCCTGCTCGTCATTGAGCCCGGCCTGCCTGCCGAGCCCGGTGAGCGTCCCCATCGCGTCGAAGAAGTTCGCCAGCACCAGGGTGAAGATCAGCAGGACGACGGTGATGATGTCCAGCCGGGCGAAGGCGCCGAAGGACACCTGGCCGACCAGCGACAGGTCCGGCATCCCGACGATCTGCGACGGCAGCTCGGGCACCGCCAGCGACCAGCCACCCGGGTTGTCCGGCCCGCCCGGCCCGACCTGCGCCAGCGCCTCGACGAGGATCGCGATGACCGTGTTGAGCACGACGCCGATCAGGATCCCGGCCCGCACCCCGCGCGCGACGAGCACGCCGACGATCAGCAGGCCGAGCACGAACACGAAGGTCGGCCAGGACGCGATCGACCCGTCGATGCCCAGCCCGACCGGCACGGTGGTGTTGGCCTCGTCCGGCAGCCGGCGCACGAAGCCCGAGTCGACCAGTCCGATCATCGCGATGAACGCGCCGATGCCGACCGCGATCGCCGTCTTCAGCTCGGTCGGCACGGCGTTGAAGACCGCGGTGCGGAAGCCGGTGACGGCGAGGATCACGATGATCAGGCCGTTGATGACGACCAGGCCCATCGCCTCCGGCCAGCTCATCAGCGGCGCGATGGTCACGGCCAGCAGGGTGTTGATCCCCAGCCCGGTGGCGATCGCGAACGGGTAGTTGGCGAGCACCCCGAACAGGATCGTCATCACGCCCGCGACCAGGGCGGTCACCGCGGCGACCTGGGCCAGCGGCAGGATGCCGCCGAGCGCGTCGGTCTTCGCCGACGGGTCGGTCGCGGTGACGCTGCCGAGGATCAGCGGGTTCAGGACGATGATGTAGGCCATCGCCATGAAGGTGACGAGTCCCCCGCGCAGCTCCCGGGGGATCGTGGACCCGCGCTCGGACACGCGGAAGTAGCGCTCGATCACGGCGACACCCTAGACGCGGCGCAACGCTGCGCCGTCCGGCGGTACGCGTCGTTACAGTGCAGGATGTGACGGCATCCCACGACGGCGACCCGCCGCCCCCGCCCGCGTTGCCGTCCCGGTTCTACGAGTCACCGCCGGTGCTCATCGGCGGGATGGCCGTGTGGGCGATCGCCGCCGGGATCGCGCTGTGCAGCGGGTTCGTCGCCGGAACCGGCCCCGGCGAGGTGTTCTGGACGTGCATCGCCGGCCTCGGCGTCGGCCTGTTCGGTGCGCTCGTGTTCTCCGTGCAGCGGGCGGCCGCCCGCCGGGGCGACCGCTCCGCGCAGCGCGGGGTCGAGCCCGGCTGACACCGGCCACCTAGGCTCGGGGCATGACCGCCGAGCACAAGACCGCTGTCGTCACGGGCGCCTCCTCCGGGATCGGCGCCGCCACCGCCCGCGCACTCGGGAAGGCCGGGTTCCACGTCGTCCTCGGTGCCCGCCGGGTGGAGCGCTGCCAGGAGATCGCCGACGAGATCGGCGGCACCGCGCTGCCGCTGGACGTCACTGACGCCGACTCGGTCCGCGCCTTCGACGAGGCCGTGCCGGAGGCCGCCGTCCTGGTCAACAACGCGGGCGGCGCCAAGGGCCTCGACCCGGTCGAGCAGGCCGACGAGGAGCAGTGGCGCTGGATGTGGGAGACGAACGTGCTCGGCACGCTGCGGCTGACCAAGGCGTTCCTGCCGAAGCTGCGCGCCTCCGGCGACGGGCACGTGATCACCGTGACCTCGATCGCCGCGCTCGACTGGTACGACAACGGCGCAGGCTACACCGGGGCCAAGCACGCCCAGGCGATGCTGCACCGGACGCTGCGCGGCGAGCTGCTCGGTGAGCCGATCCGGGTCACCGAGATCGCCCCCGGCATGGTCGAGACCGAGTTCTCCGAGGTGCGTTTCGACGGCGACGCCGAGAAGGCCGCGAAGGTCTACCAGGGGCTGACCCCGCTGACCGCCGACGACGTGGCCGACACCATCGTCTTCGCCGCGACCAGGCCGTCGCACGTCAACCTGGACCAGATCGTGCTCAAGCCGCGCGACCAGGCGTCCGGCACCCGGCGGCACCGGCGCGGCTGAGGCGCTACAGGGTCTCGTCGGACCGGCGGCGCTGCTCGGCGTCGTCGGCCGGTTCGTCACCGGCGGCCGCGCCCGCGATCCGCTCCTCGGACTCGCGCAGGATCTCCTCCGCGCCGTCCCGGTCCGGCGCGCCGGTGCCCTGCTCCTCCGGGAGCGGGGTGGCCCGGGCCTCGGCGCGGTCGGTGGGGACGTCCGGGTTCTGCGGGGCGCTCATGCCGGGTGCGTACCCGTTCCGGGCCGGTTTCTCACGGGCGCCCGGCGCGCACCCGACCGCTCAGAGCGCGCAGCCGACCAGCACCGGCTCCGGGTGCAGGGCGACGCCGAACCGGGCCGCCACCCCGTCGCGGACCTCGCGGGCCAGCGCGAGCAGGTCCGCCGTCGTCCCGCCGCCGCGGTGGGTGAGCGCCAGCACGTGCCGGGTCGACAGCGACACCCGGCCGCCCGGCCCGGCGTGGCCGCGGGCGAACCCGGACTGCTGGATCAGCCCGGCCGCGGACAGCTTCACCCGGCCCTCGCCGGCCGGCCAGGCGGCGATCCCGTCGGTGGCCGGTGCGTCGGCGGCGTCCAGGATCGGGTTGGTGAAGAACGACCCGGCCGACCAGGTGTCGTGGTCGGCGGCGTCGAGCACCATGCCCTTGCCGCGGCGCAGTGCCAGCACCGCCTCGCGGGCCGCCGCCGGATCGACCCGGGTCTCCGGTTCGACGCCGAGGGTGCGGGCCAGCTCGGCGTAGCGGATCGGGGCGGAGCGGCCGTCGGCGTGCAGCGTGAACCGGGCCCGCAGCACGATCGCGTCGTCGTTGCCCTTCAGCACGCTCGTCCGGTAAGCGAGGCCGAGCGCGGCGGCCGGCACGTGCTCGCGGACGGTGCGGGTCCGGCGGTCGTAGAGGTCGACGTCGACCAGCAGATCGGCGATCTCGACGCCGTAGGCGCCGACGTTCTGCACCGGGGTGGCGCCGGTGCGGCCGGGGATGCCGGACAGGCACTCGAGCCCGCCGAGCCCGTCGGCGACGGTGGCCGCGACGACGTCGTCCCAGTCCTCACCGGCCTCGACGGTCAGCAGCACCGCCCCGTGGCGCCGCTCGTGGACGATCCCGTGGCCGGCCAGCAGCACCGCGGTGCCGTCGAACCCGTCGTCGGCCACCACCAGGTTGGAACCGCCGCCGACCAGCAGCACCCGCTCCCCGGCGGCGTCCGCCGACCCGACCGCGTCCACCACCTCGGCGGCCCCCTCGGCGCGCACGATCCGGGCGGCCGGCCCACCCAGCCGCAGCGTGGTGTGCGCGCTCAGCCGGGGATCGATGGTCGTCGAGGCGGGGGAGCTCACCCGTCAACGGTAACCTGCGCGCATGCCGCGCTCGCTCGACTACCGCGCCACCTCCGTGCACCCGGCGGAGAAGGTCTACGCCGCGATGGTGGACCGTGACCTGCTGGAGCAGCAGCTGAAGCACCTCGGGGGTCCGGGGGCCGCGATCACCGCCTACGAGACCGAGCCGGGCGGCGTCCGGTACACGCTCCGGCACGGCATCTCCGCCACCGACCTGCCGTCGGTGGTCACCTCGTTCATCCCCGGCGGCGACCTGAAGATCGACCGCACCGAGCACTGGCGGTCCGGCGGGGCCGGGCGCTACGACGGCACCGGCTCGGTCGAGGTCGTGGGGACGCCGGCGACCGCCCGGTCGGTGATGCGGATCGTCGACGTCGACGGGGGCTCCGAGGTCATGATCCGGGCCGAGGTGACCGTGCGGGTACCGCTGATCGGATCGCGGATCGAGGAGGCGGTGGCCGGGCAGATCGAGAAACTGCTGGCCGCCGAGACCGAGTTCACCCTGAAGCAGATCTCCTGATGACCGGCCGCCGGTACGTCATCACGCTGTCCTGCCCGGACCGGACCGGGATCGTCGCGCGGATCGCGTCGTTCCTCGCCGGCCTCGGCGCGTCCATCACCGAGGCCGCCTACCACGCCGACGTCGAGGCCGGGGTGTTCGCCACCCGCCAGGTCGTCGACGCCGCGTCCGTCCCGTGCGACGTCGAGGAGCTCCGCGAGCTGTTCGCCCCGGTCGCCGCCGAGCTCGGCGGGGAGCACCGGATCTCCGACACCGGGACCCGCAAGCGCGCCGTGCTCCTGGTGACGCGCGACCAGCACTGCCTGCACGACCTGCTCGGACGAGTGTGGACCGGCGAACTGCCGGTGGAGATCACCCGGGTGATCGGCAACCATGCGTCGCTGGAGCCGATCGTGACCGCGCACGGGGTGCCGTTCCATCACGTGCCCTTCCCGGCCGCCGGCGACCGGTTCCGCGAGCAGGGCAAGGTCACCGCGTTCGAGGAGATCCGCAAGCTGGTCGACGCCGACGACCCGGACGCCATCGTGCTGGCCCGCTTCATGCAGATCCTGCCCGCGCACCTGTGCGAGGCGTGGGCCGGGCGGGCGATCAACATCCACCACAGCTTCCTGCCGTCGTTCGCCGGGGCCCGGCCCTACCACCAGGCGCACCGGCGCGGGGTCAAGCTGATCGGGGCGACCTGCCACTACGCCACCGCCGATCTGGACGCCGGCCCGATCATCGAGCAGGACGTCACCCGGGTCGACCACGGCGACACGGCCGCAGACATGGTGCGCCGCGGCCGCGACATCGAGCGGCTGGTGCTGGCGCGGGGACTGCGCTGGCACCTGGAGGACCGGGTGCTGATCCAGGGCAACCGCACCGTCGTCTTCCACTGATCCGGCCGCCACACGCCACGCCACGCCCGCGCCCCGCGCCACGCCCCACCCACGCCACGCCCCGCCACGCCACGCACCCCGCCGCGCCACGCACCCCGCCGCGCCCGCGCCCCGCCCGCCCCACCCGCACCCCGTCACCCGCCGAGATGCAGATCAGCGGGGATTGTGGATCTTTCCGGCCCGCTGAGCTGCATCTCGGTGGGTCGAGCCGAGAGCGTGCCGGACCTCCGCGACGATCCGGCCGGGAGCGCGGCGCATGTCCTGAGCGGTGTAGCGCAACACCCGCCACCCCTCGGCGACGAGCCGGGTGTGCCGGCGGGCGTCGGCCCGGGCCGCCTCGGGCGTGGCGAAGTGGCCGCCGCCGTCGTACTCGACGCCCAGCAGCGCCGCCGGATAGGCGAGGTCCAGCCAGAGGATCTCGTTGCGCCCGTCGACGACCGGATGCTGCGGCACCGGCCACGGCAGCCCGGCCCGCACCAGGATCAGCCGGAGACGGGTCTCCGGCGGCGAGCCGGACCGGGCGTCGGCCCAGCACACGGCGTCGAGGGCCTTCCGCACGCCGCGCAGTCCCGGATGCCGGGCGGCGAACTCCCGCAGCAGGTCCGGGGCGAACGCACCCGCGGGCCAGCGCGTCCACCGCGACGACGCCCTCGACCGGTGGGAGCCGCCGGGCCAGGTCGAACGCCGTCCGGATCCGGCCGGTCGCCCGGACGCCGCCGAGCTCGGTGACGTCGTCGGGATGCAGCAGGTCGCGCCGGACCCGGACGACGCCCGCGCGGCTCCGCGGCCCGGCCCGGACCGCGGTCACGGCGACCTCGGCGGGCGCGTCGCGCGGTGCGCACGAGGCGCCGAGCAGCTCGGCCGCCGAGTATCCACAGAGGATGGCCCCGGGTCCCGCCCAGGCGTACGCGGCGAGTGACCGGAGCCGCAGATCGGGCGGGCACGTCTCGGCCCGGACGTAGGTGTCGGGTAGCACCCGGGTGAACTGCGGCCCGCGCAACAGATCGGGGGTGACCAGGCCCGAGGCCACCGCCACCGTGCCGCGGAACACCTCGGGCAGACCGGGAACCGTCATCCGTGGACGGTCGCGCGCCACCCGGACCCGCCGCTGCCGAACCCCGGCACCCGGTCGCGATCGCGAACCTCCGACCCGCGCAGCCCGCACCCCGTCACTCACCGAGATGCAGATGAGCGGGCCGGAAAGATCCACAATTCCCGCTGAGCTGCATCTCGGTGAGTGACGGGGTACGGGGCGAGGCGCGACGCGGGGCGAGCGCGGCGGGGCGCGGGGCCGCGAGACGCAGAGCGCCCGCCCCGCGGGTGCGGGACGGGCGCTCGGGCGCGGGTCAGGCGGCGCGCTGCTCCGCGACCACCGGCTCCAGTGCGATCTCCAGGACCTCGGCGACATCGGCGACCGGGTGCACCCGCAGCTCACCGCGCACCGACTCCGGCACGTCGTCCAGGTCGGGCTCGTTGCGCTTCGGGATGATCACGTCGGTCAGCCCGGCCCGGTGCGCGGCGAGCAGCTTCTGCTTCACCCCGCCGATCGGCAGGACCTTGCCCTGCAGGGTGACCTCGCCGGTCATCCCGACCGAGCTGCGGACCGGCCGCCCGGAGGCGAGCGAGGCGAGCGCCGTGGTCATCGTGACGCCCGCGGACGGGCCGTCCTTCGGGACGGCGCCGGCCGGGACGTGCACGTGCAGCTTGCGCTGCGCCAGATCCCCGGCGAGCCCCTTCGACCGCAGGTAGGACAGCGCGATCGAGACGGACTCGGTCATCACCTCACCGAGCTGCCCGGTGATCTGCAGGCCGGGCTCGCCGTCCATCGCGGTCGCCTCGATGAACAACACGTCCCCACCGGCACCGGTGACGGCCAGCCCGGTCGCGACCCCGGGGACCGAGGTGCGCTCCGCGGTCTCCGGCGTGAACCTCGGCCGGCCGAGGTAGCCGACGAGCGAGTTGGCGTCGACCGTGACCGGGCCCTCGGCGCCGCCGTCCAGCTCGACGGCGACCTTCCGGAGCACCTTCGCCAGACCGCGCTCCAGCTGGCGGACGCCGGCCTCCCGGGTGTACTCGGCGGCGATCATGGACAGCGCGACATCGGTGAACTCGACGTCGTCCGGCTCCAGACCGGCCGAGGTGATCTGCCGCGGGAGCAGGTGGTCACGGGCGATCGCGACCTTCTCCGGCTCGGTGTAGCCGTCGAGCGTCACGACCTCCATCCGGTCGGCGAGCGGACCGGGGATCGCCGAGCCGTCGTTCGCGGTGGCCAGGAACAGCACGTTCGACAGGTCGAGGTCGACCTCCAGGTAGTGGTCCCGGAACGTGTGGTTCTGCGCCGGGTCCAGCACCTCCAGCAGGGCCGCGGTCGGGTCGCCGCGGAAGTCGCTGCCGACCTTGTCGATCTCGTCCAGCAGCACGACCGGGTTCATCGACCCGGCCTCCCGGATGGCCCGGACGATGCGGCCCGGCAGCGCGCCGACGTAGGTGCGCCGGTGCCCGCGGATCTCCGCCTCGTCCCGGACGCCGCCGAGCGCGACCCGGACGAACTTCCGGCCGAGCGAGCGGGCCACCGACTCCCCCAGCGACGTCTTGCCGACGCCGGGCGGGCCGACCAGGGACAGCACGGCGCCGGAGCCGCGCCCGCCCACGGTGTCCAGGCCCTTGCGGGTACGCCGGGACCGGACGGCCAGGAACTCGATCAGCCGCTCCTTGACGTCGTCGAGGCCGGCGTGGTCGGCGTCCAGGATCCGGCGCGCCTCGACGAGGTCGTCGGAGTCGGTCGTGGTGGTGGTCCACGGGATGTCGAGGACGGTGTCGAGCCAGGTCCGGATCCATCCGGACTCGGGGCTCTGGTCGGAGGCCCGCTCCAGCTTGCCGACCTCGGTCAGCGCGGCCTTGCGGACGTTCTCCGGCAGGTCGGCGGCCTCGACCTTGGCGCGGTAGTCGTCGTCGGCGGCGTCCGGGTCGCCCTCGCCGAGCTCCTTGCGGATCGCGGCGAGCTGCTGGCGTAGCAGGAACTCGCGCTGTTGGCGCTCCATGCCCTCGCGGACGTCGTTCGAGATCTTCTCCGAGACCTCCTGCTCGGCGACGTGCTCCTTCGTCCACTCCAGGAGCTTCTCCAGCCGCACGGTCACGTCGGTCTCGGCGAGCAGCTCGGCCTTGTGCGCGACGTCCAGCCAGGACGCCCATCCGGCCAGGTCGGCGAGCAGGCCGGGATCGGAGGTCTGCTGCACCGAGTCGATGACCTGCCAGGCGCCCCGCTGCTGCAGGATGCCGACGACCAGCGCCTTGTACTCCTTGGCGAGCTCGTGGGTGCGCCCGGTCGGCTCGGCCTCGGTCAGCGGCTCGGCCTCGACCCACAGCGCGGCACCGGGCCCGCCGACGCCGCTGCCGATCCGTGCGCGGCGCTCGCCGCGCACGACGGCGGCCTGGTCGCCGTTGGGGAGCCTGCCGATCTGCTCGAGCACGGCGACGACGCCGACGGAGCCGTAGCGGCCGTCGATCCGGGGGACGACGAGCACCCGCCTGCCGTCGTCGCGGTCACGGTCCTCGCCGGCGCGTTCGCCTGCGGTGGCCGCGTCGACGGCGGCACGGGTGTCGGGTGCGTCGAGCCGGACCGGGACCACCATGCCGGGAAGCACGACGGCGTCGTCGAGGGGCAGAACGGGGAGGGTCAGCACGTCTGTCATGTCCTGGCCAACGCTTACACCGTTGCGCCCAATCCGCTGTCCGCTCACGGCGAACGGCACCGCCCCGCAGCGTAACGCCGCGCAACACCACGACGAGTGCGGCAGCAACGGGCGGGGCCATCCGGTGGCCCGCAGGGAGGTGTCCGATGCGCCGCGTCGTGCCCGCCGTCGTCTGCGCCGCGGTCCTCCTGCTCGCCGGGTGCGGCGGGGCGCAGGCCGACGATCCCGTCGTCGCCGCCGGCGGGACGGGTGGCAGCGGTGCCGGCGATCCGCCTCCCACGGGTACCGGCGCGTCCGGCAGCGATCCGGGCGACAGTGATCCGAGCGACAGCAGTGATCCGAGCGACAGCAGCGATCGGAGCGACAGCAGCGATCCGGGACGGATCGGAGGTGCTACGGGCGGCGCCGCACCGGAGGGTCCGGTGAGCCGTCCCGGTGGCGAGGTCGGCCGGGTCCCACCGCGCCCGGGCGGCCAGCCACCCGGCGGCTACATCCCCGAGCAGGTCGGCGGGGACACCCCGCAGAGCGAGTTCCGAGCGCTCCTCCGGGACGAGTGCCGGCCCGCACCGGGCGACTGCGTCATCGTGGTGTCCGAGCCTGCCGACGCCCCGGGCCACTGGATCGTATGCGCCGTCGAACCAGGATCGCGTACCCTGCTGGCCGCCGTGACCGGGCCGATCACGCTCACGGTCCGCGACGGCGGCTGCGCCGACGACGACGACGACGGGAGCAAAGGTCCGGACGCGGGAGCAGGTGGGCCGGGGGCAGGTGGGCCGGGGGCAGGTGGGCCGGGGGCACCGGCTGCCCCTGGCGAGGCAGGTGATGGCTGAGCCCGGCCGCCGCAGGCCCGGCCTGCGGCGGCCGCCGCAGGCACCGGTCGACGGTCCTGCGCCGGCGGCCGCGCCCACCGGCGGCACCGCTGACGGCCTGCCCCGGTCGCTGCAGGTGCTCGCCTCGATCGTTGCCCCGGCGACGCTGCTCACCGGGCTGCTGCTCTACTTCGGCCGCCGGCACGCGTTCGGGTTCTTCGACCACTTCGGGGTCTCCTACACGATCATGGACCTCACCCCGGCCGACTACCTGGTGCGCAGTGCCGACGGGATGATCCCGCCGCTGGCGGTGGCCGGTGCGGCGGTACTGCTCGGGCTCTGGGCGCGGCAGCTGGCCCCGGCGCTGCTGTCCCCGGCCGCACGGACCCGGCTCCGCCGGGTCACGGTCCCGGGCCTGGTGCTCCTCGGCGGCGCCGCGGCGGCCCTCACCGTCGTCGACACCGTGCGCGGCACCCTGCTCCCCGGTGTCCCCGAGCTGCGTGGGCTCGGCCTGTGCACGGCAGCGCTGGCGCTGCTCGCCGCTACCCGCCTCGCCCGCGGCACGGCGGGCCCGGCGGCGGTCACCGAGTGGGGCGTCACGTTCGTACTGGTCGGCGTGGGGCTCTTCTGGACGGTGGGCGCGTACGCCGCCGGCGTCGGTGCCGGCCGCGGCGCGGAGTTCGAGCGGAGCCTGCCCGCGCTGCCCGACGCCGTGCTGTTCAGCGAGACCGAGCTCGGCCTCACCGGCCCCGGCGTCACCGGTACCGCGTGCGGTCCGGACCGCTTCCGCTACGACGGGCTGAAGCTCGTCATCCAGTCCGGTGGGCAGTACCTCCTGCTTCCCTCCGGCTGGACGGTGGCCGACGGCGCGGCCGTCCTGCTGCCCCGCACGGGGGGCCACCGGTGGGAGTTCGCGGCCGCCGGCACGGTGACACCGGGCCGGTGCTGAGCCTCAGCGCGCCAGGTCGTCGACGACGACCGCGTTCGGCAGCACCGCCAGCAGCTCGCCGGGGACGGCGAGTTTCCCGCCGCGGGTGCCGCTGCCGATCACGACGGCGTCGGCGGCTGCCACGGCGGGTGCGATCCACACCGGCCAGCCGGAAGGCAGCCCGATCGGGGTGATCCCGCCGTAGGCCATGCCGGTCAGTGCGACGGCGTCGTCCATCGGGGCGAAGGAGGCCTTCCGGACGTCCAGGCGCCGCCTGACGGTGCCGTTCACGTCGGCACGGGTGGTCGCGAGGACGACGCAGGCGGCGTGGCGGACCTCGCCGGCCCGCTTTCCTGCCACCACGACGCAATTGGCCGAGCGATCGATCGGCGAGGAGTAGGCGTCACAGAACGCGGTCGTGTCGGCCAGCTCGGGGTCGATCTCCGCGACGCCGACGCGGCCGGCGTCGAGCTCCTCCAGCGCGAGCGCGACCGGGTCGGCAAGCAGGTCCGGACGGTCCAGCGCGGGGACGGCGTGCAGCGTCCCGAGCACGGACCAGCTCACCAGCGCGGACCCCCGCCCTGCACCTCGACCACCGCCGGCTTGACGTCCACGATGTAGACGAGCACGGCCACCATCGCCGCCAGCCAGAACATCGCGCCACCGTACATCGGGCCGCCGGTGATGATCAGCAGCAACAGACCGACGCCGGTGATGCCCAGCCAGGCGTTCTTGGTGAGCTTCCCGGCCGCGGTGAAGGCGTCGGCGCGCTGACGCAGGGCGTGCAGGAACGCGTAGCCACCCACCGGGAGCGCGACGATCTTCAGGGCGAAGACGATCCACTGGTCGAGGACGTACAGCAGTTCCACGCGGCCAGAGTACGGGCAGTCCGGTCGCCGGTCACGCGGGCTCCGCGTCGGCGATGCGTCGCGCACCCCTCGGCCGCACCGGGGCCGGACGGCGGACCGCCCCCGCCGGCGGGAGGCCGGCGGGGGCGGTCGGTACTGCGCACCGGGCGGGACGCCCGGCGGGTGTCACTTCTTGGTGGTGCCGGTGGTGCTGCGCCGGGTTGCCGGCTTGCGGGCCGCGGCGGTGCGCGCGCCGGTGTTGGTCTTCGGGTCGGTCTTCGCCGCGGCCTTGCGGGTGGTGGACCGGGTGGTGCCGGCGACCTCGTCCCCGGCCTCCTCGATCGCCTCGGCGGCGTCCTTGGATACCTCGGTGACGGCCTCGGCGGCCTGGCCGGCCACGGCCTGGGTGCGACGCGCGACCTTCTCGCCGACCGAGCGGGTCTGCGTGGTCACCGTCTCCAGGGCCTTCTCGGCGGCGTCGTGGGTCTCGTCGACGAACTCGTCGACCCGCGCGTCGAACTTCTCGGTGAGGTCCTCGACGGTCGCGAAGGCCTGCTTGACCTGCGGCTGCTTGCGGATCTTGCCCCAGGCCTTCTCGCCGCGCTGGGCGAAGCCGACGTAGACGTCCTCGGCCTGGGCGCGGAACTCCTCGACCTGCTTGCGCAGGTTCTCGGACCTGAGCTTGCCGCGCAGCTCCTTGAGATCCTCCGGCAGCTCCTGCACGCGACCCTGGACCTCTTCGGCCCGCTTGGTCGCGGTGGACCGGACGTCGGCGACGGCCTTGGTCACGGTGGTGTAGGCGTAGTCGCCGGCGCCCAGCACGGCGAGCAGCGGGGTGCGGACGACCTCGGCCTGCTCGGCGGTCTGCTCGCGCAGCTTCTTCACGTCGGCACTGGTCGGGAGGTTCACGGCCATGGCGATCACTTCCTCGTCTCTGTCGGTGTGTCGGCAGCGCTGGCGGCGCCGTCGGTAGTGCTGCCGGCGGCGCTGCCGGTGAGACCGTTCTCCCTGCGGAACGACTCGTAGACATCGAGCAGCACGCGCTTCTGCCGCTCGGTGAGGGTCGGATCGGTGAGCACGGCGTCGGTGACCTTGCCGGCGGGCCGCTCCTCGAGGATCCCGGCGCGCACGTACAGCGCCTCGGCCGAGATCCGCAGGCCCTTGGCGAGCTGCTGCAGGATCTCCGCGGACGGCTTGCGCAGTCCGCGCTCGACCTGGCTCAGGTAGGGGTTGCTCACCCCCGCCGTGCGGGCCAGCTGGCGCATCGAGACCTGTGCGGCCTCGCGCTGGGCGCGGATGTAGGACCCGATGTCCTCCACCGCGTGCCCGACCACCTGCTGTGCCTGGCCGACGACCTGGCCGACCTGTTCGACGGCCTGGCCGACGCGCTCGGACGGTTCGGTGGAGGGCCTGGACCCACCGGCCGGTCCCGGTGCGGGGTCCGGTCTGGTGCCCATCGGCGCCACCTCCGATCTCTCCTCGTTGCCGCCACCGACGCTACGCGCCGGTGCTAGCTCCTGCAAGCGGATTGCTAGCGCTGGTCACGTGGCGTGCGACACGTTCGTGACTGCCCGATGGCAACGGGATGACGCCGGAATGACGCCGAGCGGGCTCAGAACACGAGCTCCCCGACGGTGTGAATGACCAGCCCGGCCAGCGCACCGACGACGGTGCCGTTGATCCGGATCCACTGCAGGTCCCGGCCCACCTGGAGCTCGATCTTGCGGGAGGTCTCCTCGGCGTCCCACTTCGCGACCGTGTCGGTGATCAGCGTGGTGATCTGGGACCGGTAGTGCCGGACGACGTAGCAGGCGGCGTCGGCCATCCAGCCGTCGAGCTTGCCGCTCAGCTCGGCGTCGCGGCCGAGGCGCCTGCCGAACGCCATCAGCCCGTCCCGGACCCGCAGCCGCAGCTCGTTGGACGGGTCGTCGGCGGCGTCGAGCACCATGCCCTTGACGACCGTCCAGGCCCGCCCGATGAAGTGCTGCACCTCGGGGTGCTCGACGACCTGGCGCTTGACCTGCTCGGCCCGGTCCATCGTGGCCGGGTCGCTCTGCAGGTCGCGTGCGAACTCGGCGAGATAGCGGTCCACGGCGTGCCGCAGCGGGTGCTCCGGGTCGGTCTTGACACCCCAGGCGTAGCCGCGGATCTCGGCGAACAGCTTGTCGGCCACCATGTCGTCGACGAACCGGGGGGTCCACGACGGTGCCCGCTCGTGCACGACCCGCAGCACCATCTCCTGGTTGTCGGCGACCCAGTCGTAGGCCCGGTCGCAGACGAGATCGACCAGGCGGCGGTGCGCGCCGTCGGTCAGCACGCCCTCCAGGGCCTTGCCCAGCGGCGGTCCGACCGGGATCTCCATCAGCTTGCGGACGGCGACCGTCTCGATGACGTTCTGCACGTCCTCATCGCGCAGCACGGTGACCACGGCGCGGGCGGCGGTCACCAGCTCGGTGGTGACCCGGTCGGCGTTGCGCTGCTCGCCGATCCAGAGCCCCACCTGCTCGGCGACGCCGACCCGCTCCAGCTTGTCCCGGACGACCGCCTCGGACAGGAAGTTCTCGCCGACGAAGTCGCCGAGGCTGTCACCGATCATGTCCTTCTTGCGCGGGATGATCGCGGTGTGCGGGATCGGGATCCGCAGCGGATGCCGGAACAGCGCGGTGACGGCGAACCAGTCGGCCAGCGCGCCGACCATGCCCGCCTCGGCGCTGGCCCGCACGTACGCCGCCCAGGGCAGCCCCTGGACGGACTCCAGGTACTTGGCGATGAAGAAAACGATCGTGGCCCCGACCAGGAACCCGGTCGCGACGGCCTTCATCCGGCGCAGGTCACGCCGCTTCTGCTCGTCGCCGGGCCCGAAGCCGCCGAGCGGCGCCGAGGGCACCGACCCGACGTTCCGTTCCCGCGGCGAGGTCGGAGCCGGGGCGGGGCGCTCCGGCGCGCTCGAGGTCTGCACGTCCCCATACTGCCCCGCGGCACCGACAGCCGGACTCGGGGTACACCGGGGGCGATCTCGGGGAATACCCGGGGGTGGGACGGGCCGGGTCCGGGGGCTGTCCCCGCCGGACCCGGCCGAGGCCGGTGGAGCGGCTGCTCGGCGGCGCCCGCGGTGCGGGCTCCGCGCGCGGGGGAGAAGTGCTCCCCCGGGCGCCACTACCGGTGCGCAACGTCCGGCCGGCCCCGGCACCCGGCACGACACCGGGCGGCAACGGGACGGGTTCGGACGGACGGTGCGCCGGAGGTACGGGCCGGCAGGTGATCGGGCCGGTCCGTACCGGGTGCGGTCAGCGCCGCAGGGCGACCCCGGTCGCGGGGGTCCGCTCCGCATCGGCGCCGGCCGTGCCGTGCGAACGGATGGCATCGACGACCGCCTCGACGACGACGGACGCGTCGGGCACCCGGTACCCGACCCGCGCCGGCGCGACGCGCCACTGGACCCAGCCGTCCGGCCGCTCGGTCGGCGGGGCGACCACGCCGATGCCGTCGGTGTGCAGCACGACGTCGGTGTGCAGGCTGAGCTCTGCGGGCAGCGCGTGCCGCGGCGTCATCGGGAACCACCAGGTGCCCTGCGGGGTCGCCGCGACGGGCACGACCTCACCGGCCTCCCGCAGCGTGCGGCAGACCCTGCGGCCGACCTCGGCGGGTACCTCGATGACGTCGATCGACTCGCCGGTGGCGAGCAGCACCTCGGCTCCCGGCCCCGGGACGAGGGGCCAGCCGTGGTCGACGTACTCGCGTGCGGCAGCCCGCAGCTCCGCGCCGTAGACGGCTCGGTAGCTGTCCCACCAGGACATCGGGATCCACTTCCTTCCGCTTGCCGCGGCACCACCGTGGTGCCGCATCTGTGAAGTGCAACACCAGGATGCGGGTAAGAGTGACGTGCTCGCGAGTGGTCCGCGGCGAGCACGCGCGACGGCGAGACGAGCGGGTTCACCCCGACTGCACGGCGGCGACGGCGCCGGTGAACGGCAGGTGACCGGCCGGAGCGATCGGACGGGCGGTGGCAACCCAGGCGACGCCCGCCGCCACACCGGTCGCCGTGCCGTCCGCCGGAGCGGCACCCGGAACGTGCGGCGGCGCCGGCACCCGAGGGGTGCCGGCGCCGCCGGTTCACACACGAGCGGGGACGTGCCCCGCAAGGAAGATCAGATCACGCGGACCGAGTCGGCCTGCGGGCCCTTCTTGCCCTGGCTGGCCTGGAAGTCGACCCGCTGGTTCTCCTCCAGGCTCCGGAAGCCGTTGGCCTCGATCGCGGAGTAGTGGACGAAAACGTCCGGTCCCTCGTCGTCGGTGGCGATGAAGCCGAAGCCCTTCTCGGCGTTGAACCACTTGACGGTGCCCTGCGGCATAGCTGTGTCCTTCTCAGATGGAGCGGTTCCGGTCCCTCACTGCGAGGGCCGGAGGTCGCGCGGGCCACGTCGGAGACACATCCGCATCACCGGCGAAGCCCACCGTCACAACTTCACACGGACGCTTCACGGCGATCGGGGAAGAACGACTGCAACCGCGCGCAGGTTATCACGGCCCGGACCACCCGGTGCCGATCCGCCGCGCGGACCCCGCGGGACACCACACGCTCCCCGCACGCCTCCGACATCCCACCCGTCGCACCGGGCGACACGATGCGTGACGGTGTCCCGGATTTCCGGGCACACTCGGTCACCTGCGTCCCGAACGGGTGAGCACGAACGCCATTCCACGCCGACGGGTGAGCAGCCGGGCCGTCGCCCCCCCCCCGGACCGGGTGACCGGACGGGATCCGGCCCGGCCACGGGCGCTCCGACACCCCGTCCGGGGTCGCCCGTTCTGGGCGCATTGCAGTCCGATCCGCTCGCTGCGTGACCGCCGGGGCTCCCGTGGCGGGTGTGGCCACGAACGGGTCACTGGTGGACGACGGCCGGTGACTACAAGCTCTGCGCCGTCCCTCAGCACAGCAACAGCCCGCGAACTGGAGAGAACGTGCGATCCCGAGTCACCGCTTCCGTCGCCCTGACCCTCATGATCGGCACCCTGGGTGTGTACGGCGCCGGCGCGGCCGGCGCGGCCGAGCCCACGCGTGCCTCCGCCCAGCCGGTCGCCCTCACGGCCGCCGCGCCGGAACAGTCCGCCGGCGACGGCCCGCTGGACCGGTTGTTCAACACCCTGTTCGGTGGTGGGACCACCGCGCCGGTCCCGGTCGATCCGGCCCCGGTCACCCCCGCGGTGCCGGCGGTACCGGCCGACGGACAGGTGCCGGCCGAGGCACCGGTCCCGGCCGCACCCGCGGTCCCGGCGGTGCCCGCCGCGCCGGCCGTTCCCGCCGCCCCCGCACTGCCGGCCGCCCCGGCCGTCCCCGCGGCACCGGCCGTTCCCGCGGTCCCTGCCGCCCCGGCGGAGGACGCCGTGGCCGGGGAGGTCCCGGCCCAGGAGGTCCCGGAGCCGCCGGTCGAGCCCGCCGTGCCCGCCGTGCCCGCCGTGCCCGCTGTGCCCGCTGTGCCCGCTGTGCCCGCCGCCCCCGCGGTCCCGGCGACCCCGGCTGTTCCGGGGGTCCCGGCCGCGCCGGCCGTCCCGGGCGTCCCGGCCGACCCGGCAGTGCCCGCCGTCCCGGGGGTGCCGGCCGACCCGGCCGTTCCGGGGGCCCCGGCGGTGCCGGGTGCACCGGCGGCCCCGGTCCTGCCCGCCGATCCGGCCGTCCCGGCGGTCCCGGCGGTCCCGGGCGCGCCGGAGGAGGCCGACGCCGGTCCCGAGACCGCGCCGGGGGCCACCGCCACCCCGAGCCTGTGGGAGCGGCTGTTCGGCAGCGCCCGCTGAGTCGATCCGCCGGCGATCCACTGCCGTTCGACGGCGTCCCCCGGGCCCCGGGGGACGCCGTCGGGGCGTGCGGTCACCCCAGCTCGGCGGACCAGCCCCCGATGAGCGACCGGAAGACGCTGTCGAGCAGCACGGACAGCTCGGTGCCGTCGTCGGCCAGCCAGCGCTCGTAGGCGGCGAGGCAGACCCCCAGGCAGGCGTGCCCGACGCTCTGCGGGACGAGGGCCGACGCCGGCTCGCCCCGGCGCTGGGCGACGTGATCGGCCACCACCTCGCGCCACGCGGCGTAGCGCAGCGTGGAGTGGGCCTGCAGCGCGGGCGTGCCGAGGATCAGCCGCAGCCGCCTGCGGTGCCACGGCTGCTCGGCCGGCTCGACGTGGTTGAACTCCAGCACCGCCCGCCGGATGCCCTCGAGCACCGGCAGATCGGCCGGCTGGGCGGCGAGGACCGCGCGCATCCGGACCAGCTGCTCGTCGAACGCTCCCCAGGCGACGTCGTTCTTCGAGGCGTAGTAGCGGAAGAAGGTGCGCCGGCCGATCCCGGCCGCGATCGCGACGTCGTCGACCGTGGTGTGCTCGAAGCCGTGGTCGCTGAACATCTCGAGTGCGATGTGCTCGATCTCGTACCGGGAGGTGACCGGCCGCCGACCGGCCCTGCGCAGCGGGGACACCTCGCCGGAACCGTCCGTGTCGTCCCGGCTGTTCCCGGTCAACGCCGACATCCCCGCGCCTCCCGCCCGTCCACACCAACGCTGCACCGATCATCCCACGGCTCCCGCACCGCACGTTCGGACACCGCTCGGGGGCGCCGTTCGCCGGAAAGGGCCTCCACACTGTCGGTGGGCAGGAGCACACTCGCCTCGACACGGACCGGGACCGCCCCGGCCCACCCCGTCCGGGGACGTCGCGAGGGGGAACCGATGACCGCACCCGCCAGGGCAGGCAGCAATGCGGGAAGCGCCGAGGAGACCGATCCGAGACCGCTCGACCAGCAGATCGAGGACTACCGGCGGGAGCTGACCGGCTACTGCTACCGGATGCTCGGGTCCGCCTTCGAGGCGGAGGACGCGGTGCAGGACACCATGGTCCGCGCCTGGAAGGGCCTGGCCAGGTTCGACGGGCGGTCCTCGCTGCGGTCCTGGCTGTACCGGATCGCCACGAACGTCTGCATCGACGCGCTGAACGGCCGCAAGCGGCGCGCCGTGCCGATGGACCTCGGCGGCCCGGGGGCACCGGTGGCCGGCTCGCTGCGCGAGCCGCTCCCGGACTCCGAGTGGCTGGAGCCGATGCCGGACGCGCGGGTCTCCACCCCGGCGGGCGACCCGGCCGACAAGGCGATCGCGAAGGAGACGATCCGGCTCGCCTTCGTCGCGGCGCTGCAGCACCTGCCCGCCCGCCAGCGGGTCGTCCTGATCCTGCGCGAGGTGCTGTGCTGGCGCGCCGCCGAGGTCGCCGAACTGCTCGACACCTCGGTCGCGTCGGTGAACAGCGCCCTGCAGCGGGCCCGCGCGACGCTGGCCGACCAGGGCGTCTCCGAGGCCGCACCGGGCACCACCCCGGTCGTCGATCCGGCGCAGACCGAGCTGCTGATGCGCTACATGGCGGCGTTCGAGGCGTTCGACATGGAGGCGCTGACCGCGCTGCTGCACGCCGACGTCGAGCAGAACATGCCGCCGCTGGAGCTGTGGTTCCGCGGCCGGGACGACGTGGTCGCCTGGATGGCGACCGGCCCCGGCCAGGCCTGCCGCGGATCGCGGGTCGCCCCGGTGGAGATCAACGGCACGGTCGGGTTCGCCCAGTGGAAGCCCTCCGGGCCGAACGGCGAGTTCCTGGCCTGGGGCATCACCGCGCTGCGGATCGAGTGCGGCGCCGTCACCGGGCTGAGCATCTTCCTCAACACCGAGCTGTTCGCCTACTTCGGGCTGCCGCTCGCGCTGGCGGACCGGCCGGAGCTGTGGGAGCCGAAGACGGCCGGGATCGCGGGGGGAGGAACCGTTCCGCCGACGGCGTAATCGGCGGCCGGGGCGCACCGGGCGGGCCTAGCGTCGCGGACGGACCCGCCGATCGGCGACGGGCCCGAGTCCGGAGGTCCCGATGCCGTTCCTGTCCGCCCCGTCCGATCCCGCCGAGCGGCTCCTCGGCGCCCGGATCGTGCTGCTGTCCCGCGAACTCGACGACGAGGTCGCCGCGGAGACGTGCGCCCGGCTGCTGCTGCTCGCCGCGGAGGACCCGCGGCGCGACGTCATCCTGCACCTGCTCTCCCCCGGCGGCTCCCCGGTCGCGGCGATGGCCGTGCACGACACGCTCCGGACCCTCGGCGTCGACGTGGTCACCGTCGCGGCCGGCTCGATCGCCGGGCCGATTCCGTTCCTGGTCGCCGCCGGCACCCCCGGCAAGCGGTTCGCGCTGCCGCACGCCGCGCTGCTGCCATCGGCCTGGGACGCGGCGGGGCAGGTCCGGGGCGCCCATCCGGGCGACGTCCGGGTCCGCGCGGATCACCTGGCCCACCGGCGGGAGGAGATCGACGCGCTCACCGAGCGGTACTGCGGCGTGCCGCTTCCCGCCGACGCCCGGTCGCGCTGGCTGAGCGCGACCGAGGCGGTGACGTACGGGCTCGCCGATCACGTCCGCGGATCGGATAGCTAAGCTTCCGCAGGTGCGTGTGTCAGAGCTGTCCCGGTCGTCCGAGGTCCCGGTCGCGACCATCAAGTACTACCTCCGCGAGGGCCTGCTGCACCGCGGCGAGACGACCTCACCCAACCAGGCCCGCTACGACGAGTCGCACCTGCGACGGCTCCGGCTGATCCGCGCGCTCGTCGAGGTCGGCGGGCTGCCCATCGCCGTCGTCCGGGACGTGCTGGCCGCCGTCGACGACCCGGACACCGGGCTGCACCGGATGCTCGGGCGCACCGTGTACGCGGTCACCGGGACCGGCGACGGCGGCGGCGCGTTCGCCGAGCGCGCGGAGGCCGACGTGCGCGCCCTCACCGCGCACCTCGGCTGGCGGGTCTCGGACCGGGCGCCCGCGCTCGCCGGGGCCCGCAGCGTGCTCGCCCGGATGCACGAGCTCGGCCACGCACCGGACGAGGACACCCTGCAGCGGTGGGCCGAGGCCGTGGACCGGATCGGCGAGGCGGACCTGGACGCCGTCGGGCGGGTCGCCGACCGGGAGGGCGTCGCGGAGACCGCACTGGTGGCGACGGTGCTGGGCGACGCGCTGCTCGCCGCGCTGCGCCGGATCGCGCAGGAGAGCCACTCGTCGAGTCGCTATCCCGCCGCCGGAATCTGATGGACAGTGTGACTATCCGATAGTTACAGTATCCGCACTGTCGCTCCGGAGGTCACGATGTCGCTGCGCACCGCGCTCGCCTGGCACCGCCCGCTGATGATCGTCGGAGTGAGCTGCGCCGCGCTGGTCCCGCTCGGCCTCCTCGGGGTCCTGCTCGACCCCCGGGTGCTGCTCGGCGCGCCGATCTGGCTGAAGCCGACCAAGTTCGCGGTGTCCATCGCGATCTTCTGCGTGACCTGGGCCTGGCTGTACGCGCAGCTGCGGGAGCGGCGCGGCCGGGCCCGGACGGCGTTCGTGGCGGGCACCGTCGCCGCGCTCGCACTGGCGATCGAGATGGTGGTGCTCGTCGTGCAGGCCGGGCGCGGGACGACCAGCCACTTCAACATGACGACGCCGCTGGACTCCACGCTGTGGGCGGTCATGGGCGGCTCGATCGTGGTGGCCTGGCTGGTCACGCTCTGGCTGACCGCCGCACTGTTCGGGCTCCGCGGCCTCGATCCGGCGCGGTCGCTGGCCATCCGGGCCGGCGCGGTACTCGCGCTGGTCGGGATGGCGCTCGGGTTCCTGATGACCGGCCCGACGCCGGACCAGCTCAGCGACTTCCAGGGGATCGTCGGCGCGCACACCGTCGGCCTGCCCGACGGCGGGCCCGGCCTGGCCGTCGTCGGCTGGAGCATCGACGGCGGGGACCTGCGGATCCCGCACTTCGTCGGGATGCACGCGCTGCAGCTCCTGCCGCTGCTGCTGATCGGCCTGGAGCTCGCCGCCGCCCGGGTGGCCGTGCTGGCCGACCCCGGGGTCCGGCGCGATCTCGTCGCGACGTCGACGGCGGGCTACATCGGGCTCCTTGCTCTGCTCACCTGGCAGGCGCTGCGCGGGCAACCGCTGCTCGCCCCCGACGCGTGGACGGCCGCCGCGTTCGGGGTGCTGGTCGTCGGCGTGGTCGCCGGGGCGGTGCTCGCGCTGCGGCGGCAGCCGGTGCCGGTCAGCCGGTCCTGGAGGCACGGCCGCTGATCCGGTCCCGGCCCCCCGGTTCGGGATGGCCCTGTGGTTCGGGATGGCCGTGGTGCTCGACCAGGACCCGCAGCAGCCGCACCAGCTCGGCCCGCCGGCCCGGGGAGAGCGGGGCGAGCAGCTCGTCCTGGGCGCCGGCCAGGACGGCGTCGAGCCGGTGCAGTCGCTCCCGGCCGGCGTCGGTCAGCTCGACGACGTTGCGCCGCCGGTCGGCCGGATCGGCGGTGCGGGTGACCTCCCCGCGCCCGGCCAGCTCCCCGATCAGCCCGACCAGGTCGCTGGCGTGGATCCCGGTCCGCGCGCCGAGCCCGGCCTGGCTGGCCGGGCCGTGGTCGGCGAGCGTCGCCAGCACCGCGTAGTGCCACCGGTGTGCGCCGGCCCCCGCCAGCTCCGCACCGACCACCTGTTCCGCGTGCCGGGCGGCGAGCCCCAGCAGCCGGCTCGCGAGACCGTCCAGCCGTCCGTCGTCCGCCATCCCGCGATCCTACCGTTGCCTTGGTCAGACTCACGAATTACCGTTAGTCAGACCAACGATTTGGGAGGCACTGATGACCGCCTTCGGCACCCAGCTGCTCGGCCGCGCCGAGAAGGCGCTCAACGCGCTGCTGCTCCGCGAGCTGGCCGGCACCGGGCTCGACGAGCGCCGCTGGATCGCGCTGACGCTGACCGTCGCCGGCGGGCCCGATGTCACCGGCCGCATCGCGGGCGCGCTGCAGGTGGACCGGGCGACCGCCGAGGCCCGGCTCGCCGAGCTGGCCGCGGCCGGCCTGGTCCGGACCGGCTGCAGCGGAGACGGCGGGCCCGCCGCGACCGCGGAGGGGATCGCGCTGCGCGATCGGATCGTCGCGGCCACCGGCCGGATCACCGCGCAGCTGTGGGGCGATCTGCCGCCCGCGGACCTGACCGTGGCCGGCTACGTGCTGCACACCGTGCTGGCCCGGGCCCGGGCCGCGCTCGCCGCCGGCTGACCGCTCGCCCGGCGGGGCTATCGTGGGCCGGGCGGCGATGGGGCTCGCCGACAACCGCGCCCGCGCGCTGATGGCTCCTACCCGACGATCGTGGGTGGGTGAGGCGTGTGCGGACGACCGGTTCCCGGGTCCCGACGGCGGTCGCGGTGGGTGGCGTCGTCGGCGCCGAGATCCGCTACCTGCTGGGCGTCGCGTTCCCGGCCGAACCCGGCGGCTGGCCGTGGACCACGTTCTGGATCAACGTCAGCGGCTGCCTGCTGATCGGCGTCCTCTACACCGTGCTCGCCGGGGCGGACCGGCCGAACCCGCTGCTGCGTCCACTGCTCGGGGTCGGCGTCCTGGGCGGGTTCACGACGTTCTCCGCCTGGTCGGTCGAGACGGTGCAGCTCGCCGGGCACGGCCACTACGGGCTCGCGCTGGGCTACGCGCTGGCGTCACCGGTGGTCGCGGCGACGGCCTGCGCGGTCGCCGTGGTGCTGACCCGCCGGATCGGCGGTGCCCGGTGGACGCGCTGACCGTCCTGCTGGTCGGCGTGGGTGCCGCGGTCGGTGCGCCGCTGCGCCACCTGGCCGACGCGGTGGTGCGGGCCCGGCTCGATCCGGTGTTCCCGTGGGCGACGCTCGCGGTGAACGTCGCCGGCTCGCTGCTGCTCGGCACGCTGATCGGCGCCGCGGGCGCGCTCCCGCCGGAGCTCGGCGCGCTGCTCGGGACCGGTTTCTGCGGGGCGCTGACCACCTACAGCACCTTCGGGTACGAGCTGGTCGCGCTCGCCGAGCGGCGGGCCACGCCGACCGCGGTGGCCTACCTGGCGGGCAGCGTCGCGTCCGGAATCCTCGCCGCGGCGGCGGGCTGGGCGCTGGCCGGGCTGGTGCTGTGACCCGGTCCCGGCCGGCGGTCGACCGACCGGGCCGGGCTATCCGGCCGGGACCGGCTGCGGTGCGGATCCCCGCCGCCCCGGGTCGGTGATCCGGGCCACCACCGACACCATCGCCCGTCGGGGGAGGAAGCGGGCGGCGAGCGAGCTGAGCCGGTTGACCCGGCCGTCGATCACGCTGGGCCCGGGGTCGCGCCGGGCGAGATGGCGCAGCGCGGTCCCGACGACGTCCTCGGCGGTGCGCTTGCGTGCCCCGGAGGTGGCGTCCTCGGTGCCGACGACGTCGTTGAACTCGGTGGCGGTGGCGCCCGGGGAGAGCGCGAAGACCGTCACGCCGGTGCCGCGCAGCTCCGCCCACAGCGACTCGGTGAAGCTGAGCACGAACGCCTTCGCCGCGCCGTAGACGGCCATCCGCGGCGTGGGGTTGTACGCCGCCATGCTCGCGACGTTGATCAGGAACCCGCGGGCCGCCTGCACCTGCGGCAGGAACGCCCGCGCGATCGCGACGGGTGCGGCGACGTCGACCGCGATCTCCCGGTCGAGCAGGTCCTGATCCTCCCCGCCGAACATGCCGAACGTCCCGAAGCCGGCGTTGTTGATCACCGCCGTGACGCCGGCGCCGCGGGCCGCGACCGCGTCCCGCAGTCCGGGGCCGACCCCGGGCACGGACAGGTCGAACGGCACGACGGTGACCGCGACACCGGTGCGGGCGCGCAGCTCGGCGGCGAGCGCCTCCAGCCGGTCGGCCCGCCGGGCGACGAGGACCAGATCGGCCCCGCGCCCGGCCAGCGCCGTCGCGAAGGCACGGCCGATCCCGGAGCTGGCACCGGTGACGAGGACGGTGTGCGGACTGACATCAACAGCCATGTCGGCAATCTATGCCTATTTGGCAGTGACTGCCACACTCTCGTGCTGCGAGAGGAGATCGCCTCGGCCCCGGCACCGGGAAGTAGATTCGGCCCCATGCAGACGCCCGCCCGACCGACGCTGCGGGACCGGTCCCGCGAGCTGGCGGTGCTCAGCATCCTCGACACGGCCATCCCGCTGTTCGTCGAGCAGGGCTACGAGGCGACGACGATGGCGCAGATCGCCGAGCAGGCCGGGATCTCGCAGCGGTCCCTGTTCCGCTACTTCGGCGCGAAGGAGGACCTGGTCTGCGGCGCGCAGGACGAGCTCGGGGAGATGTTCGCCCGGGTCGTCGCCGAGGAGCTGCCGCGCACCGGGCCGTGGGACGCGCTGCGCGCCGGCTGGATCGCCGTCACCACGGCGAACCACACGCCGGACGAGGCGTTCGTGCTGAGCAGGCTCATCCTCGGCACGCCGGCGCTGCTGGCCAGCTACCTGGTGAAACGGCAGCGCTGGCAGGACGCGCTCGTCCCGCTGGTCACCGACCGGATCGGGCGGGCCGGCCACGACGACGCCGAGCTGGTGGCGCGGGCGGTGATCGCCGCGTCGTTCAGCTGCTGCGACGCGGCCGGCCGGATCTGGGTGACCGGTTCACCGGCCGACGACTGGCTCGCCCTCTACGACCGGTGCGTGCGGGCCGTACGGGCGAGCGATCTCGACGCCCCGCCCGCCTGACGCCGGCCCGCGCCCCGGATCGCGGCGCGCCGCCGACCGCGCACCAGGCAGTCCTGGGCCACACCGGCCGGGCCGGGCCGGGCACGTCCGGCCGGCGGCCACGTCCGGCCGGCGGTCACGACCGGCCGGTCGGCTCCCCGCTCAAGCCGGCGATGGTGCGGTGCAGGGCCGAGTGGTCCGATCCGCCGTCCCCGGCCGCCCGGGTCGCGGCGACCAGCTGGGCCACCAGCGCACCGACCGGGGTCACCACACCGGCCGCCCGGGCCGCGTCGGCGATGATGCCCATGTCCTTGTGGTGCAGGTCGATCCGGAAGCCCGGCGCGTAGTCGGCGTCGAGCATCTTCTGCGCCTTCTGGGTCAGCACCGCCGAGCCGGCGAGACCGCCGCCGAGCACCTCGACCGCGGCGGGCAGGTCCGCGCCGTGCGCCTGCAGGAACACCAGGGCCTCGGCCAGCAGCGCGATGTTGCCCGCGACGATCAGCTGGTTGGCGGCCTTCACGGTCTGCCCCGAACCGATCGGCCCGACGTGGACGACGGTGCGCCCGACCGCGTCGAGCAGCGGCCGGGCCGCCCCGACGTCGTCGGCCGCCCCGCCCACCATGATCGACAGGGTGGCGTTCTCGGCGCCGGCCTGCCCGCCCGAGACCGGGGCGTCGATCATCCGCAGACCGCGCGCCGCGGCCCGCTCTGCGAGGTCCCGGGCGACGTCCGGCCGAATCGTCGAGAAGTCGATCACCAGCGTGCCCGGTTTCGCGGTGGCGAACACGCCGTCCGCACCGTCGAGCACCGCCTCCACGTCGGGCGAGTCGGGCAGCATCAGCGCGACGACGTCGGCGCCCTCGACCGCCTCGGCGACCGATCCGGCGGCACGGCCACCAGCGTCGACCAGCGGGCGGGTCTTCTCCGGGCTGCGGTTGAACCCGGTCACCTCGTGCCCGGCCGCCACCAGGTGGCGGGCCATCGGGCCGCCCATGATGCCGAGTCCGATGAAGCCGATCGTGGTCATGCGGTGCCTCCGGTCGGGGTGGTCGTGTCGGCGGGCCGGGCGAGCCAGCCGAACGGGTCGTCGGTGGTCGACTTGTACTCCAGACCGATCCGGCCGCGGTACCCGGCGGCCGCGACCTGCTCCAGCAGCGCGGCGACCGGGAGGTCGCCGGTGCCGGGCTCGCCGCGGCCGGGCGCGTCGGCGACCTGAACGTGACCGATCCGGTCGCCGTACGCGGAGATCGCGGCGGCCGGGTCGTCGCCGTTCACCGCCAGATGGAACACGTCGAGCAGCAGCCGCACGTCGTCCGAGCCCACCCGGTCCAGGACGGCGACGGCGTCCGCGGCGGTCCGCAGCGGGTAGGCGTCGATCCCGCTGACCGGCTCCACCAGCGCCACCGCGCCGATCCGGCCGGCCGCCCGCCCGGCCAGCGCCAGGTTCCCGGCCGCCAGCTCGTCCTGCTCCTGCACCACGACGCCGTCGATTCGGTTGCCGTACAGCGCGTTGAACCCGGTCGTGCCGAGCCGCTCGCCGATCCCGACCGCGACCTCGACGTTGTCGGCGAACTCGCCCGTCCGCCTCGGGTCGGACAGGATGCCGCGCTCGCCCGCCGCCATGTCACCCGCGGCGAAGTTGAGCCCGGTCAGCGTGACACCGGCGTCGGACACGGCGGTCACGAACGCGTCGATCTCGCGGTCGGCGGGGACCGGCCGGTCGAACGGCCACCAGAACACTCGTGTGTGACGTTGCTGCTCGGGCTCGGGGTGCCGCCGCACATCGTGCAGGAGATCGTGGGCCACGCCCATCTCGGTGTCACGATGGGGATCTACGCCCACGTGTCCCTGACCGAGAAGCGCGCGGCGCTCGACCGGCTGCAGGAGGGGCTGAGCTGAGGGGCGTTGCTACACCCGTTGCTACAAAGCGCGGGCCAGGCGAAACAACTGAACAGTGTTTCCGCTGGTGATAGAGGTGGCCAGGGGCGGGGTCGAACCGCCGACCTTCCGCTTTTCAGGCGGACGCTCGTACCAACTGAGCTACCTGGCCCCGGCCCCCGGATGAACCCGGGGATCCAGAGAGTGGAGCGACCCAGACGGGACTCGAACCCGCGACCTTCGCCGTGACAGGGCGACGCGCTAACCAACTGCGCCACTGGGCCTTGCTGATGTAACCGTACCCCCAACGGGATTCGAACCCGCGCTGCCGCCTTGAAAGGGCGGAGTCCTAGGCCGCTAGACGATGGGGGCTTGGATGACCGTGGAGGCTCAACCTTCCCTCAACGGCTGTCCGTTGGGAGCGGTGAAACCATACGACACCGCCCCGGACCCCCGCGCAGCCACCCCCCTGATCGCGGCGTCCTGGCCGGTCAGGAGCCCGCACACCCCTCCGCCCCGCGGCACACCCGCTGCAACGGGTGTGCGGCGCCGCGAACGGGTGTGCGGCGCCGCCGTCACCGCGCGACGGGCGGCGGCTGGTCGGGGTTCGAGGAGATCAGGCCGAGCATGTCGAGCAGCTCGCGCAGGTCACCCGAGTCGGCGGAGTTCTTCGCCACGACGAGCCGGGCCTTCTGGACCTGGTCGTCGGACACCTTGAACGCGTCGGCCGCGTTCCGCGGCGCCGGGATGGATCCGGTCTCGTCGTCGGTACTGCGTTTCGCACCGATGCTCATGACGCCTCCCCGTAGGCAGTCAGGGCGTCCCGTGTCCCTGGCACACCCCCGGGTTCCGTCCGTGGGTCGCGCCGCGGTGCCGGGTCTCGCCGGTACCGCCACGTGCTGTGGCCGTGACCAAGACGTTACCGATCGTGCGGGTGCCCTGCACGCCCCTTCCCGGGTGACGGGACGGTCACCGCCCGCGCTGATCCGGGCCCGGCGTTCAGCCGGACGCCGAGGCCGGACACCGGTCCCCGGCCGGCGCCCCGGACAGGACCCCGACCGGCACCGCTGCCGCCAGCGCCCGGTATCCGGCCGGCGACGGGTGCAGGCCGTCACCGGAGTCGTACTCCGGACGCAGCCGCGTCGGATCACCCGGATCGGCGAGCGTCGCGGCCGCGTCGATCACCCCGTCGGCCCAGTGCGGGCCCTCGGTACGGATGCGTTCATTGATCCGATCCCGGGCCGCGACGACCGGGGCGGCGTCCCGGCCACCACTCGTCGACGGCGGGATCGTGGTGAGGAACACCCGCAGCCCGGCCTCCCGGCCCCGGTCGGCGAACGCCCGCAGGCCCGCCGCGAGCTCGTCGGCACCGGCTCCGGCGGCGAGGTCGTTGGTCCCGATGAGCAGGATCACGTCCCGGATCCCGACCAGCGGCGCCACGTCGACGTCGAACCGGGTCCCCGGCGCGTCCCCGCCGGCCGGCGGGTCGTCCTGCAGTAGCCGGTTGCGGGACAGGCCCGCGTTGAGCACCGGCGTCGCCGTCCGCTCGGACGCCAGCCGGGCGGCCAGCCGGTCGGGGAAGCGGTCGTCGGCGTCGGGCGTGCTGCCCACCCCGTCGACCAGCGAGTCGCCGATCACCAGCACCCCGTCGGCCGGGCGCGGCGCCAGGACGTCGATCCCGGCCAGCACCGGCCACGACTGCAGTGTGATGCCGAAGCCGTCCGGCTGCGGCTGCCCCGACCGGTCCCCCGGCCCGGACAGCCACGCGGTGCGCATCGCGACCGGGTGCGAGCTGATCGTCGCCGGGACCTCGGCCAGGTAGAGGCTCACCGTCAGCGGCACGTCCCGCCCGACCGGGACCGGCAGCGGATCGGTCAGCACGTCCGCGCCGGGCTCCAGCCGGACGTCGGGGCGCCCGGCGGTCGACACCGGACGCGGGCCCGTCGTGCCGGCGCCGTCGCCCGCCCGGCCGACGGTGACCGCGCCGACGTGCAGCGGGCCGTCGCCGTGCCGGTTGGACAGCCGCAGCCGCAGCCCGTCCCCGGACGTCTGCGGCCGCACGACCATCCGCAGCGTCCGCCCGGCGAGCTGATCGCCCGGCACCGCCTGCTGCGCCGCGTGCCAGCCGGCCACCCAGCCGGGGTCGCAGCCCGCCGCGCCCGCCGCGGCGGGCAGCACCCCGCCGCAGCCGGCGAACGTGAGGCCCGCGACGAGCAGTGCCAGCACCGCGAGCGCCGCCGGGAGGTGCCACCGACCGTCACGCCGCACGCGCGTCCGCCTCCGTCCGTTCCGATCCCGCCGGTGCAGCCGGCCGGGTCCCGCACGCGCTGTGTCGACCCGTCACCCGATCACGTTACGTAGGTTGTCGGTCACTCTGCGACGACCGGCCGAACGGGGACGCCGAGCGGACTCTCCGTTCGGGTGGGCGTGCACGGCACCCGGATGCGCGAGGCTGCGGATTGTCAGGGGCAGCTTCTAGTGTCGTGCCCCACGGACGGCGGCCGGTACGGGTCGCCGGGGGCAGCAGAGGGAGGGCGGGTCGCGTGGCCGGCTACGAGGAGATCTTCCGTTCCAGCGTCGAGGACCCGGCGGGCTTCTGGCTCCGTGCCGCGGAGACGCTGGACTGGCACGTCACCCCCGGCACCGCGCTCGACGACTCGAACCCGCCCTTCTACCGCTGGTTCCCCGACGGTGAGCTGAACGTCGCGCACAACGCGCTGGACCGGCACGTCGACGCCGGGCACGGCGACCGCACCGCGCTGGTGTACGACTCGCCGGTCACCGGCAGTCGGCGCAGCTACAGCTACGCGGAGCTGCGCGACGAGGTCGCGAGGTTCGCGGGCGTGCTGCGCGACCTGGGCGTCACCCGCGGCGACCGGGTGGTCATCTACATGCCGATGGTCCCGGAGGCGGCGATCGCGATGCTGGCCTGTGCCCGGCTCGGCGCGGTGCACTCGGTCGTGTTCGGCGGGTTCGCCGCCAAGGAGCTCGCGGTCCGGATCGACGACGCCGGCCCGAAGGTCGTCGTGTCGGCGTCCTGCGGGATCGAGGGCAAGCGGGTCATCGAGTACAAGCCGCTGCTGGACAAGGCGATCGAGCTCGCCGACCGCAAGCCCGACGCGACCGTGATCCTGCAGCGCGAGCAGGCCACCGCGGAGCTGGGGACGATCGACGTCGACTGGGCCGAGGCCGCCGCGAAGGCCACGCCGGCCGAGCCGGTGCCGGTGCGCAGCACCGACCCGCTCTACGTGCTCTACACCTCCGGCACCACCGGCAAGCCCAAGGGCGTCGTGCGCGACTCCGGCGGCTACGCCACCGCGCTCGCCTGGTCGATGCCCAACATCTACGACGTCGGCGCCGGGGAGACGATCTTCACCGCGTCCGACGTGGGCTGGGTCGTCGGCCACTCCTACATCGTCTACGGGCCGCTGCTCGCGGGTGCGACGACCGTGCTCTACGAGGGCAAGCCGGTCGGCACGCCGGACGCCGGGCAGTTCTGGCGGGTCGTCGCCGAGAACCGGGTGACCTCGCTGTTCACCGCGCCGACCGCGTTCCGGGCGATCAAGAAGGAGGACCCGCAGGGCACGTTCACCACCCAGCACGACATCTCGTCGCTGAAGTACCTGTTCCTGGCCGGTGAGCGGCTCGACCCGGAGACCTACCGCTGGGCCTCCGAGCTGCTCGGCATCCCGGTGATCGACCACTGGTGGCAGACCGAGACCGGCTGGCCGATCGCGGCGAACCCGGCGGGCATCGAGCTGCTGGAGATCAAGCCCGGCTCGCCGACCCGGCCCATGCCGGGCTGGGACATCCGGGTCCTCGGCGAGAAGGGCGCGCCGGCCGAGCCCGGCGCCGACGGCGCGATCGTGGCCCGGCTGCCGCTGCCGCCGGGCGCGTTCCCCACCCTGTGGAACGACGACGAGCGCTACGTGAACTCCTACATGAAGGCGTTCGACGGCTACTACCTCACCGGCGACGGCGGGCACATCGATGCCGACGGCTACATCTTCGTGATGGGCCGTACCGACGACGTGATCAACGTCGCCGGGCACCGGCTGTCCACCGGCGGGATGGAGGAGGTGCTCGCCTCGCACGCCGACGTCGCCGAGTGCGCGGTGATCGGCGTCGCGGACACCATGAAGGGCCAGATCCCGCGCGGGTTCGTGGTGCTCAAGTCCGGTGTCGACGCCGCGGCCGAGGGCTACGAGGAGCGGCTGCGCGCCGAGCTGGTGCAGCTGGTCCGCGACCAGATCGGCGCGGTGGCCTCGCTGAAGGACGTGGCGATCGTCCCGGCCCTGCCCAAGACCCGGTCCGGGAAGATCCTCCGCAAGACGATGCGCGGCATCGCCGACGGCGCCGACGAGGCGGTCCCGTCCACCATCGACGACGCGTCGGTGCTGGACACGCTCCGCCCGATCCTCCGGCGGGAGTGACACCGTTCAGGTGGTCCCGCGGGCCGTCCTTGACCTCACCGGACCGGGCCGGTAACGGCCCGGCCACGTAGGCCGATCACCTGACGACGGCCGCACCCGCTCCCCCGCCCCCCACGCGGTCGTCGATCGACGTGGAGGTTCGTCATGGACGGCACCCGTATGCGGCTCGCCGCGCTGGCCGGCCCGCTCACCGTCGGCCTCGTCCTCGGGGTCGCCGCGCTGCTGGAGTCCCCCGCGGACCGGCCGCCCGTCGGCGCCCCGGAGCCCGTCGGCACCCTGCCCGCGACGACCGCGGCGACCGCCGCGAGCGCGCCGGCGATGCTCGGCCTCCCGCCCGCCACCCGGGCGTCGGAACCGGCGCGCGAGGCGCGGGCGAACCCCGCGCCGGCCCCCGCCCCGGTGCCGGCGCACACCGCCGCCGGGCACTGAGCGACCGCCGCGGCACGGTCTCGCCGACTGAGGTCAGGGCAGCATAACCGCAGGTCAGGGCATCCTCAGTCGTGCACGCGACGCCGTCCGGGGGCACCATGGACGGCATGAAGGTCATCGTGGATTTCGACCGCTGCGAGAGCAACGCGGTGTGCATGGGTGTCGCCCCGGAGGTGTTCGAGGTGCGGGACGACGACTACCTCTACATCCTCGACGAGAACCCGGCCGAGGCCCTGCGGCCGCAGGTCGAGGAGGCGGCGCGCAGCTGCCCGAAGGCGGCCATCACCGTCGAGGGCTGACAACCGCACCCGGGCCGTCCGGCAGTTGCCGCACCCGGGCTCGGCGGCGAGGATCGCAGCAGAGCACCGCCTGCGAAGGAGCCGCCCGTGACGCACCCGGACAACGCCACCGCCGACGTCTGGACGACGCCGCTGACCCCGCTCGCCTTCCTCGCCCGGTCGGCGGACGTGTTCGCCGACCGGACGGCGATCGTCTACGGCGACCGCAGGCACAGCTACGCCGAGTTCGCGGCGGAGGCGACACGGGTGGCGCAGGGGCTTCGCGCGTCCGGCGTCGGACCGGGCGACCGGGTGGCGTACCTGCTGCCGAACGTGCCGGAGATGCTGGTCGCACACTTCGCGGTGCCGCTGGCCGGCGCGATCCTGGTCGCGATCAACACGCGGCTCTCCACCGAGGAGGTCCGCTACATCCTCGACCACTCGGGCGCGACGGTGCTGGTCGTCGACAACGTGCTGTACGAGACGGTGCGCCCGGTCGCCGGCGAGCTGCGGACGGTCCGCGAGATCGTCTCGGTGACCGATCCGGCGGCGCCGGGCGACGGCGTCGGGTCCGGCCTGTCCTACGCCGACCTGCTCGCCCGCGGCTCGGACGATCCGCTGCCGTGGGCGGTCGACGACGAGCGGTCGACCATCACGATCAACTACACGTCCGGGACGACCGGCAACCCCAAGGGTGTCGAGTACCACCACCGCGGCGCGTACCTGAACTCGTTCGGCGAGATCGTGCACTCGTCGCACTCCGCGGACACCGTGTACCTGTGGACGCTGCCGATGTTCCACTGCAACGGCTGGTGCACGCCGTGGGCGGTGACGGCGATCGGCGGCACCCATGTCTGCCTGCGCGAGGTCCGCGGCGACACGATCTGGCGGCTGATCACCGAGCACGGCGTGACGCACCTCAACGGGGCGCCCACGGTCGTCACGACGATCATGAACTCGCCGGAGGCGGTCACCCTCGACTACCAGCTGGTGGTGACGACGGCGGGCGCGCCGCCGTCGCCGACGACGATCCTGCAGATGGAGCGGATGGGCTTCCGGATCGTGCACGTCTACGGCCTCACCGAGACCTACGGGCCCTACACGGTGAACCAGTACCAGCGGGAGTGGGACGCGCTCGACGGCGAGGAGCGCGCCCGGCTGCAGGCCCGGCAGGGGGTCGGGATGGTCTGCGCGGACCGGGTCCGGGTGGTCGACGAGCAGATGAACGACGTCCCGCGCGACGGCGCCACGATGGGCGAGATCGTGATGCGCGGCAACAACGTCATGAAGGGCTACTACCTGGACCCGGAGAAGACGGCCGAAGCGTTCGCGGGCGGCTGGTTCCACTCCGGGGACCTGGGCGTGGTGCACCCGGACGGCTACGTGGAGCTGCGCGACCGCGCCAAGGACGTGGTGATCTCCGGCGGCGAGAACATCTCCACCGTCGAGGTGGAGCAGGCGATCGTTTCGCACGACGCGGTGCTGGAGGCGGCGGTGGTCGGCGTCCCGGACGAGAAGTGGGGCGAGGTCTGCAAGGCGTTCGCGGTGCTCAAGCCGGGCCGGACCGCCGAGCCCGCCGAGCTGATCGAGCACGTGAAGTCGCGGATCGCCCGGTACAAGGCCCCCAAGCACGTCGACATCGTCGACGAGCTGCCCAAGACCTCGACCGGCAAGGTGCAGAAGTTCGAGCTGCGCGAGAAGGAGTGGGCCGCCCGCGGCGGGGCCTCCCGCATCCAGGGTTAGGTCACGTTCGTTCGAGGCGGAACGGTCAATCGGTTAGCATTGCTCAAGTGAGTGTCGCGAGCAGGCTCCCGGTGGCCGCCCCCGCCGGGCCGTCCGCGTTCCGGGTGGCCGCCGGGGCGGTCACCGTGACGACCGTGTCGGTGCTGCCGGTGTTCCTCACCGGCGCGCTGGCCGTCCAGCTCTCCGCCGATCTCGGGTTCGACCCGGCCGGCCTCGGCCTGGTGGTCGCGCTCTACTTCGGGGTGAGCGCGCTGTTCTCGCTGCCGGTCGGGATGGTCGTCGAGCGGGTCGGCTCCCGGGTGACCAGCCGGATCGCGGTGGCCGGCGCTGCGGTGCTGATGGCCGCGATGGCGGTCGGCGCCCGCTCGTACTTGTCGTTGGTCGCGCTGCTGCTGTGCGGCGCGTGGTGCAACGTGATGGGCCAGCTGTCGTCGAACCTGACGCTGGCCCGGACGGTGCCCGCGCACCGGATGGGCCTGTCGTTCGGCGTCAAGCAGGCGGCGATCCCGGCCGCGACGCTGCTCGCCGGCCTCGCGGTGCCCGTCGTCGCGCTCACCATCGGCTGGCGGTGGGCGTACGCGATCGGCGCGGTGCTCGCGCTGGCCGCGCTCGCCGCCTGCCCCCGCGTCGACGCCACCCCCGCCGCCCGCCCGGTGAAGGGCGACCGGGCGACCGGGGCGCTCGCCGTGATCGGCGTGGCGGCCGGCCTGGCCGCCGGGACCGCGACCGCGCTGGGCATCTTCCTGGTCGCCTCCGCCGTGGACCGGGGCATCGATCCCGGTCTGGCCGGTCTGATGCTGACGATGGGCAGCATCGTCGGGCTCACCATCCGGATGCTGCACGGCTGGCTGGCCGACCGGCGCACCGGCGGGCACGTCGCCGTCGTCGCGGGCAGCCTCGCCGCAGGAGCGATCGGGTTCGTGCTGCTGGCCGTGCCCGGCACCCCGGCGCTGGTCGTCGGGGTCGTGCTGGCCTTCGGGCTCGGCTGGGCCTGGCCGGGGCTGCTGCAGTTCGCGGTGGTCCGGCTGAACCCCTCCGCGCCCGCAGCCGCGACGTCGATCGTGCAGCTCGGGGTGTACGCCGGCGGGTTCGCCGGCCCGATCCTGTTCGGCTGGCTCGCCACCCACGAGGGTTTCCCGACCGCCTGGTCGGTCAACGCCGGCGTGATGCTGGTGTCGGCCGTGCTGATGCTGGTCGGGCGGCGGATGTTGCTGTCGCACGCCCGCCGCGCCGCCGACCGAGCGTGAGCCCCGACCTCGGTTGCCGCCCCCGGGCCGCGGTCACCTGTCGCTGCGCAGGCGGCGGCCGTACCAGGCGTTCCATCCCGCTATCCCCACCACCACGGTCACGGTGAGTGCCTCGGTGAGCCCGACCGCGACCGGGATCGGGAGCAGATAGACCAGCGGTATCCGGGCGAGCGCCTCGATCAGCAGGCCGACGCCCCAGACCGTGGACAGGACCCGGTGGCCGCGGCGGGCCGCCGGGCTGGTCGCGTACTCGTGGGCGGCCTGCGCGGCGTGTGCGGGAGCGAAGCTCTGCATCGCGGCCAGGGTGAGTGGGCGGCGCCCGCGTGCCACGGTCACCAGGAACACCAGGCCCACCGCGGCGGTGATGAACGACGTGCGCAGCAGCAGCGTGCGTGGGTCCCCGGTGGACAGCGCCAGCACGAAGCCGATGCCGCACACCAGCAGCATGATCAGGGCGAACGCATTGAGGGTGCGACTGCGCATCGCGGACCAGGCCACCCTCGTGGCCGCGAGCCCGGACGCGACGAGCAGCGCCATCCAGTCGCCGGCACCGAGCAGGTGCAACACGTAGTAGCCGGCCACCGGGAGTCCGACGTCGAGCAGCAACCCGCGCAGCATGACCAGCGACCCGGGCGTGCCTGCGCGGTCGGTGGTGGGCGGGTCGTCCGCGACGTTCACCACGTCCGGCCACCCGTGTCAGGGGTCCGCGACCCGTGTAACCCGGCGGGCGCCCTCCGTGGCGACTCGTCGTCGAGGACCGGGGCGAGGTGGCCCCGAAGGTCGGGCGGATGGTCGGTGGTCACCATGCGAACGAGCATCACCTGTCGTGTATAACCTGTCAATACTGACATGTCATTTTTGATAGGTCTGGTCGTGCGATGTCGCTCCCGCACGTGTACCCGTCCGTCCAGCGCTGCCCCTGGAGCGGTCGAGGACGACCGAGGCCCTCCCCGGACATCCGGGGAGGGCCTCGTCGTGCACCGGGCCGCGCTCGTGCGTGACCACCGAGTGCCGCCGGTCGGGCGGCACCGCTGCGCGCGGATCGGCGCGCGTGGGGCGGTCAGCCGACCTGGTTCAGCCAGGCACCGCGCTCGGAGGAGAAGTTCATCGGGTCGAAGAGCAGCACGAACTGTCCCGCGTCCCCGTTGGCGTGGTCGAAGCAGACCGTTCCGCTGGTTGTGCCGCCCGGGGCGAGGTCACCGGCGGACAGCACCCGGTCGGCTCCCAGCAGCGACGTCATCAGGGCCGCGCCGTTCGGGTCCTGCAGCTTCCAGTCGAAGCCGCCGTTGAAGCTGCCGGGCGTCGTCCCGGCGTTGGTGTAGGTGACGTCCGCGCACAGCGTCTGCCCGATGGTCGAGTCCCCCGGCCGCAGCGCGCTCGCCGAGATCTGCAGGTCACCGACCGTCAGGGTGTCGCCGGCGTTGCCGACGACGTCGTTCGCCGTCGCGCCGGGGAACGCCCCGGAGCTGTCCGTGGCCGGCTCGCCGGATGCGGGCACCGGTGCGGCCGGGGCGGCCGTCGAGATGTCCGACGCCACCGACGCGAAGGCCGAGGCGTAGAGGATGCACACCAGCAGCCCCAGCGCCGACAGCACGGTCCCGCTGATCGCCACACCCCGGTTGTTCGCCTTCCCGCGGCTCACCCGCACGATCCCCAGCACGCCGAAGACCAGGCCCAGGATCACCAGCGGCCAGGCGATCACCCCGACGAACGGGATCAGCGAGAACAACAGCCCGAGGATGCCGAGCACCAGCGCAGTGGTGCCGAAGCCGTTGCGCGGCAGCTCGACCGGGACCCGCGGGGCGGGTCCGCCCCGCTGCTGGGGGACGGCGGAGCGCTGGGCGGCCGTCGGCCACGCCTCGGTCCCGGCCGGCGGGATCGGGCCGCCGGGGCGGGTGTTGCCGAACGGCGGGCCGCCGAACGGGACCTGCGGGTGGCCGTCGTAGTACTGGCCGGGCTGTCCGGGCTGCGGGCCCTGCTGGTGTCCGGCCCACTGCTGCGGTCCGGTCTGTCGCGGGTCCGGGCCGTACTGCTGCTGCGGGTACCGGCCCTGGGCGGCGTGGCGGGGGTCCTGCTGCGGCGGGCCGGGCTGGGCCGGGGCGCCGGAGGGGTTCTGCGAGGTGGTCACGCCATGCCTGTCGAGCGACTTCCGGCGGCCGTGTCACCGAACCCGTCCGTCTCAACAAAGTTGACGACCAGTTCGGGCCCTGATCACCCGATCGGGCGACAACACGCTGCTGGGTGGCAGCGCGCAACGGACGCCGGGCGGTCGCATCGCCGCCGGACCGTGCCCGTCCGGCCACCGGGTGCCACGATTCCCGGATGAGCCACACCGTTGTCGTCACCGGCGCCGCCGGGGCACTGGGCCGCGCCGTCGTCGAGGAGTTCCGGTCCCGCGGGCACCGGGTCGCCGCGCTGGGCCGGCCGGGGCCCGCCCTGGACCGGATCGCCGCCGACGGCGTCCATCCGATCGGCGTCGATCTCACCGACCGCGGTGCCGTCGGCGAGGCGTTCGCCCGGATCGACGAGCTCCCCGGCACCATCGGCACGCTGGTCGCGGTGGCCGGCGGCTACGCCGCGGGCGGCCTCGCCGACGCCGAGCCGGACACCCTGCACGGGCTGTTCGACACCAACTACGCCTCGGTGGTCTGGGCGGCGCAGGCTGCGGCCCCGCGGATCGCCGACGCGGGCGGCGGCGCGATCGTCACCGTCGGCGCGAAGGCCGGCGCCACCGGACCGGCCCAGCTGGTGCACGGGACCAGCAAGGCCGCCGTGCACCGGCTCACCGAGCTGCTCGCCGACGAGCTGCGGCCGCAGCGGATCCGGGTCAACGCGGTGCTGCCGTCGGTGATCGACACCCCGGCCAACCGGCAGTGGATGAGCGACGGCGCGGTCGCCCGCGCGGTCACCCCGGCCGCGATCGCCCGGGTGATCGCGTTCCTCGCCGGCCCGGACGCCGCCCCGGTCTCCGGCGCCCTGATCCCGGTGCACGCTGACTCCTGATCCGTCACGGCACCGGCCGGCGGCCGGCGGGCACGACGGCGCGCGCCGGATCCGGCTGCGAGGATGGGCGCATGGCCACCCGACCGCTCCCCCCCGTCGTGACCGGACTCGGCCCGGCGGTGCGCCGGATCCTCGACTGGCCGGTCGACCACGCCGCCGCCTCCGTCGTCGCCGCGGACGGCAGCGTGCTCGCCGACGCGGGCGACACCGACCGCGAGTTCGCGCTCGCCTCGGTGACCAAGCCGCTGTCCGCCTACGCCGTGCTGGTCGCCGTCGAGGAGGGCGCCCTCGACTGGGACGACCCGGCGGGGCCCGAGGGCTCTACCGTCCGGCACCTGATCGCGCACACCTCCGGGCTGGCCTTCGACACAGACCGGGTGCAGGCCGCCCCCGGCGAGCGCCGGATCTACTCGAACACCGGGTTCGCCGTGCTCGCGGACGCCGTGGCCGGGGCGACCGGCATCGGGTTCGCCGACTACCTGCACCAGGCCGTCTGCGAGCCGCTCGGGCTGAGCGGCACCCGACTGGAGGGCGCGGCCGGGGCCGGGGCCGTCTCCACCGCGCGCGACCTGTCCCGGTTCGCCGCGGAGCTGCAGGCGCCCCGGTTGCTGGACCCGCGCACCGTCGCCGAGGCGACGACCGTCGCGTACCCGGGTCTGGACGGGCTGCTGCCCGGCTACGGCAGGCAGAAGCCGAACGACTGGGGGCTCGGCTTCGAGATCCGGGACGGGAAGTCCCCGCACTGGACCGGCACCACGTCCTCGCCCCGCACGTTCGGCCACTTCGGACAGTCCGGCACCTTCCTGTGGGTGGACCCGGACGCCGGCCTCGCCGCCGTCGCCCTCACCGATCGTGACTTCGGCGAGTGGGCCGTGGACGCCTGGCCGGTCTGGACCGACGGCGTCCTCGCCGCGCACCGGTCCTGACCGCACGCAACCGGCCGTCCGGGCCGGTTGCGCAGGTCACAGCCCGCGCGGGACGATCGCCGGATGACGGCGTGGTCGGCGGGTGCGGCGGTGGCCTCGTCGACCGTGCTCGTCGTCGACGACGACGAGCGGGTCCGCACCCTCGTCAGCTGGCAGCTGGAGGCGGACGGGTTCGCCGTCGTCACCGCGCCGGACGGCGCCGCCGCGCTCGACCGGATCGCCTCCGCCCGGCCGGATCTCGTCGTCCTGGACCTGTCGCTGCCCGGCGTCGGCGGCCTGGACGTGCTGCGCCGGGTCCGCCGCGACGACGCCACCACCGGCGGCGCCGCGCTCCCGGTGATCGTGCTGTCCGGGCGCAGCGGCGAGACCGACCGGATCGTCGGCCTCGATCTCGGCGCCGACGACTACCTGGTCAAGCCGTTCTCCCCCGGTGAGCTCGCGGCGCGGGTGCGTTCGGTGCTGCGCCGCTCCGCGCCGGTGCGGCCCGGCGGCGCGGCGGCCCGGGCGGGCGGGCTGCGGGTCGACGAGCCGACCCGCGAGGTCACCGTCGACGGCGACCCGGTGGAGCTGACCGCCCGCGAGTTCGATCTCCTGGCGTTCCTCGCCCGGCACCCGCGGCAGGTGTTCAGCCGCGCCCAGCTGCTGGAGCAGGTGTGGGACGCGGCGCCCGACTGGCGCAGCGAGGCCACCGTGACCGAGCACGTGCACCGGTTGCGGCACAAGCTCCCCGGCGGGGACCGGATCCTGCGCACGGTCCGCGGCGTCGGTTACCGGCTGGAGAGCTGATGACCGTCACCGACGCCGCCTTCGATCTCGACCACGCCGACACGGTCGCGCTGCTGCAGCGGCAGACCGAGCTGCTGGAGCAGATCGCGGCGGGCACCGCGCTGCCCGAGGTGCTCGGCGGCATCACGACCGCGCTGGAGTCGCTCGTCCCCGGCGCCCGGTGCTCGGTGCTGCTGCTCGACGAGGCCCGCACCCGGCTGCGGCACGGCGCCGCCCCCTCACTGCCCCCCGAGTACTCCTCGCGGATCGACGGGATGGCGATCGGCGCCGACGCGGGCTCCTGCGGGGCCGCCGCCTACCTGGGCAGCCCGGTCGTCGCCGAGGACATCGGCACCGACCCGCGCTGGCGCGGGTACCGCGAGCTCGCCGTCCCGTACGGCCTGCGGTCCTGCTGGTCGTCCCCGATCACCGGGCGGGGCGGGGTGCTCGGCACGTTCGCCGTCTACCGGGACCGGACGCACCGGCCGTCCGCCCGCGAGGAGCGCCTGGTCGGGCGGCTCACCCATCTCGCGTCGGTCGCGATCGAGCACGCCGGGCTGTACGGCGCGCTGACCGAGAGCGAGGAGCGGTTCCGGCGGGCGTTCGCCGACAACGCCACCGGGATGGCCCTGGCCGCACCCGACGGCACCGTCACCGAGGCCAACCGGGCGCTGACCGAGCTGCTGGGCCGCGACGTGCGCGGCGAGACCGTCGACGACGTCCTGGTCCCGGTCCCCGGCGGTGAGGCCAGGGCGCACCGGCCGGACGGCACGGAGCTGGAGCTGGCGGTCACGGCGTCGGAGATCTGCGGCCCGGACGGCCGGCCGGTGCAGCTGTCGGTCGCCGTGCTCGACCTGACCCAGCGGCGCGCGGCGCTGCGCGAGCGGCAGGCCCGGCACGAGGCCGAGGTTGCCCGCGCCGCCGCCGAGGCGGCGAGCCACGCCAAGTCCCGGTTCGTCGCCGCCCTCGGCCACGAGCTGCGTACCCCGCTGCAGGCGATCTCCGGGTTCGCCGAGCTGCTCGGCACCCTCGATCTGCCGGTGGAGCGCCGCGGCGCGGCGCTCGAACACATCTCCGGGGCGACCACGCACATCCTGTCGCTGGTCGACGACGTCCTCGACGTCGCGCGGATCGAGGCGGGCGCGCTGCCCACCCATCCGGTCGATCTCGACCTGCGGCCGCTCGCCGACGAGGTGCTGGACCTGCTGCGGCCGATGGCCGACGAGCGCGGAGTGACCCTGCAGCACGACGGCCGCGGCCCGGTGACGGCCCGGGCCGATCCCCGGCGGCTGCGCCAGGTGCTGATCAACCTCGTCGGGAACGGCATCCGCTACAACCGGCCCGGTGGCCGGGTGTCGGTCACGGTGACGTCCGGGACGCCGGTCCGGCTCGTCGTCGCGGACTCCGGTCGCGGCATCCCGGACGGCACCGCCGACCGGCTGTTCGTCGCGTTCGACCGGCTGGACCGCGACGAGCCCGGCGACGAGGGGGTCGGGCTCGGTCTGCCGCTGGCCCGCGGCCTGGTCGAGGCGATGGGCGGCTCACTCACCCTCGACTCGGTGGTCGGCACCGGGACGACCGCGGTGGTCACGCTGCCCGCCCCGCCCCGCCCCGGCGCGGCCGACCGCCGATCGGCCCTGAGCGCTGCCGCCCGGCGTGCCGGCACCCCCGGGAATGAACCGGCGGCGCCGCCCGTTGGAACGGTCGTCCGAGCCGGGCGACCCGAGTCCCCGGGCCGCAATGGATAACAGCCGCCGCGGAATACCGTCCGGCAGGAGCCGCGGTGCGCCACTCGCCGCGAGGCGACCGGCGTCCGGTTCGGACACCTGATCCATCCCTCCGAAATCCGATTGCTCCCCGCTGCGAGCCCGATCACCATGGTCGGCGTCCGCCCGGTCCCGGGCGAGCAGGCACACTGAGTGAACGATGTCCAGCGAACCCGCCCCGTCCGCCGACGACCGTCCCGCACGCGGGAGCGGCAGGCCCCCGCGTCCGCGCCGTCCCCGCCAGGACTCCGCGGACCGGAAGACCGACATCAGCAACCTGACGATCGATGACGAGGCCGCAGCGCAGGCCGCCCCCGGGACGGAGGGCGCCGCACGCGGCCGTCCGGCCCGTGAGCAGCAGCGCCGACCGCGCCGCCGCGGGCCACGGGGCCGGAGCGCTGCCGTCACGGCGCCCGGCCCCGCCCACGTGGGTGGTCGCGGCGGTCCCGACCGCGGCGACCACCCACGTGTGGCGCCGCCCGTCAGCTATCCCGCGACGCTGCCGGTGTCCGCGCGGCGCGCGGACATCGCCGAGGCCATCCGGGACAACCAGGTCGTGATCGTGGCCGGCGAGACCGGCTCCGGGAAGACGACGCAGCTCCCGAAGATCTGCCTGGAGCTCGGCCGCGGGGTGCACGGGATGATCGGCCACACCCAGCCGCGCCGGCTCGCCGCGCGCACGGTGGCCGCCAGGATCGCCGAGGAGCTGGGCGTCGAGCTCGGCAGCACGGTCGGCTGGAAGGTCCGGTTCACCGACCAGGTCGGCGACGACACCATGGTCAAGCTGATGACCGACGGCATCCTGCTGGCCGAGCTGGCCGGCGACAAGGACCTCCGCCGGTACGACACGCTGATCATCGACGAGGCGCACGAGCGCAGCCTCAACATCGACTTCATCCTCGGCTACCTGACCCGGCTGCTGCCCCGCAGGCCGGATCTCAAGGTGATCATCACGTCGGCGACGATCGACCCGGAGCGGTTCGCCCGGCACTTCGGCGGCGAGCAGAAGCCCGCGCCGATCGTCGAGGTCTCCGGCCGCACCTACCCGGTCGAGGTGCGCTACCGCCCCGTCGTCGACCCGGACGACCCGGACGCCGATCCCGACCGGCAGCTGGACGACGCGATCGGCGACGCGGTCGTCGAGCTGCAGCGTGAGGGCCCGGGCGACGTGCTGGTCTTCCTCCCCGGTGAGCGCGAGATCCGCGATGCGGCCGAGGCCCTGGAACGGCGCAACCTGCCGGGCACCGAGATCCTGCCGCTCTACGCCCGGCTGTCGACGGCCGAGCAGCAGCGGGTCTGGCAGCCGCACACCGGCAACCGGGTGGTGCTCGCGACCAACGTCGCCGAGACGTCGCTGACCGTCCCGGGCGTCCGCTACGTCGTCGACACCGGGACCGCGCGCATCTCCCGCTACTCGCGCCGGCTCAAGGTGCAGCGGCTGCCGATCGAGAAGATCTCCCAGGCGTCGGCGAACCAGCGGTCCGGCCGCTGCGGCCGGACCAGCGACGGCATCGCGATCCGGCTGTACTCCGCCGACGACTTCGACGCCCGCCCCGAGTTCACCGATCCGGAGATCCTGCGCACCAACCTGGCGTCGGTCGTGCTGCAGATGATCGCGCTGGACCTGGGCGAGATCTCCGAGTTCCCGTTCGTCGAGCCGCCGGACCGGCGCGCCGTCGCCGACGGCCTGGACCTGCTGCACGAGCTCGGCGCGCTGCGGCCCGACCGGCGCTCGCTGACCGCGGTCGGGCACTCGCTGTCCCGGCTGCCGGTCGATCCGCGGCTGGGCCGGATGCTGGTCGAGGCGCACCGCAACGGCTGCCTGCGCGAGGTGCTCGTCATCGCCGCGGCACTGTCCGTGCAGGATCCGCGGGAGCGGCCCACCGAGCAGCGGCAGGCCGCCGACGACAAACACCGCCGGTTCGCCGTCGACGGCTCGGACTTCCTCGCCTTCCTGCGGCTCTGGGACCACCTCGGGGAACGACGCGACGCGCTGTCGGGCAACCGGTTCCGCCGCGAGCTGCGCGAGGACCTCCTGCACTACCTGCGGGTGCGCGAGTGGTGGGACCTGCACGGCCAGCTCCGCCAGGCCGCCCGCAGCGCCGGGATGGACCGCGGCGACTCCGATCCCGACTGGACCGGGCGCGCCGATGTCATCCACCAGTCGCTGCTGGCCGGGCTGCTGTCCCAGGTCGGCATACAGGACCCGCTCGCCGAGAAGTCCGGTACCGGCAGGGCCGCCGCCAAGAAGGACCGCAAGGGCCCGAAGGACTACCTCGGCGCGCGCGGCGCGAAGTTCGCGATCTGGCCCGGCTCCGGGCTCGCGAAGAAGCCGCCGCGCTGGGTGATGGCCGCCGAGCTCGTCGAGACGACCCGGTTGTGGGCGCGCACCGTGGCACCGGTGAAGCCGGAGTGGGTCGAGCCGCTCGCCGGACATCTCGTCAAGAAGACGTATTCGGAACCGCGCTGGTCACGCAAGCGGGGCAGTGCCGTGGCGACCGAGCGGGTCACGCTGCACGGGCTGCCGCTGGTCGCCGACCGGACCGTCGCCTACGGGCGGGTGGATCCCGAGGTGAGCCGCGACCTGTTCCTCCGGCACGCCCTCGTCGAGGGCGACTGGGAGACCCGGCACGGGTTCTTCCACGCCAACCGCGAGCTGCTCGACGACGCCGAGGAGCTCGAGCACCGCGCCCGCCGCCGCGACCTGGTGGTCGACGAGGACACCCTGTTCGCGTTCTACGACGAGCGGGTGCCCGCCTCGGTGGTGTCCGGCAAGCACTTCGACCGCTGGTGGTCCGAGGAGTCGCAGCGCAGCCCCGGCCTGCTCGACTACTCCGAGGACCTGCTCGCCACCGAGGCCGCGCGCGAGGTCGATCGCGGGCAGTATCCCGACCACGTGGCCGCGGGCGGGCTGTCGCTGCCGCTGTCGTACGCGTTCGAGCCGGGTCACCACACCGACGGCGTGACCGTCGACGTCCCGGTGGCGGCGCTGCACCAGGTCGACCCGACGCCGTTCACCTGGCAGGTCCCCGGGCTGCGGGAGGAGCTGGTCACCGCGCTCATCCGGACCCTGCCGCGGAACCTGCGCCGCAACTTCTCCCCGGCACCCGACCATGCCCGCGCCGTGCTCGGCCGGCTGCGCGGGCACACCGACGAACCGCTGCTCGACGGCCTGGAGCGCGAGCTGGGCCGGATGCGCAACGTCGAGATCCGGCGGGACGACTGGGAGCTGGAACGGCTCCCCGACCACCTCACCGTCACTTTCCGGATTCTTGACGAGAACGACGTCGAGCTGGCCCGCGGCACCGACCTGGACCGGCTGCGGCGCGAGCTGGCACCGAAGGTGCGCGCGGAGCTGGCTGCGGCGGGCACCGGGATCGAGGCGACCGGACTGACCTCCTGGACGATCGGCGAGCTGCCCCGGGAGCTGCCGATCCGGCGCGGCGCGCACGTCGTCACCGGCTATCCGGGGCTGCGCGACCGCGGCACCACCGCCGAGGTCCGGGTCTACGCCACCGCCGCCGAACGCGATCCCGCGCACCACCGCGGGGGGCGCCGGCTGCTGCTGCTCGCCACCCCGAACCCGGGTCGCCAGGTGCAGCGCGGGCTGGACAACCGGGCGCGGCTCGCGCTGTCCCGCAACCCGCACGGCTCGCTCGACGCGCTGCTCGACGACTGCACCACGGCCGCCGCCGATCACCTGATCGGCCGGGGCGGCGGCGACCCGTTCGACGAGGCGCAGTTCCTCCGGCTCGCCGAGCTGCTGCGGATGCGGCTGCCCGCGACGACCCTGCAGGTGCTCGACGCCGTCCGCGGCGTCCTGGAGGTCTGGCACCGGGTGGGTGCGGCGCTCGCCGACCTGCGCGGCCCGGCCACCCGGGACGGGGTCACCGACGCGACCGCGCTCATGGACCGGCTGGTCCGGCCCGGCTTCGTCACCGACGCCGGGGCCGTCCGGCTCGGCGACGTCAAGCGGTACCTGCAGGCCCTGGAGCTGCGGCTGGAGAAGCTGCGCGCCGATCCCGGCCGGGACGCCCGGTGGACCGCGGAGCTGGCGCCGGTCGAGGCCGAGTACCGGGGTCTGCTCGCCGCCCTGCCCGCGGGCACCGAGCCCTCGCCGCGGCTGCGCGAGATCGGCTGGATGATCGAGGAGCTGCGGGTGTCGCTGTATGCGCACCCGATGCGGACCCGCTACCCGGTCTCCGTGCAGCGGGTCGAGCGCGCGATCGACGAGCTGCCCCCGCCGGCCTGAGAATCCGGCGGATTCTGTCGGGGGTCGGCGGCACACTGCCCGGTATGAGCACCAGTCCCGCGGGCACCGGCCCGCCGATCGCCAGGTTCGCACTGTTCGCCCTCGACTGCCCCGATCCGCTCGAGCTGGCCCGGTTCTACTCACGGCTGACGGGCTGGCCGATCGCCGAGCAGACCGACGCCGACTGGGTCGAGCTCGACTCCGGCGGCGCCGGCCCCACGCTGGCGTTCCAGCAGATCGCCGAGGGCGGGTTCAGCCCGCCGGAGTGGCCGGGCCAGGAGCGCCCGCAACGCGGTCATGCCGACTTCGACGTTCCCGATCTCGACGCGGGCGAGGCGGCCGTGCTCGCGATCGGGGCGCGCCGGCACGAGGTCCAGCCCGCACCGGACAGCTTCCGGGTCTTCCTCGATCCGATCGGCCATCCGTTCTGCCTCGTGAAGGCCTGATCGGGGCGGGCGGCCGGCGCGTCACCGAGCGGGCCCGCGGCGGCGGTGTGAGGATCGATGCCGACTCCGACGGCGAGGGGGCCGCGCATCATGTCCGCACCGACCACCCCGTACACCGAGCTCGGCGAGGCACTGGGGACCGACTTCTTCTCGGTGCGCGACCAGTTCACCGACGAGCAGTGGCAGCGGTTCGCCGACACCCGCAGGTTCGTCGACACCGAGGTGCTGCACGACATCAACGACTACTGGGAGCGCGCCGAGCTGCCGTGGCACCTGTTCCGCAGGCTGCCCGAGCTGGGGATCGTCGGCGAGGACATCTCCGGCTACGGCGCCGCCGGGATGAGCCCGCTCGCGCTCGGCCTGGTGCACATGGAGCTGCACCGCGGCGACGGCTCGCTGGGCACCTTCCTCGGCGTGCACGCCGGGCTGGCGATGAAGGCGATCGCGATGTGCGGCTCCGAGGAGCAGCAACAGCGCTGGCTGCCGTCGATGTCGACGATGGACGAGCTCGGCGCATTCGCGCTGACCGAACCGGAGCACGGATCGGACTCGGTCGCCCTGGCGACCACCGCCACCCGGGACGGCGACGGCTGGGTGCTGCGCGGCACCAAGCGCTGGATCGGCAACGGCACCGTCGCCGACCTGGTGATCGTCTGGGCCCGGGACACCGACTCCGGCAACGTGCTCGGCTTCGTCGTCGAGACCCCGGCCGAGGGCTACTCGGCGACCGTCATCCCCGGCAAGGTGTCGCTGCGCGCGCTGTGGCAGGCCGACATCACCCTCGATGGCGTCCGGGTGCCCGATGAGAACCGGCTGGCCGGGGCCCGCACCTTCGCCGACTGCGCCGCCGTGCTCGCCACCACCCGCAGCACCTGCGCCTGGATGGCGCTCGGGCACGCCACCGCCGGCTACGACGCCGCGCTGCGCTACGCGAAGGAACGCGAGCAGTTCGGCAAGCCGCTCGCCGGGTTCCAGATCGTGCAGCAGCGCCTCGTCCGGATGCTCGCCGACCTCACCGGGATGCAGCTGTACTGCATGCAGACGGCCCGGCTCGCCGAGGCCGGGAAACTCTCCCCGACCGTCGCCGGGCTGGCCAAGATGCACAACACCCGCACCGCCCGCACCATCCTCGCCGAGGCCCGCGACCTGCTCGGCGGCAACGGGATCCTGCTGGAGCACCACGTCGTCCGGCACTGGGCGGACATCGAGGCGATCCACACCTTCGAGGGCACCGAGACGATCCAGACACTGATCGTCGGGCGGGACATCACCGGCATCGGCGCCTTCGCCTGAACCCGCCGCGCCCCGTTCCTCCGCGCCCCACCCCTCCGCACCTCGCCCTGCCCAGCCCCGTCCCACCCCGGCCTTTCCGCACCACACACCCCGTGCCCCGCCGAGATGCAGCTCAGCGGGAATTGTTGATCTCCCCGGCCCGCTGATCTGCATCTCGACGAAGCAAGGTGTGCGACGTGGAGCGCCGCGGTGCGGCTCGGCCCGGCGCGACACGGTGCGGCTCGGAGCGGCTCGGCTGGTGCGGTGCGCCCCGGCGCGGCGCGGCCCGGTAGCGCAGCGACCCGACCGGCCCGAGACGGAACCGCCCGCGCTCAGCCCGGCAGCTCCCGCGGCCCCGGGCGCTCACCCCCGAAACGCAGCGCGAGGTCCGCCTGGACCCGCCGGTCCGACCGCTCCGCCAACCACCGCCGCCCACGCCCGGTCCGCGCGACGACCACCGACTCGACGAGGTTGCGCAGCACCTGCGACGGCACGATCCAGGGCAGCGACACCGGCAGCCCGAGGTCCCGCATCCCCTCGGCGCCCAGGAACAGCCGCAGCAGGGACAGCAACCGGCGCCGCTCCCAGCGTCCGCGCAGGCCGGGCCGCTCGTCACGGAGCCCCTCGACCAGCGCACCGGTCAGCCGGGCCCCGTTCGGCGTCACGTCACCCTGGGCCAGCAGCACGTGGTGGTTGAAGGCGTTCTGGTCCCGCTCGGTGGCGAACAACCAGTCGTCGTCGACACCCATCAGCCACCCGATGTAGCGCCAGAGGTGCATGATCGCGGCGGCGTCGGCCCGAGGGACGTGCCTGCCGAGCAGCCGGCAGCCGAGGATCGCGGTGCTGTTGAACAGCCCGAGGGTGGCCGCCAGGTCGGACCGGTTGATCGGCAGCCCGTGCTCGGCGCTGTCCCAACGGTCGCCCCGCTCGAAGCGGTCCGCCACGAGCGCGTGCATGGCCCGGACGTGCAGTGTCGCCCGCCAGCCCTCGCCGCCGCGGGCCATCCCGCCCGGCCGGCTCACCGCGAACCCCCACGCCTGGGTCTCGCCGAGCCGGCGCATCGCTCCGGCGCCGGTCAGGCCGCCGGTGCGGACGAGCAGCTCGGTGGGGCCGCCGTAGCGGTAGCCGCCGATCAGCGACAGCCCGAGCAGCACGTCGTCCCGGCTGCGGCCGAGCCGCCGGTAGGCGCGCCCGCCGCGTTCGAGCAGGTCGGGATCGACCCAGTCCGGCTCGGGGGTGACGGCGGCGAAGAACTCCCGCAACGCCGGCGGTGCGTCGTCGTCCGGTCCACCGGCTTCCAGCGCCCGATGGAAGGCGCGCATGGTCACCCGCTCGGGATCGGCGCGGTCCCGCCCCATGGCGCGGGCCAGCGCGGCGCCGGTCTCGTCGCGGAGCAGCATCCGGCGGCCGAGCTCGTCGAGCAGTGCGGGATCGGGTTCGCGGACCCCGCCGACCAGCGCGAGCGGCCGGGCGATCCGCGCGTTGCGTTCCGGTGAGCTGCGGAAACGGCGGGGGTACACCGGGGTGATCGACGCCTCTGTCACCATGGACGAATGCTGACACGAGCAAGCGCTCGCGTTCAACGCGCGTACCGGGTCCCGGCGTGACCGGTCGCGGCGGGCGGCGGCGGGAACCCCGCCAGGAGCGGTCGCGGCGGATGGTGGAACGGATCGTCGAGGCCGGCCGGGAGGTGCTGGTCACCCGCGGGTACGACGGCGCGTCGACCAACCGGATCGCGGCCGCCGCCGGCGTCTCGCCGGGCTCGCTCTACCAGTACTTCCCGGGCAAGGACGCCGTGCTGGCCGAGGTGCTCGACCGGTACCTCGACGCGATGGAGGCTCGCGTCTCGCGCGCGTTCCTCGACGCCCTGGGCGGGTTGCACGCACCGGAGGCGGGCACCGCACCGGCCGTCCGGGCCACCCTGGAGGCGCTGCTCGACGCGTTCGCCGAGCAGCCCGACCTGGTCCGGGTGATCGCCGAGCAGCTGCCCCGGGCCCCCGGCGGCCGGCGGGCCGCGTTCGCCAGGCGGATCGACGACCTGGTCGCCACCGCCCTGCTCAGCCGCGGCGGCACCGACACCGGCACGGTGCGGGCGGCCGCCTGGACCGTGGTGCGCACGGTCGAGCACCTGACGACCAGCTACGTGCTGGAGTCCCCCGATCTCGACCGTGACGTCCTGCTCGACGAGCTGACCGCGCTCGTCTCCGGCTACCTGGACGCGCGGTGGAGCGGTGGCCGGGTCGCGTCCGACGGGCCGTCCTGACCGGGCTCGGTGGGCAGCCCGGCGGCGGCCCACGCCCGGAAGCCGCCGTCGATGTCGGTGGCCCGGTGCAGGCCGAGATCCTGCAGCGACGCCGCGGCCAGGCTGGAGCTGTACCCCTCTGAGCAGAACAGCACCCAGGTGACGTCGTGGTCGACGGCCTCCGGGATGCGCGCGTCGGACCTCGGATCGAGCCGCCACTCCAGGTGGTTGCGCTCGATCACCAGCGCATCCGGCACCGCGCCCTCCTCGACCCGCTGCCAACCCGGCCGGGTGTCGACGAGCAGCGCCCCGTCCCGCGCGAGCTCCGCGGCCCGGTGCGGGCCGGGCCGGTCCAGCCGGGCCCTGGCCGCAGCGAGGAGGTCCCCGATCGACGTCATCCGACGCCCTGGCCGGGGCGGACCAGCTCGGTCCTGGTGCGGCGCAGCCGCTGGTGTCCCGCGGTGGCGGGCACGTCCTCGACGTCGTAGTACGACATCGCCGACAGCGGCGGCGAGTAGGCGTGCACGCTCACCGCGGGCTCCTCGGCGGTGTTCGCGACGTCGTGCACGTGGCCTAGCGGGAAACCGGCGCCGCGGCCGTGCCGCAGGGTGCGGGTGCGCAGCCCGGACGGGCCGCTCCACCGGCGCTCGGTCAGCGACCCGGACACGACGGTCAGCGCACCGAGCGATCCCGCGTGGTCGTGCAGCTCGGCGATCTGCTCGGTCGCCCAGGAGATCAGCCAGACGTCGCAGAACCCGTCGCTGCGCAGCAACCGGTACCAGCGGCGGTCCGGATCGACGACGACCTCGTGCTGCCCGGCCCGCACCTCCGTGGCGATCAGGCGGGTCAGGTCGAGCAGGTCGTCGAGGTCGTACGGGGTGGGCGCGGCGACCGGCCGCGCGTGCACCGGGGCGGGCCGGGAGGCGGGTCGGACACGGGCAGGGCGGGACGCACGGACGGGCGCGGACACGACAGGGCTCCAGGAGATCGGACGAGCGGGGAACGGATCCTCAGCTCGGGCGACAGCCCTGATCGAAGTGGTCGGCGCGACGGGTGCCCCAGAGGGGTCCGAGGGTCGCTGCCTGGCTCACGACACCGATGTCACCACACCGCAACATCCGCTTCAAGGAGTCGTCCGGCGGGCGGGACGCGACCGCAACCTGTCCGGACACCATGCTCGTGACCTGCGTGTTCGCCGTCACAGAAGTGGTGGCTCAGCTCTCGTCGGACATCCCGATGACGGTGTCCAGCCCGGAGAGCACCAGCGACCGGCGCGCCTGGCTCCCGGCCGGCGCGACCAGCGTCAGCGGCACCCCGTCGGTCCGCATCCGCCGGGCGACCTCGGACAGCAGCGCGATGCCCGCGCTGCTGACGAACGAGTCCGACGCCAGGTTCAGGGTCACCGGCAGCCCGCGGTCGAGGTGTTCGGCGAGCGGGCCGCGGATCGCGGCGACCCCGCTCGGGTCGAGATCGCCGATCACGGTGAGCCGCACCCCGTGCGCGTCCGGTGCGACGCGCAACCGGGTCCGTTCGGCGCGGCCGCCGTCGGCCGTGCCGGCGTCCCGGTCCGGCTCGGGCTCGCCCGCCACGAACTCCACCGGCGGCCCCGCACCGGGCGTCCCGACGTCGACCGGGGTGGCGGGCAGCCGGAACCGCACCGTGGTGCCGGTGTCGGACGGCTCGATGACGACGTCCTCGGCCAACTCCCGGATCAGCGCGATCCCGCGGCCTCGGTAGCCGGGATCGGCCGGCGCCGGGCGCCACCGGCCGCCGTCGGCGACCCGGACGGCGACCGAGCCGTCCGAGGCGACGGCGAGCTCCAGGTCGACCCCGGCGGCGGCGTCGACGTCGTCGGGCAGGTAGGCGTGCTCGATCGCGTTGGTGACGGCCTCGCCGACGGTCAGCTGCAGGTCGCTGACCGCGTCCGGCCCCATCCCGCAGGTCGCGGCCCAGCCGCCGACCGTGCGGCGCAGCGCGGCGAGCCTCTTCGGGTCGGCCTCGATCACCGTGCGCAGCGGTGCCGGCATCAGGCGGGCGACCACGACGACGGTGTCGTCGGGCACCGACGAGCCCTCCGACATCCGGTTCAGCAGCGGATCGGCCATGTCCCGGGGCTGCGCGTCGGCGAGCTCGCCGAACGCCTCGGTCAGCCTGGCCAGCCCGTCGTCGATCACCTCGTCGCGGCGCTCGAACAGCCCGTCCGAGCACAGCAGGATGGTCTCCCCCGGCTCGATCCGGTCGGTCGCCTCGGCGAACGGCGGCCGGCCCGAGATGCCCAGCGGCACGCCGCGTCCCTCGGACAGCGTGCGCACCCCGCCCGGCCCGGCGACCAGCGGCGGCGGATGCCCGGCGCTGGCGTAGCGCAGCTCCCCGGTGCCGATGTCGACGAGCGCGACGGCCACCGTGCTGGCGGTCGCCCCGCGCACCCGCAGCGCGAACTGGTCGAGCTGTTCGAGCGCACCGGCCGGCGGCTGGCCGTTGACCAGGTTCGCCGCGACGGCGCTGCGCAGCTGCCCCATCACGGCGGCCGCGGACGGTCCCCGGCCGACGACGTCGCCGACCACCAGCGCGACGATGCCGTCGTCGAGGTCCAGCACGTCGAACCAGTCGCCGCCGGCCTCGGTCCCCTGGGTCCCGGGTCGGTAGCGGGTGGCCAGCGACAGCCGGTCGATGTCGGGCAGCTTCTGCGGCAGCAGGCTGCGCTGCAGGGTCACCGCGACCTCGTGCTCGGCCTGGTGCAGCTGGGCCCGCACGATCGCCTGCGCGCACTGGTTCGCCATGGTGCGCACGAAGCTCTGCATCTCCGGCGTGAACGTCGGCTCCTGCCCGAACCGCATGCCGAGCACGCCGATCGGCCGCGCCGCCACCATCAGCGGCACCGCCGTGTGCACCGGGTAGCGCCGCACCTCGGACATGTCCTGGGCGTTCCAGATCGGCTCGCCGCCGCTGACCGCCCGGCTGAGCGGGTGGTTGCGCGCCGGGGTGCGCATCGGCGGCCCGTCGTCCGGCCAGCCCGCCTCGCCGAGCAGCGCGAGCACCCCGTTGTCGTCGATCACCAGCAGCGCGACGGACTCCGCGCCGATCGAGCTCCGCCCGTGCTCGACGACGACCGCCGCGACCGAGTCCAGATCGGTCGCCCTGGCCAGGCCGGTCGCGACCGCACCGAGCCGCTCGGCGAGCCGCCGGGCCTCGGTCTCGGCGTCCAGCATGGACGCGCGGTCGAGTGCCTGCGCGGTCAGCTCGGCGACCGCGAGGGCGGCCTCCCGGTCCCCCTCGGACAGGGTGCGCTCGGCGAGCATCGACACCGCGAGGACGCCGAGGGTCCGGCCGCCGGCGACCAGCGGCAGGTAGCCGAGGGTCTGCGAGTTGTCCGGGGCGACGCCGATCTGCGCCGGATAGCGGGCCGCCCACTCCCGGGCGGCGGAGAACCAGAGCGGTTCGCGGTCGGCGAGCACGTCGGCGAACGCCATCGGCGCGTCCACCCGGATCCGGCCGGCCCGGCGCCACATCTCGCGATCCCAGCCGTGCCCGGTGAGGGCCTGCAGCCACTCGCCGCGGACCTCCCACAGGCCGGCGTAGTCGGCGTCGAGCAGGTCGACGATGTGGTCGGCGGCGATGGCCGCGACCTCCCCGGCGGTGGCCGCCGCGGACATCTTCGCGGTCGCCCGGTGCAGCAGGCCGAGCCGCTGCGCCGAGGACCGTTCCTGCTCCAGCAGCCGTGCGTTGTCGATCGCGAGCCCGGCCCGTCGACCGATCTCGGACAGCAGGTCCAGGTCGTCGGCGGTGTAGGGGGCGGCGTCGGGCTCGGTGCGGATCGCGGTGAGCACCGCGCTGGTCCGGCCGCGCGCGGGCAGCGGGACGACCATCGCGGAGCGGACCCGCAGCCTGCCCCAGGCGCGGCGCTGCGCGGTGGGCAGCCCGGCCAGGACCTCGTCGAGCCGGTCCGCGGTGATGATCTCCGGACGACCGGTCGGCACCAGCGGGCCCAGCCGGCGCAGCGACGGTTCCAGCGCGGCCCGGTCGGCGGCGACCGCGAGCGTCGGACCGTCCTCGGCGGCCTCGGCGTCGTGCACCAGCGCGACCTCGGCCAGCCGGTCGTCGACGACGGCGCGGACCAGCTGGTCGGTGCGCCCGGTCCGGGTGATCTCCCGCTCCAGCGACTCCGCGACCTCGGAGTAGATCCGGTGCCTGCGCTGCTCCCGGTGCTGGACGTCGATGTCCAGGCAGCCGCCGACGTACCCGGCCGACCGTTCGCCGTCCCGGACCGGGGCGCCGCGGTCGAGCACCCAGCGGTACCGCTCGGTCCGGTCCAGCAGCCGGTACTCGACCTCGAACGGGGCGTGCGCACGGGCGGCGGCCTCGGTGACCGAGCGGTACCGGTCGCGGTCGTCCGGGTGGATGCGGCGCCGCCAGTCCAGCCCCAGTTCGTTGGACGGGTCGTCGACGCCCGTGAAGTCGAGCCAACCGCGGTTCACGAACAGCCGGTGCCCGCCCGGGTCGTCGACCCAGATCAGCGCGGGCGTGGAGTCGGCCATCGCGCGGAACTGCAGCTCGGCGGCCCGGCGGACCCGGCCGAGCTGCAGGTGGTTGGTGACCCGGGCCAGCAGCTCGCGGGCCGAGAACGGCCGCACGAGGTAGTCGTCGGCGCCCGCCGCGAAGCCCTCGACCGCGGCCTCCTCGCCGGCCCGCGAGGACAGCAGCACCACCGGCACACCGACCGTCCGCGGATCGGACCGCAGCGCCCGCAGCAGCTCGATGCCGCCGCTCGCGGGCAGCGCCGCGTCGGCGACGACCAGGTCGGGCGGGTCGGTGCGGGCCGCGTCCAGCGCGGCCGCGCCGTCCGCGACGACCTGCACGGTCCATCGTTCGGCGAGCAGGTCCCGCAGGTAGCCGCGCATCTCCCGGTCGTCGTCGACGACCAGCACCCGGTCGCGGCGTTCCAGGTCCAGCCCGTCGACGACGGTCCCGTCCACGGACCGGCCGCGGGCCGGGGCGAGACCGTCCGCCGGGTCGGCGCCGTCCGGCGGATCGGGCAGCCAGCGCAGCGCCTCCGCCACGTACGGGCCGGCCAGCCGCGGGGTGGCGCGGGAACCGGTCCGGGACCGGACCAGCCGGTCCTGGGCCAGGTGCGCGAACCCGAGCGGGAGCCGGACGGTGAACGTGCTGCCGACACCGGACGAGCTGTCGACGCCGATGCTGCCGCCGTGCAGCCGGACCAGCTGGCGGATCAGCGGCAGCCCGAGCCCGCTGCCCTCGCTGGTCCGCCCGCGGGCCCGGCCGGGGCGGCGGCGGCGCTCGAACACGGTCTCGATCTCGTCGGGCGGGATCCCGGCGCCGGTGTCGGCGACCTGCAGCACGACCTGCTCGCCGTCCTGGCCGAGCTCGACCCGCACCCCGCCCGCGACGGTGTACTTGACGGCGTTGCTGAGCAGGTTGAGGACGATCTTCTCCCAGGCGTCCCGGTCCACCCAGACCGGCCGACCGGCGGGCGGGCAGTCCACGGTCAGCTCCAGGCCGGCCCGCTCGAGGACCGGGGCGAACGCCGCGACGAGCTCCGCCGTGGTCGAGCCGAGGTCGGTCGGCGCGAAGGTGCCCTCCTGCCTGCCGGAGTGCAACGCCGAGGCGTCCAGCAGGCCGTCGACGAGCTTGAGCATCCGCTGGGCGTTGCGCTGGGCGATGTCGACCTGGGCGCGGACAGCGTGGTCGGGATGGCCGCGCAGCCGTTCCAGCGGTCCGAGGACCAGGGTCAGCGGGTCCCGGAACTCGTCGCCGAGGCCCGCGTAGTAGTCGGCGCGGGTGTGCTGCTCGGTGCTGATGTCCTCGCGCCGGTCGCGTTCGCCGTCCCGGGCGAGGGCCGCGGTGAGGACGGTGCCGATGTGCCCGACGACGAGCCGCAGGAACGCGCGCTGCGGCTCGTCGAGCGGCAGCAGCGGCGGGACGCCGACCACCACGGCGATCCCGGTGGCCCCGTCCGGGGTGTGCATGACGGCGCGTGCGAGCTCGGTCACCGTCCCGTCGGCCGCGGACACCGGCGCGCCGGTGACGAACTCGACGGCCGGACCGGCGTCCGGGCCCCGGTCGGCGGGCAGCCAGTCGTCCGGCGGTGCGGCCACCCGGACCGTGGTGAGCGTCCGCGGCTCCGGGCCGGGGACGGCGACGACCGCGCAGGCCACGTCCTCGGCGGCGTCGCCGAGCGCCGCCTGCAGCCGTTCGACGGCGAGGTCCATCGTCGGGGAGTCGCGGGCGACCTCGCCGAGCGCGGCGAGCACCGCCATCCGGCGCGACGCCACGACGCTCCCGGTGGCCTCGGTGGTCAGCGTGATCAGGCCGCGGACGTCGCCGTCGGGCCCGCGCACCGGCGTCGCCGAGTAGTTCCACCAGGTGGCCTCCGGACGGCCCCACCGGTTCAGGACGATCCTGTCGTCGGCCCGGTAGATGCCCTCCCGGCCGCCGGCCAGCAGCTCCGACAGCTCACCGGCGAGATGCTCGGCGATCTCCGGCCAGCCCTCCCGCAGCGGGCGGCCGAAGGCGTAGGGATGCCGCAGCCCGGAGTGCTCGATGAACACGTCGTTGTAGAGCAGCACCAGCTCCGGGCCCCACCACACGACGAGCGCCTGCCGGCTCTCCAGCATGAACCGGACCGAGTCCTCCAGCTCGCGGTCCCAGCCCGATCGCGGGCCGAGCGGGGTCGCCGACCAGTCGGTGGACTCCAGCAGGGTGCGCACCGGGACGGCGGCGTCGACCGCCTGATCGTCGGACCTGGTCACCGCGCGCGCCACCTCGTTCGCCGTTGCTGCGCCCACGATTCCACCATCCGGCGGCCCGCGGCGCCCCTGGGAGCGGTCAGGCGCGCGAGCCGCGGTGCGCGTCGCGGTGCTCGCCCAGCCACCGCCGCAGATCCGACAGCGGCCGGTCCCGCCCGGGCTCGTGGTAGACCTCGTGCCAGAAGCCCTCGTACCAGCGCACCGTGGTGTCCGGCGAGCCGCTCGACTCGTCGAGCGTGCGGGTGCCCGCCGGGTCGGTGAGCCGGTCGGCGGTGCCGTGCTGCACCAGCAGCGGCAGTCGCAGCTCGGCCGCCCGGGACGGGAGCGTGTCCATCGTCGCGTAGACGGCGGCACCCAGTGCCAGGGTCGGCTTGCCGTGGTGGACCAGCGGATCGGCGTGGTAGTCGGCGACCACCGCCGGATCGGAGCTGATCGCCGCGGTGTCGATCCCCACCGGGCGCACCGTGGGCAGTACCCGGGACACCAGGGACAGCACCGGGACGAGCACCGCCGGGACGGCGTCCGAGGCCAGCGCGGGCGCCGAGAGCGCGAGGCCGGTCAGTCGGTTCTGGTGCCGCAGCGCGTAGGCCAGCGCGATCTGCCCGCCCAGGCTGTGCCCCAGCAGGAACACCGGGAGCCCGGGGTGCCGGGCGACGATCTCCCGCCGGAACGTCTCGAAGTCCTGCAGCAGGTCGTCGTAGCGACGGACGTGCACCCGGGTCCCGCCGGACCGGCCGTGCCCGCGGTGGTCGAGCCCGTACACCGCCCAGCCGTCCGGGAGCAGCGTGTCGACGACGGTGCCGTAGCGGCCGGAGTGCTCGCCGATGCCGTGGCTGATCAGCAGCACGCCGGACGGGTCGCCGTCGGGCAGCCAGCCCTGCCAGAACAGCTCGATCCCGCCGACGCCGGGCAACCGGCCCTGCACGTCCGGCTCGCCGGTCACGACGCCGTCACGTCCTGCTCGACGTCACCGCCCGCGGGGACCTCGACATCGGTCCCGGAGGCGGCGTCGCCGGTGCCCGCGACGAGCCGGTACCGGCCGGGGTCCAGGTCGGTGAGCCGGAAGGTGCCGTCCGGGCCGGTGCGGGCCTCGGCGACCGGGTCGCCGTCCTGTTCCAGGGCGACCGGGACGCCGGCGGCCGGTCCGCCGGCCGTCAGCACCGTGCCGCGCACGGTGGCCGAGCGGCGCAGCCGCACCGTGACCGTGACGGCGGTGTCGGCCACCGAGACGGCGGCGACGCCGGGGCGGTGCCCGTCCAGGCGTGCGACGACGGCGAACTCGCCCGCCCCCGGCGCCGGGACCCGGGCGATGCCGTCGGAGCCGGTGACGGCGGATCCGGCCGGGGTACCCGCCCGGTCCCGGAGCTCGACGGCGGCACCGGCGAGTGCGGCGTCGTCCGGTCCGAGGACCCGGATCTCGACGTCCTGCGGTGCGGTCCCGGGGACGACCACCTCCGGCGCGGGGCCGGGCCGGCGCACGGTGAGCGCCACGTCCTCGGTCCGCTCCTCGGTGCGGTCGGCGACCGGCGCCGAGGGAGTCGCGGCGGCTGCCGTGCTCATGGCGCTGACGGTGCTCACGGTCGGGGAGACCTCCGGTTCGGGTGCCGGCGTCGCGGGCGGCGACGCGGGATCGGCCGCGGGCGGCGGCTCCGGGCGGTCGGTGACCGGGCGGGTGGAGCGCAGCAGCCGCGGGGCCGGCCGGGGCGGCGGTTCGGGATTGTCGCCGGACTCCCGGTGGCCGGTGGCGGCCAGCCCGATGCCGGCGATCCGGGTCTCGGAGACCTGCGCCCGCTCGGCGGCGCCTGCCTGCTCGGGCACCCGGCTGCTCCAGCTCGGCTGGCCGGTGATCCGGTCCTGGGCCTCGCGGAACTCGCGCTCGGTGTCCGGGCTCGCCGCGCCGCGCAGGACCGGGCGCTCCGCAGGCACCGCGGTGACCCGCTTGACCAGGTCCGGATCCACCGGGGAACGCTGGTCGGAGCGGATCGGGGCGGGTGCGCCGGTCGGTGTGGGGCCGGCCTGCAGGGACCGCTGGGGGCTCGCGGGCTGCTCGGGCTCCCCGGCCTGCTCGGACTCCGAAACCCGCTCGGCCCGCTCGGCCCGCTCGGCCGCCTCTGCGTCGTCGGCAGGCTCGCCCCGGTCGGCCGGCTCGGCTGAATCGGTCGGCCCGGTCACCTCGGCAGCGTCGGGCTGCTCGACCCCGGGTGCCTGCTCAGCACCGTCGGCCCGCTCAGCCCGGTCGACCTGCTCGGCCCCGTCGGTCACCTCGGCCGCGGCAGCCCCGCCGGTCTGCTCCACCTGGCCGGTCAGCTCGGCCTGCTCGATCTCTCCGGCACCGGCGCCCACCTCCGTCACGTCGGCGGTAGCGGCCTCGTCAGCCCCGCCGGTCGCGGCTGCATCGGCGGAGGTCCCGCCGGTCCCGCCGAACCCGGAGCCTCCGGTTGACTCTGCGAACTCAGTGGACTCAGCGGCCCCGGTGGACCCGGTGGACCCGGTGGACCCGACGATCCCGGAGGACGCAGCGGCCTCACCGGTCCCGGCGGACGCAACGGCCTCGTCCGACCCGTCGGACCGGCCGGTCGCCCCGGACCGGTTCCCCGAACCTGCGACCGTCACCGCCGCTGCGGCCGCGGCCACCGCCCCACCGGCGAACGCGGCCCCGCGACCGGCACCGTCACCCGACCCGGCACCCTCGGCCGGCGCGTCCTCGTCCGCGGGCGCAGCAGCACTCTCCGGAGCCGCACCACCCGAGCCGGCCGCGGCATCCGGCGCAGCACCGGCGTCCACCACAGCAGCGTCACCCGACACACCAGCAGCGCCCGGCCCAGCAGCAGCGTCCGGCCCAGCAGTGTCCGGCTCGGCAGTGTCCGGACCAGCAGCGGCGCGGGAATCCGGGGCCGCGACGGCATGCCGCCCCGCCACCCCGCGCCCGAAGTCGATCGGCTCCGCGCCGTCGTCGTCGACCGGCGCCCGCCTCGCGGTGACCGCGTCGACCTCCACCTCCGGCACCGACGCGTTCGGGTCCTGCCCCACGGCGTGGTCCCAGGCCTCCCCGGAGCCTGCCGGGTCGAGGTCCTCGGGCCCGGGCCGGTCGCCGCGGGCCGCCCGGAACGCCGCGATCGAGGCGAGTCCCCCGGCGGTCGGCGTCGGAGCCACAGAGGTGCCGTCCGGGGCGCTGTCCGGAGTGCTGTCCGGAATGCTGATGTCCGGCGCCGAGCTGTCCGGTCCCGGCCCGTCGGTCCCGGTCCGGGGCCGCTCCACCGGGCGCCTGCGGACCACCGGCGTCGGAGCCGGCACCCGCCGGGTCGGCGCGGTCGGCGGATCGACCGGCTCCACCGGCTTGCCGTCCTTGAACCCGCGGGACCACGGCGGGCCGACCGGCCCGGCGCTCACGTCCGGGGTGATCCGCGGCTCGGCGGAGCGGACCTCGGGGATCCGGTCGGTGGCCTCGTCCTCAGCGTCCTCCGCCGGGTCGCCCGCGGCGTCGGTGATGTCCGGCGCGGACGACACGGTGACCCCGAGCGGCCCGAGCGCGGGCCGCGGCGCCGCGCGGCGGACCGGCTCCGGTTCGACCGGCCCGTCGTCACCGGGCAGCGGATCCCCGGCGACCGGATCGGCCGCGACCTGCTCGGCCGCGACCGGCTCGGACGGCACCGGCTCCACCGTCGGCCCGGGGGCCGGCTCCGGCTCAGGAGCGACGGTGTCGTCGAGCCCGCGGGCCCGGCGATCGACCAGGTCCGCGACGGTGCGCGGCCGCGCCCCGTCGTCGTGCGACGTCGGGTCGTCGTCCCGGCCCCGCCCCCACCGCAGGAACGCTGCGATCCCGACGGCCACCAGCACCACCACCAACAGCCCCAGCAGGGCCCACGTCGACATCTGGAGATCCTCCTGCCGGACACCATGCACCGGTCCCACGACACGGTCGAACCTGGGAGGCCCGGCGCCGCGTCGGGTACCTGCGGCTCCGGTGACCCGGTCGGCATGTCCGGCGACGCACCGTAGCACCGTCGGCCGCACGTCCGGCGCGGCTGAACCCTGCCCGCGTGTCGGTGTCGGCGCTGGTGGGACCACCGCCCGCGCCGGGACCGGCTGCATCGGTCAGGATCTTCCCCATGACCCGCGACCCGGTGGACCCCGAGCTCGCCGAGATCGCCGACGCGCACGGCGTCGCGACCTCGTATCTCGACGGCACCCGCACCGAGCGGCCGATCGACGCGGCCGTCGTGCGGGACGTGCTGGGCCTGCTGGAGGTGGACGTCTCCGGGCCGGACGCGCAGCGGGTCGCGCTGGCCGCGGCCCGCGAGCGGGCGCCGCTGCCGGCGACGATCGGGCACCGCGCCGACCGGTCCCGGCCGCTGCCCGGCCGGGGCGTGCTGACCGCCGTCGACGGCGACGCGGCGGGGCGGAACTCCGATGTGGACGGCGAGCTGCCGGCCGGGCTGGAGCCGGGCCGCTACCTGCTGGAGACCGACGCCGGACGGTCGACGGTCGTCGTCGCACCGCCGTCGCTGCCCGACCCGCCCCGGACGTGGGGCTGGATGCTGCAGCTCTACGCCCTGCACTCGCAGCACTCCTGGGGCATCGGCGACCTCGGCGACCTGACCGACCTGGTGCGCGGCGGGCACGGCGCCGGGGCGGTGCTGCTCAACCCGCTGCACGCGATCACCCCGGTGCCGCCGGTGCAGCCCTCGCCGTACATGCCGTCGTCGCGCCGCTACACCACCCCGTTGACGCTGCGGATCACCGACCTGCCCGCCTACGCGGCCGCCGATGCCGCCACCCGCGCCGAGGTCGACGCGCTGCGCCCGGAGACCACCGGCGACCGGATCGAGCACGACCGGGTGTGGATGGCGAAGCGTTCTGCGCTGGAGGCGCTGTGGCGCGGCGCGGGCCATCCCGACGGCGGACCCGATCCGGACCTCACGAGCTTCGCCACCTTCTGCGCGCTGGCCGAACGCCACGGCGGCCGCTGGTCCCGCTGGCCCGCGGACCTGCGCCGCCCGGACGCCCCCGGGATCGCCGCCGCGCAGCGCGCGCTGGCGCCGCGGATCGCGTTCCACACCTGGGTGCAGCGGCAGGCGCAGGCCCAGCTCGCCGCGGTCCGCGCCGCGGCCCGGGACGCCGGGATGCCGGTCGGCGTCATCCACGACCTGGCCGTCGGCTGCGACCCGGAGGGCGCCGACGCCTGGATGTGGCAGGACGTGCTGGCCCTGAACGCCTCGGTCGGCGCCCCGCCGGACGCGTTCAACCAGCGCGGGCAGAGCTGGGGGCTCCCCCCGTGGCGGCCGGACCGGCTGTCCGACACCGGTTTCGCCGCGTTCGGCGACATGGTGCGGGCGCTGCTGCAGCACGCCGACGGGCTGCGGATCGACCACGTGATGGGCCTGTGGCGGCTGTGGTGGGTACCGGCGGGCGAGACCGCCGACCGCGGCACCTACGTGCACTACGACGCCGACGCGATGCTGGCGGTGCTGCTGCTGGAGGCGCACCGGGCCGGTGCGCTGGTGGTCGGCGAGGACCTCGGCACGGTGATCCCGCGGATCCGCGACGACATGGCCGAGCGCAACCTGCTCGGCTCGACGGTGCTGTGGTTCTCCCGCGATCCCGATCCGGTGACCGGCGGCGACGACGGCCCGCTGCGCCGACCGTCGCGCTGGCCGGAGCGCTCGGTCGCGACGATCTCCACGCACGACCTGCCGACCGCACCCGGTTTCCTGCGCGGTGAGCACGTGCGGGTGCGCGCGGAGCTGGACCTGCTCGACGACCCGCGCGCCGAGGAGGCGAAGGCCGGCGCCGAACGCGACGAGCTGCTCGCCCTGCTCGCCGCGGAGGGGTTGCTGCCGTCGCCGGACGTGACCGACGAGGACGAGATCGTCGTCGCGCTGCACGGCCTGCTCGCCGCGGCCCCGTCGAGGCTGGTGCTCGCGTCGTTCTACGACGTCCTCGGCGAGCCACGGCAGCCGAACCTGCCCGGCACCCTCGACGAGTACCCGAACTGGCGGATCCCGCTGCCGGTGACGCTCGAGGAGGCACTGGCCGACGACCGCGTCCGCCGGGTCGCCGAGGTCCTCCGCGGGCGGTGAGCCGGGCCTGGCAGGATGCCGCCCCGATGACCGCACACAGTCCCACGGACCGCGGCGACGTCGAGCCGTCGGCCGTCGATCTCGTCCGCGCCGACGGTACCGCCGGTGCGCTGTGGCAGGCCTGGACCACCGGCGAGCGGCTCGCGGCGCTGCCCGAGCTGCTGCGGCCGCGCACCCTCGCCGAGGGGTTCGCCGCACAGCGCCGGCTCTCCGAGCGGGCCGGGCCGTCGTACGGCTGGAAGCTGGCCGCCACGGCGACGGCCGGTCAGGCCCACATCGGGGTCGACGCGCCGCTGCCCGGCATCCTGTTCGAACGGTTCCGGCACGCCCCCGGCGACGTGGTCCCGTCGGACGACCTGCACATGGCCGTCGCCGAGGCCGAGTTCGCGTTCCGGCTGGGTGCCGACGTCGACGCCGGCGCGTCCCGGGCGCAGCTGCGGGCCGCGGTCGCCGCCGTGCACTGCGCGGTGGAGCTGCCGGAGTCCCGGTTCGACGACTTCGTCGCCGTCGGCGCGCCGTCGCTGCTGGCCGACGCCGCCTGTGCCGGCCGGTTCGTGCTCGGCCCGGAGATCGACGGCGCGCTCGATCTCGACCTGGCCGCGACGCCGACCTCGCTGCAGGTGGACGACGAGATCGCCACCGGCTCCGGCGCGGCCGTACTGGGCGATCCGTGGACGGCGCTGGGCTGGCTCGCCGACGCGCTCCCGCAGTACGGCCCGGGGCTGGCGGCCGGGGCCCTGGTGACCACCGGCACCACGACGACGCCGGTCCGCACCAGGCCGGGGGCGCGGATCCGGGCCGCGTTCGGCGCCGGGGGCGCGCTCGGGACCGTCGAGTTCACCCTGGCCGGACAGCCGGCCTGATCAGCGCACGACGTGCAGCGCGCCCGCCGCGCAGCGCACCCGCACCGCGGTGCCCGCCGCGACGTCGGACAGCTCGCCGTCGATCTGCACCGGCATCGGCCCGCACGTGGTGAAGCCGAACTCGCGGGTGGCGGGCTGGCGGCCGAGTCCGCGCACCGCCGCGCGCACCGCGATCGCCAGCTGCCGCCACTTCGGACGGTGCTCGAGCAGGATCACCTCGAACCGGCCGTCGTCGGGCCTGCTGGACTCGCTGAGCTCGGCGACCTTCGCCATCTCGCCGATGTTCGCGAACACCAGGTTGTCGATCCGCCGCCGGTCACCGGCGGCGAACTCGACCTCGAACGGGGTGAACGCCCAGAACGAGCGCACCGTCGTGACGATCTCGCGCAGCGTGCCCTTGCCGCCCTTCTCGATCTGCAGCGCGACCACCGGCGTCAGCCCGAACCCGATGTAGGAGTGCGCGTAGTGCGGCGGATCGTCGCCGCGGTGCAGCTCCAGCAGGTCCATCGGCTCGGTGCGGCCGTCCAGCACGGCCTCGGCCAGCGGGCGGCGGCTGGTGACCCGGTCGTGGTCGTTGGCGTTCCCGGCGGCCAGCACGGCCGCTGCCGCCCCGGTCCCGGGCACGTCCATGATCCCGTTGACGACCTCGTTGTAGCCGCCGTCGCCGCTGGCGGACACGATCAGCGGCCGCCCCGGCCCGGACGCGGCCTCCCGGGCGATCTCCCGGGCGTGCCCGGCGTACTCGGTCGGGCGCAGCCGGACGGCCAGCTCCGGCCGGGCCTCGGCGAGCTCGTCGCGGAGGGCTTCGGCGAGCACGTCGGCGTCGCCGGTGCTGCCCGGGTTGAACACGAGCAGGACGGAATCGATGGGCTCGGCCACATCGCACACCGTAGCCAGGTGCAACGCCGCGACGGCTGCGGCACGCTCGCCGGTATGGATCTGCAACTGGCCGGGCGGCGGGCGATCGTGACCGGCGGGAGCCGCGGCATCGGACTGGCGACGGCCCGGGCGCTGGCCGCAGAGGGTGCGCGGGTGGCGCTGGTGGCCCGCGACCCGGACCGGCTCGCCGCGGCGGCCGCATCACTGCGCGACGCCGCCGCCCCCGAGATCATCACCGTGTCCGCCGACAGCGACGACGACGCCGCGGTCCGCGCCGCCGTCGGCACCGTCGTGGACCGGTTCGGCGGGATCGACGTGCTGGTGAACGCCGCCGCCCGGCCGGCGGGCTCGGCACCCCCGTCGGACCTGGGATCACTCACCGACGACGCGGTGCGCGCCGAGCTGGAGACGAAGCTGCTCGGCTACCTGCGTTTCGCCCGCGCCGTGGCGCCGCTGATGACGGCCCAGGGCTGGGGCCGGATCGTGAACGTGAGCGGGCTGAACGCCCGGAAGTCGAGCTCGCTGGTCGGCTCGGTGCGCAACGTGGCCGTCGCCTCGATGACGGCGGCGCTCGCCGCGGAGCTCGGCCCGCACGGGGTGAACGTGACCGTGGTGCATCCCGGCTTCACCGAGACCGAGCGGACCCCGGCACTGGTCGACGCCCGGGCGGCCGCCCTCGGCACCGATCCGGCGACCGCCCGCGCCGGCCTGGACGCGACGACCACCATCGGCCGCATCACCACCGCCGCCGAGGTCGCCGACGTCATCACCTTCCTGTGCTCCCCGCGTTCGGTCGCGATCAACGGCGACGCGGTCGCCGCGGGCGGCGGCACCCCGGGCGTCACCCACTACTGAACGGCGCGCGCGATGGCACGATGGGTGGATGGACGCGACCCGCGTGGACCGCTGGCTGTGGTCGGTGCGCCTGGCGAAGACCCGCGCCGACGCCGCGACGGCCTGCCGCGGCGGGCACGTGCGGATCAACGACCGGCCGGCGAAACCGGCCGCCCCGGTACGGGTCGGTGACCGGGTCCGGGCCCGCGTGCACGACCGCAACCGGATCGTCGAGGTCACCCGGGTGATCGAGAAGCGGGTCGGCGCGCCGATCGCCCAGGAGTGCTACGTCGACCACACCCCGGTCGAGCCGACCGGCCCGGGGATCCCGGTGTTCGCGCGCCGCGACCGCGGGGCGGGGCGGCCGACGAAGCGGGACCGCCGGATGCTCGACCAGCTCGGTGTGGCACGGCGGACTCCGTAGCGGCGCGCCGCACCCGTCCTGTGAGGATGGGGCCATGTACGACGCCCTGATGCGCACCGTCCTGCGGCACGTCCCGTCCGAACCCGCCCACCGTGCCGGGTTCGCCGTCGTCCGGGCCGTCGGCGGGGCACCTGCGGTGGGCCCGCGGGTCGCCGGGCGGCTCGCGCCCGCCGATCCGGTGCTGCGCACCCGCGCGCTCGGGCTCGACTTCGCCGGCCCGCTCGGTCTGGCCGCGGGCTTCGACAAGGACGCGCGGGGCGTGCTGGCGCTGGGCCGGCTCGGTTTCGGCGCGGTCGAGATCGGCACCGTGACCGGACGCCCGCAGCCGGGCAACCCGAAGCCGCGCCTGTTCCGGCTCGTCGAGGACCGGGCCCTGGTGAACCGGCTGGGCTTCAACAACGCCGGTGCCGCCGACGTCGCACCCCGGCTGGCCGCGCTCCGGGCCCACCCGGTCACCGGGATGCCGGTACTCGGGGTGAACATCGGCAAGAGCAAGGCGGTCCCCGCCGACGACGCCGCCGCCGACTACCGGGCCAGCGCGGCCGCGCTGGGCGGCTACGCCGACTACGTCGTGGTCAACGTCAGCTCGCCGAACACACCGGGCCTGCGGGACCTCCAGCAGGTCGAGGCACTGGAGCCGCTGCTGACCGCGGTCCGCGAGGAGCTCGACCGGGTCACCGGTGACCGCCGGGTGCCGCTGCTGGTGAAGATCACCGTCGACCTCAGCGACGACGACGTGGACGCGGTCGCGGCCCTCGCCGTCCGCCTGGGGCTGGACGGGGTGGTCGCCACGAACACCACCGTCTCCCGGGCCGGGCTGCGCACCCCGGCCGACGCGGTCGCCGCGCTCGGTGCCGGTGGGCTCTCCGGGCGCCCGCTGGCGGAGCGTGCGCAGGCGGTGGTCGGACGGCTGCGGGGCCGGCTCGACGAGCGCCAGACCATCATCTCGGTCGGCGGGATCGAGGACGCCGAGGGCGCCTACCGGCGGATCCGGGCCGGTGCGGCGCTGGTGCAGGCCTACACCGGGTTCGTCTACGGCGGGCTGCTGTGGCCCTCCCGGCTGCACCGGGAGCTCGCGGCGCTGCTGCGTGCGGACGGCTTCACCGACGTCGCTCAGGCGGTCGGCGTCGACGCTCCCTGACCCGGGTCCGAGGAGCGCAACGGGCCCCGCCGCGGTTCCCGCGCTCCCCGGCCCACACCGCGGCCGGCGGTGCGCCACCGCCGAGATGCGCCTCAGCGCGCCCATCCCGCCCCGGCAACGACACTGGACGACATCTCGCGCGCGGCCCCGGAACGCAGAAATGCCCCGGACCGAAGTCCGGGGCATCCCCACAAAAAAGTTGAATGTCGGCAGCGACCTACTCTCCCACACCCTGTCGAGTGCAGTACCATCGGCGCAGAAAGGCTTAGCTACCGGGTTCGGAATGGGA
>NZ_JBEYYF010000017.1:0-132001 GCF_040645415.1 Pseudonocardia sp. NPDC046786 | reverse complement strand
CTAGACAGCTCCACTCCACACCCGGGAGGCCTTCGCCCGTCTACAGATCAGACCGTGTCGTCACACGATCTCGACCAACGTGCCTGGGCATCACATCTAGCGCTCCGGGGCCGGCGGTCCCGGCTCAGTCCATCGTGAACGGGTCGTAGGTGATCCGGTCCAGCGGCGTCCCGGCGACCAGCATCCGGGAGACGGTGGACCGGATCATCGCCGGCGAGCCGCAGACCAGCACGTCGTGGTCGCTCCACGCGCCGAACCGGGTCACGACGTCGGCCAGGGTGCCGGTCTCGGCCCCCGACGGCTCGTCCTCGTGCTCGACGACCGGGATGACGTCCAGCCACGGGAAGTTGTAGGACAGCTTGCGCAGCGCGGTGAAGTCGTAGAGGTCCTCCCAGGTGCGCCCGCCGACGAAGACCTGGGTGCGCGGCGGCCGCGGCCGCTGCCGCACCTCGTCGAGCAGCGCCTTCATCGGGGCGATCCCGGTGCCCCCGGCGACCATCAGCAGCTCGCGCTCGCTGTTGTACGGGACGGCCATCCGGCCCATCGGCGGGCCGATCCGCCAGGTCTCGCCGACCCGGCTGTGCGCGACGATGGCCCGGCTGACCCAGCCGTTCTCCACCGCGCGCACGTGGAACTCGATCGTCCCGTCCGGGCGCGGCGAGTTCGCGGGCGAGAGGTAGCGCCACAGCCGCGGCCGGTGCGGGGTCTCGACCGACAGATACTGCCCGGCCTGGTAGGGCACCGGCTGGTCGGTGGCGACGGTGACGACGGCCAGGTCCCAGCCGATCCGGCGGTGGTCGACGACCCGGCCCAGCCAGGACGCCGGCCCGCGCTCGGCGGCGGCGGCCTGCTGCATGGCGTCGGCGACGATCCCGTAGGCGCCGGTCCAGGCCTTCTCGATCTCCGGCGTCCAGTGCTCGCCGGCGTAGGTGGCGATCGCGGACAGCAGCGCCTCGCCGACCGCGTCGTAGTGCTGGGAGAGCACGCCGAACTTGCGGTGGTCGCGGCCGAGCTGCTGCAGGAACGGCACCAGGTCGTCCGGCTGGTCCACCATCTGGACGACGTGCACGAGGGCGCGCAGCAGCCGGCTGCGCTGCACCTCCATGTTCACCGGGAACAGGTCGCGGGTCTCCGGCGCCCGGCCGAACAGGGTCGCGTAGAAGTGCTTGCCGAGCTCCTCGGCCTGCGGCTCGACGAGGGCGAAGCTGGTCCGGATGAGCTCGACTGTCCGGTCCGCCTCCGAGGCGGGGCGTCGCTGCGGGGCGACGTCGCCGGCGATCAGCTGGTCAGCAGTCATGCCTGGCGGACACTCTCCTCGGTCGTGCTCCGTGCCGCGGTGACACCGGACATCGATGTCCGCGTACCGCCGGTTAGGGTACGCGAGCGCCTCCGTCCGGCGGAACGTCGCGACGCATTTAGCTCACTGTGAGGCAGTGGGCAAGTACACACGGTCACGAATCATCCGTTCGGGGACGGTGGTCACTCGTCATGGCGTGGGTGGCGCCGTGGTCAGGATAGCGCCCGTGTGCCGGAATGCCGACGTGGCGTGGCGCCCGGATGCCCCGGCGATCGTTTGGTCCTGGGCCTGCCGGATGGCACGGTGGTAACCGTGCCGCTGCGAACGCCCGCCCCGGTGCTCCCCGGTCGTGATCGTCCCGTGACCGTCCCGGAGCACCCCACGAACGACGTGGAGACCACCGAACACGCTGTTCACCGGCCGGGCTCCAGCGGGGAGCACGCCCTCCAGGGCGAGCTCGGCAGCGTCGCGCGGGCCGACCGGTTCTACGACGACCAGCTCCGCGACCGGCTGCTCCCCCGGATGATCGAGTTCATCGGGCGGATGGAGATGACCTTCGTCGCGACCGCCGACGCGCACGGCGAGTGCGACAGCTCGCTGCGCGCCGGACCGCCCGGATTCGTCCGGGTGCTCGACGACCACACCCTCGCCTATCCCGAGTACCGCGGTAACGGTGTGTATGCGAGCCTCGGCAATCTCGTCGAGAACCCGCACATCGGCCTGCTCATGGTCGACTTCACCGACTCGCTGATCGGCCTGCACGTGAACGGCCGGGCCCGGGTGATGGACGACGACGCCTTCCGCGTGACCTTCCCGGGGCAGGTCCGCGACCGGGCCGCCGGCCGCCGCGCCGAACGCTGGGTGGTGGTGGAGGTCGAGGAGGCCTACATCCACTGCCGCAAGCACATCCCGCGGATGGAGCGGGTCACCCGGCGGCGGGAGTGGGGCACCGACGACCCGGGCCGCAAGGGTGGCGACTTCTTCGGTGCCAAGGGGACCCCGCAGCGGTCGCCGCGCCCGTCCCGGCGGCGGTTCCCCAGCACCACGCACCTCGGTGCGGGATCGGCCCGCGTGCTGCGTGGGCGGCCGCACTCCCGCTGACCCGGTGCGGTGCGGCGCCGTCCGGTGCGGCGAGGCGCCCGCGGTGCGACACCGGGTTGGTCCGCCGGGGCTCGGTGTGGTCGGTCCGTGTCGCACCCGCTGTCGGTCCCCGCACCGCCTGGAGCCGGTGCGACGACGCGGGAGAGGTGCGAGGCGGAATCCGGAGGGGGCGACGCCGAACCGGGCGTGCGACGCCGCACCGGGGGTGCCACGCCGTGCGCGGGGTCCGACGCCCACCGTGGGTACGCGAACGTGATCGCCGCATCACCCGGCCCCGAAAACCTTTCCCTGAGTGGAACAGACTCAACTTTCCTGCCGTTGAAGGTGTCGAGAGGCGCATCCCCCGGCAGACTGTGACGCAGGCGGGCCGGGTGTCGCTCCCCACGACCACGAACCCCACGCGAAGGACCGGGAGGACCGCGGAGCATGGACTCTTTCAACCCCACCACCCGTACCCAGCAGGCCATCTCCGCAGCCGTCCAGGCCGCGACGCTGGCCGGCAACCCCGATGTCGGGCCGACCCATCTGCTCGGTGCGCTGCTGGCCCAGGGCGACGGCATCGCCGCCCCGCTGCTGGCCGCCGTCGGGGCCGACGCGGACGCCGTCCGCGCCGAGCTGACCGCGCTCGGGAACCGGCTGCCGTCGGCGTCCGGCTCCTCGGTGAGCGCGCCGCAGCTGTCCCGCGACGCGCTGGCCGCGATCACCGCCGCCCAGCAGCTCGCGACCGAGATGGGCGACGAGTACGTCTCCACCGAGCACCTGCTCGTCGGGCTCGCCCGGTCCGGTGGGCCGGTGGCCCAGCTGCTGCAGCGTCACGGCGCCACGCCGGACGCCCTGCGCGAGGCGTTCGCCCAGGTCCGCGGCTCGGCCCGGGTGAGCAGCCCGGACCCGGAGAGCAGCTACCAGGCACTGGAGAAGTACGGCCAGGACCTGACCGCCCGGGCCCGCGAGGGCGAGCTCGACCCGGTCATCGGCCGGGACACCGAGATCCGCCGGGTCGTGCAGGTGCTGTCCCGGCGCACCAAGAACAACCCGGTGCTGATCGGTGAGCCGGGCGTCGGCAAGACCGCGATCGTCGAGGGACTGGCCCAGCGGATCGTCGCCGGGGACGTGCCCGAGTCGCTGCGCAACAAGCGGGTCATCACGCTCGACCTCGGGTCGATGGTGGCCGGCGCGAAGTACCGCGGCGAGTTCGAGGAGCGGCTCAAGGCCGTCCTCAAGGAGATCACCGACTCGGCCGGCGAGATCATCACCTTCATCGACGAGCTGCACACGATCGTCGGTGCCGGGGCGTCCGGCGAGGGCGCGATGGACGCCGGGAACATGATCAAGCCGATGCTCGCCCGCGGCGAGCTGCGGATGGTCGGCGCCACCACGCTCGACGAGTACCGCCAGCACATCGAGAAGGACCCGGCCCTGGAGCGCCGCTTCCAGCAGGTGCTGGTCGGCGAGCCGAGCGTCGAGGACACGGTCGGCATCCTGCGCGGCCTGAAGGAGCGCTACGAGGTGCACCACGGCGTCCGGATCACCGACGCCGCGCTGGTCGCCGCCGCCACCCTCTCCGACCGCTACATCACCGCCCGGTTCCTCCCGGACAAGGCGATCGACCTGGTCGACGAGGCCGCGTCCCGGCTCCGGATGGAGATCGACTCGCGTCCGGTGGAGATCGACACCGTGGAACGCGCGGTGCGCAGGCTGGAGATAGAGGAGATGGCGCTGACCCAGGAATCCGACGCCGCCTCCAAGGATCGGCTCGTCGCGCTGCGCGCCGAGCTCGCCGAGAAGCGCGAGGAGCTCTCCGTGCTCACCGCGCGCTGGCAGAACGAGAAGGGCGCCATCGAGTCGACCCGCGAGCTCAAGGAGCAGCTCGAGCAGCTGCGCGGCGAGTCCGAGCGGGCCGAGCGCGACGGCGACCTGGGCCGGGCCGCCGAGCTGCGCTACGGGCGCATCCCGGCGCTGGAGAAGGAGCTGGCCGAGAAGACCGCGGTCATCGACACCCACGAGGACGTGATGCTCAAGGAGGAGGTCGGCCCGGACGACGTCGCCGACGTCGTCAGCTCCTGGACCGGCGTCCCGGCCGGCCGGATGCTGGAGGGCGAGACCGCCAAGCTGCTCCGGATGGAGGACGAGCTGGGCCGCCGGGTGATCGGGCAGGCCGAGGCCGTCCGGGTCGTCTCCGACGCCGTCCGCCGGGCCCGCGCCGGCATCTCCGACGAGAACCGGCCGACCGGGTCGTTCCTGTTCCTCGGGCCGACCGGCGTCGGCAAGACCGAGCTGGCCAAGGCGCTCGCCGAGTTCCTGTTCGACGACGAGCGGGCGATGGTCCGGATCGACATGAGCGAGTACTCCGAGAAGCACAGCGTCGCCCGCCTGGTGGGCGCCCCGCCCGGCTACGTCGGCTACGACCAGGGCGGCCAGCTCACCGAGGCGGTCCGGCGGCGGCCGTACACCGTGGTGCTGCTGGACGAGGTGGAGAAGGCACACCCGGACGTCTTCGACACGCTCCTGCAGGTGCTCGACGACGGCCGGCTGACCGACGGCCAGGGCCGCACCGTGGACTTCCGCAACACCATCCTGGTGCTGACCTCCAACCTCGGCAGCCAGGCGATCGCCGACCAGGCGCTCGACGAGAAGGCCAGGGAGGACGCCGTCATGGCCGTCGTCCGGACGCACTTCAAGCCCGAGTTCCTGAACCGGCTCGACGACGTCGTGGTCTTCCACGCGCTGTCCACCGACGAGCTCACCCACATCGTCGACATCCAGGTCGGCGTGCTCGGGCGCAGGCTCGCCAAGCGCAGGCTGATCCTCGAGGTCACCGACGCCGCCCGCGAGTGGCTGGCGCTCAACGGGTTCGACCCGGTCTACGGGGCGCGCCCGCTGCGCAGGCTGGTGCAGTCCTCGATCGGGGACCAGCTGGCCCGCGAGCTGCTCGCCGGGACGATCCGGGAGGGCGACACGGTGCGGGTCGATCTCGATCCGGCGGCGTCCGGCGGGACCGGCGGCCTGGTCGTCGGGCGGGCGCTCGCCGGCTCGGATCCGGTCGCGATCGCGAACTGATCCGCGGACTCGGCCGTGCGCCGGGACGATGACCGGCATCGTCCCGGCGCATGGAGCGTCCACATCCTTCCGCCGTCCCACCGGCGGGAACCTGGCTCGACGAGTACCGCGAGCGCGTCGAGGAGATCCGGGCCCGGGCCGAGAGCGCCCGGGCCCGGATCGCGACGGTCACGGCGACCGCACGGACCCGTGACGGTGCGGTCGTCGTCACCGTGGACCAGTCCGGTCACCTGACCGGACTGGTCCTCGGCGTCCGGGCCGAGGAGATGCCCCGGGCCCGGCTCGCCGAGACGGTGCTGCGGCTCGCCGCCGAGGCCGCCGCCGACGTGGCCGGGCAGGTCGAGAAGATCATGGAACCGCTGATCTCCGGGCCCGGGCGGTGACGGCCCCGGGGGCCGGGTTCCGGGTCGATCCGGAGTCCCTCGGCGCGCAGGCCGCCCGGCTCCGCGATCTCGCGGCCGGGGTGACGGCGCTGCGGCCCTCGCTCACCGAGCTGGACACCGACGTCTACGGCGCGATCGGCAGCTTCTTCGCCGCCGACGCGACCGCGGCGATGCGCGCCGGGGCCCAGGCACTGGACGAGCTGGGCAGCGCACTGCGCGAGCTGTCCGCGGCCGCCCGGGAGGCCGCGGCCGGCTACCGCGAGACCGACCTACGGGCCGCCCGGGAGCTCGCCGGGATCGACGTGGCGGAACCGCGATGAGCGAGCTCCCGCTGGACGGGGCCGGAGTGCTCTCGTCGCTGCACGACGTCGGCACCGCCATCCGGGAGCAGGACGCCGGCGGTGTCGCGGTCACCGGGGTGGTGGCCGGTCTCGACACGCTGGCCTACGTCGCGGACCCGATCGGTGAGCTGGGCAGGGCCGGGGTCGGGTGGGCGATGGAGCACCTCGAGATCCTGCGGGTCCCGCTCGACCAGCTGTGCGGCGACCCGGTGCAGATCACCGCCCGGGCCGAGGACTGGCAGCGGATCTCCGCCGATCTCGGTACCGCGGCCGCCTCGCTGGACGGGGTGCGCGGTACCGCGGCCGGCTGGGAGGGCGCGGCCGGGGCCGGGTTCGGCCGGACGCTGACCGAGCACCAGGAGGCGCTGCGGACGATGTCCACGGCCGCCCGGGACGTGGCGGAGCTGGTGCTCGGCTCCGCGTCGTTGGTCGGCACCGAGCGGGCGATCGTCCGCGACCTGATCGCCGACCTCGTGGTCCGGCTGATCACCTGGTTGGTCATGGCGGGGCCGGCGGCGCTCGCCACCGCGGGGACGGCGCTGCCGCTCGCGATCGGCGCGGTCGTCGGGCAGGTCGCCGATACCGGCCTGACGATCACCCGCAGGATCGGGCAGCTCGACGGGATGCTCAAGCAGTCCGGCGCGGCGTTGGGACGCCTGGAGGACACCATGCGCGCCGGCCTGCTCCCCGAGGCACTGCGCGGGCCGCGGACGGCCGAGGCCGTCGGGCTCGTCCAGGACGCCGGACTGGAGTACGGCAAGCAGGAGGCCGCGGCCCGGGCGACCGGCTCCGGGTGGGACGACGGGGGGAACGGTCCGGCGTCCGGATGAGCCATCGGCACCCGGAAGGTGCACGTCCGGGCCGTGGCGCTACCACCTCGGCACCCGGATCGGGACTACGCTCCGCGGCATGTCGGTCTGGTTCGTCATCGCAGTCGTCGCGGTCGTCGTCGGCGTCGGGCTGCTGCTCTTCGACCGGTTCCGTGGCGGCGCCACGCGCGACCGGAAGCGGTGGGCGTCGATGCGCGAGTGGGAGTACCTGGACTCCGATCCGGTGCTGCCCAGCCGTTGGCGTTACGGGACCATCCACCAGGGCGGGCCGGGTGTCGCCCGCAACCTGGTGTCCGGCGACGTCCCCACCCCGGACGGTCCGCGCCGGGCCCACGCGTTCGACCACGAGCAGGCCGGGCGGATCAGCTCGGTGCTGTGCGCGGTCCAGGTCCAGGACTCGCTGCCCGCCGCGGTCGAGCTGCGGCTGCCGTCCGCACCGCTCCCCGACGACGCCGGCCTGGACCTGCTCGAGCCGGTCGGCGAGCGGTACGCCTTCGTGAGCGATGCCGAGGCGGTCCGCCCGCTGCTCACCCCGCGACTGGCCGACGCCAGCGACGCGGTCGGCGAGGACGTCGAGCTGCTCTGGGCGGAGGACGCCTGGGTGCTCGCCGCGGCGCCGGTCGGCATCTCCGCGGACCGCATGCAGGACCTGCTCGCCGATCTCGCCGAGGTGGCGACGGCGCTCGAGGAGGGCATGCACGCCACGCGTCCCGCGATCGAGTCCTGATCAGGGCGTATATACGTAGCGTAGATCAACGCATACGCGAAGTGACCACCCGAATGCGCTAGCCCGATCGGGTCTCGATACCCTTTTCGGGTGGCTCTGGCACTCATCACCGGCGGTGGCTCCGGGATCGGCGCGGTACTGGCCGACCGGCTGGCCTCCCGCGCACACGATCTGATCCTCGTCGGCCGGGATCCGGACCGGCTGCACGTCACCGCGCGGGCGCTCGCCGGCCGCTACGGCGTCCGGGCCGACGTCCTGGTCGCGGATCTCGCGACCCGGCACGGGCTGTTCCGGCTGGAGGCGCTGCTCGGCGGCCCCGGCGCGCCCGCGCTCGACGTCCTGGTGCACGACCTGCTGCACGGTGCGGTCCCGGCGGACACCGGCAGCGCCGACCCCGGGACGGCCGAGGCCCGGCAGGCCCGGATCGACCTGGGCATCACGGCGACGATGCGGCTGACCCACGCCGCGCTGCCCGGAATGCTGCGCCGCGGCGCCGGCACGGTGATCGCGGTCGGCGCCTCGCCGGCGCCGGACGAGGACCCGGCCACCGCCTGGGCGCTGGCCTTCACCGGCGGCCTGGCCGCGACGCTGGAGGGTACCGGGGTGCGGGCGGTGACCGTGCGCACCGAGCGGGCCGCCGAGTCCGCCCTGGACGTCGACCGCCCGATCGGTCTCCCGGGGCCGTCGCGTCCGGCGGCGGCCCTGCTGGAGCTCCCCCGCCGTGCGGTGAACGCCGGGCTGCGGGCGGCGCGCCGGGGTGCCCAGATCGTCTCCGACGCCACCCGGGAGCCGCTGATGCCGGTCGCCGGTGGGGCGGCCGCTCCGGCGGGCCGGGATGCCCGGGTGGGCGCGCCGGCCGGGGAGGCCCCGGCGGTTCCGGCGCTGCTCGCGTCGCCGCCCGCCGGTCCGCGTCGCCCCGTCGTCGCACCCGGCTGCGACCGGGCGCCCGCCGCGCAGCTGCCGCTGCGCACCCCGTCCCGGCTGCCGGACCTGCCGGCCCGGCCCGGCGCGGGCCGGGTTGTCGGAGCAGCCGTCGGAGCGGCCGCCGGGTGCGGGCGGTCCGAGCACTTCGTCGGCGGCGCCCTGCGCACCCCCGAGCAGCGTGCCCGGGCGGCCGCGGCGGCCCGGGACCGGGCGCGGCGGCGGACCGCTTCGATGCACACCACGGCCACCGCCACCGGCGGCTGAACCGGTTCCGGATCGGGGGTGGCAGGGTTCCCCGGCGGGCCGGGATGATCGCCGGATGACGACGACGGGGACCCCGCCGCTGCCGAAGGCGGAGCTGCACCTGCACATCGAGGGGACGCTCGAGCCGGAGACGGTGTTCGAGCTCGCCGACCGCAACGACGTCGCGCTGCCCTACCGCGACGTCGAGGACCTCCGGGCCCGCTACGAGTTCACCGACCTGCAGTCGTTCCTCGACGTGTACTACGCCAACATGGCGGTGCTGCGCACCCGCGCGGACTTCGCCGAGCTGGCGTCGGCGTACCTGCGGCGCTGCCCCGGCGAGGGGATCCGGCACGTCGAGATGTTCTTCGACCCGCAGGCGCACACCGCCAGGGGGATCCCGATCGGGGACGTCATCGGCGGGCTGACCGACGCCGTCGACGAGCACGCCGGCAGCGTGTCGGCCGGGCTGATCCTGTGCTTCCTGCGGGACCGGCCGGCGTCCGAGGCGGCGGACACGCTGCGCGCCGCCGAGTCGCACCTGGACCGGATCGTCGGCGTCGGCCTGGACTCGGCCGAGGTCGGGCACCCGCCGTCGAAGTTCACCGAGGTGTTCGCCCGGGCCCGCGACCTCGGTCTCAAGCCGGTGGCGCACGCCGGCGAGGAGGGCCCGGCCGGCTACGTCCGGGAGGCGCTCGACGAGCTCGGCGTGCTGCGGGTGGACCACGGCATCCGGTCCATCGAGGACGACGAGCTGGTCGCGCGGCTGCGCCGGGACGGCACCCCGCTGACCGTCTGCCCGCTGTCGAACGTGCGCCTCGGCTGCGTCCCCGGGATCGGGCTGCACCCGCTGCCGGAGATGCTCGACGCCGGGCTGAAGGTGTCGGTGCACTCCGACGACCCGGCGTACTTCGGCGGGTACGCCGACCGGAACTACGCCGCCGTCCGGGATGGCCTGGGCCTGTCCGACGACCAGCTGCGGACCCTGGCCGCGAACTCGATGGAGGCGTCGTTCGTGGACGCCGCGACCCGGGACGCGCTGCTCGCGGAGGTCGCCGCCTGGCGGCCCTGACCGGCGGCGGTCAGGCGGTGGCGGCCAGCCGCACCGGGCGCAGCGGCTCCAGCGGCCGCCCGGCACCGGTCCGGCCGCGCTGCGCGCGGAACGGCGAGAGCCGGAACCGCCGCGTCCGCAGCTGGTACTCGGCGGTGTTGGCCGGCCACATGACGACGTTGACGCCGTCGTCGTTCTGGTAGTAGCTGGAGCAGCCACCGGTCTCGTAGACGGTGCGGGCGGATCGCCTGCGGATGCGCTCGGTCCAGCGTCGCTCGATCTCCGGCCGGACGTCGATCGACCGGATTCCCTCGTCGGCCATCCGGCAGACCGCGTCGGCGACGTAGCGGGCCTGCGCCTCGGAGAACAGCAGCGTCGAGCTGGCCCCGCTGGTCGCGTTCGGACCCTGCATGAGGAACAGGTTCGGGAAGTCCGGGCAGGTCATCCCCAGGTACGCCCGGGGGTTGCCGTCCCAGTGGTCGTGCAGCGAGCGGCCCTGCGCGTCGTGCAGCCGGTGCGCGATCGGCGCGGTGGCGCCGACCTGGAAGCCGGTGGTCAGGACGATCGCGTCCACCTCGGCGGAACTGCCGTCACCGGAGACGACGGTGCGGCCGTCGACCCGGACCAGCCCGCCGGTGTGCAGGCTGGAGTTCGGCGCGCTCATCGCCGGCAGATAGGTGTTCGAGACGAGCGGGCGCTTGCAGGCGTAGTCGAAGTCCGGGGTGAGCCGGGCGCGCAGCTCCGGATCCGGGACCTGCGCGGCCAGGTGCCGCCTGCCGACCCGGGTCAGCGCGTCGCGCAGGGTCCGGGACCGCCGGGTCGCCGCGAGCAGCTCCGCGCCCGCGTAGATCAGGTCGAACTGCATCTTGGTCAGGGTGGGGCTGGCGGCCAGCGCGCGACGGGTCCACCGGCCGACCGGGTTCTCCGGCTTCGGCATGATCCACGCCGGGGAGCGCTGGAACACGTGCAGCTCGGCGACCTGCGGCTGCAGCTCGGGGACCAGCTGGATGGCGGTGGCGCCGGTACCCACCACGGCGACCCGCCGGCCGGTGAGATCGGCCGAGTGGTCCCAGCGGGCGGAGTGGAACACCGGGCCGTCGAACTCGGGGAGGCCGGGCACGTCGGGCAGCTTCGGGTCGGCGACCAGCCCGGCCGCGCTGACCAGGACGTCGGCGGTGTACCGACCGAGCGGGGTGTCGATCCGCCAGTGGCCCTCGGCGTCGTCCCACTGTGCGGAGTGCACGTCGGCGCCGAACCGGACGTGCTGGGACAGCCCGGTGGAGCGGGCCAGCCGGCGCGCGTAGTCCTGCACCTCGTGACCGGGCGCGTACAGGTCCGACCAGTCCGGGTTGGTCATCGCGCGGAGCTGGTAGAGCGGCGACGGGGTGTCGACGCCGACGCCCGGGTAGGTGTTGTCCCGCCACACCCCGCCGACGTCGTCGGCCCGCTCCAGCAGCACGAAGTCGTGCACGCCCCGGCGCAGCAGCGCCAGCCCGACCGCCAGCCCGGTGAAACCGGTGCCGACGACGGCGACCCGCGAGTGCCGCGGCGAGGGCCCGGTCGGGAGTGCGCCGGCGTCCGGGGAGGACGGATCGGCCGGTCGCTGGAGCGGCGGCGCCTCGGACGTCATACCCCCGACGGTAAAGGCTGCATAACGGTCGGGCACGCGAGAGCGGTCCGTCTCACGGCGTTACGCCGCGTCATTGTCGCCGGGGTCACACCAACCGGTCGGTAACCAGGTCGCACCGCGTGCGTGCCGGGACGACGGACTAGGGTTGCCGGGTGCCCTCCGTCATGATCACGGGTGCGTCGTCGGGTATCGGGGCCGCCTTCGCCGACCGCCTCGCCGCGGACGGCCGGGACCTCGTCCTCGTGGCCCGCGACGCCGACCGGCTCCAGGCCGCCGCGAACCGGTACCGCGACCTCGGCGTCGCGGTCGAGGTGCTGGCCGCCGACCTGGCCGACGCCGAACAGCGGCTGCGGGTGGTCCGCAGGCTCGCCGACCCGGACGTCGCCCCCGTCGACCTGCTCGTCAACAACGCCGGTCTCGCGCTCGGTACGCCGTTCCTGGAGAACGAGCCCGCCGAGCTGACCCGCCAGCTCCAGGTCAACGTGGCGAGCGTGCTGGAGCTGACCCGCGCGGTGCTGCCCGGCATGGTCGATCGCGGCGCGGGCGCCGTGGTCAACGTCGCGAGCGTCGCCGGGTTCCTCGCCGGTCGCGGATCGACCTACCCGGCGGACAAGGCGTGGGTCATCTCCTTCACCGAGGGCGTCGCGGCCTCGCTGCAGGGCACCGGGGTGCGCGCGATGGCGCTGTGCCCCGGCTACGTTCGCACGGAGTTCCACGAGCGGGCCGGGATCGACGTCGGCGCCCGGCGCGGCCCGCTCTGGCTGGAGGCCTCGCAGGTCGTGGACGAGGCCCTCGCGGACCTGGACAGGGGACGGGTGGTGTCGGTGCCCTCGAGGCAGTACAAGGCGATCGTCGGACTGGTCGGGGTGCTCCCCCGCGGCGTGCTGCGGCGGATCACGGCGACCTTCGACCGGGACCGCACATGAGCGCGCACGGCGACCGGGCCCGGCTGGCGGCGCTGGTCCGGGAGATCGCCGTCGTGCACGAGAAGGTGACGCTGTCGTCCGGGGCGGAGGCCGACTACTACGTCGACCTGCGCCGGGTCACGCTGCACCACGAGGCGTCCCCGCTGATCGGCAGGCTGTTGCGGGAACTGACCGCGGACTGGGCGTACCGGTCGGTCGGCGGGCTGACCCTCGGCGCCGACCCGGTGGCGACGGCGGTGCTGCACGCCGCCGCGCGGGAGCCCGGCGCCGAGCCGGTGGACGCGTTCGTCGTGCGCAAGGAGACCAAGCGGCACGGCATGCAGCGGCTCATCGAGGGCCCGGCCATCGTCGGGCGCCCGGTGCTGGTCGTCGAGGACACCTCCACCACCGGCGGGTCCGTGTTGACCGCGGTCCGGTCGGTGCGCGAGGCCGGGGCGGACATCGTCGGGGTGTGCACCGTCGTCGACCGGGACACCGGGGCGCGGCAGGCCGTCGAGGCCGAGGGAGTGCCGTACCGGGCGCTGCTGGGGCTGGCGGACCTGCAGCTGGGGTGAGCCCGACCGAGCCCGGGCCGAGCGAGTGGTCGGTGCCGGGGCAGGTCGGCGTCGGCCCCTGGGAAGGGCCCCGGCCGGACGGCGACCGGTGGGACCCGGAGCTGCTGGAGCAGGGCGACCGGCGCAACGTCGTCGACGCCTACCGGTACTGGCGGCGCGAGGCCGTCGCCGAGGACCTGGCCGCCCGGGCCCATCCGTTCCACGTCGCGATCGAGAATCTCGGCCACGACCACAACATCGGCACCGTCGTGCGCACGGCCAACGCGTTCGGCGCCGGTGGGGTGCACATCGTCGGACGACGGCGCTGGAACCGGCGCGGCGCGATGGTCACCGACCGCTACCTGTCGGTGCACCACCATCCCGACGCCGCCGGCCTGGTCGGCTTCGCCCGGGCCCGCGGGCTCGCACTGGTCGCGGTGGACAACCTGCCCGGCGCGGCCCGGCTGGAGGAGACCGAGCTGCCCCGCGACTGCGTGCTGCTGTTCGGGGCCGAGGGGCCCGGGCTGTCGCCGGAGATCCGGGACGCCGCCGATCTCGCCGTCTCCATCGCCCAGTTCGGCTCGACCCGGTCGATCAACGCCGGGGTCGCCGCGGGCATCGTCATGCACGCCTGGGTGCGGCGGCACGCCGACCTGTCCCGCGCCTGGTGACGGCCCGAGGCCGCCTCGTGGTCGCTCGATGGTCGCCACGCGCGCCTGGTCGCCCGCACCCCTGGTGGGCGCCTCGCACCCCTGGCGGGTCGTCGCACCGTGTGGAGACGGTGCGGGATCGATATCGGGGTGCGAGCCGGCGTGGTCGGTGGGTGGTCGCACTCCCGGCGGGGCAGTCGCACCCCGATCGTGGGACGTCGCACCCTGGTGGGTTCCCGCACCGTGTGCAGGGGGTGCGCGGCAGGGGTGGGGTGCGCCTTCGGTACCGGGTGAGCCGGCCCATGTCGCCGACGCGGGCGATCGGCATGCCAGGAGCTGTGATCCCGCCCCGCGCACCCGTGACCCGATGCCGACGGCCAGGCGCCCGGCAACCCGATCCCGGCGCCTCGCGGCCCGGCCCCGGCTCCTGCCCTGGCTCCGGCCCGGTGGCGGAGCGGTCGCGGCACCCCGTGCAACGCGTCGCACCTGTTCCAGCGGGAGCGAGGCCACGCTGGGGGTGCGAGAGGCCGGCTGGAGCTGCGAGGCCACGCTGGGAGTGCGAGGCCAAGGGGTGCGATTCGGGTGGCGGCCGGTTCAGGCCAGCGGGGGCCGCGGGGGCCGCGGAGGCATCGACGGCGGGGTCGTCCCCGGCCGGTACATCTGCTCTCCGGAGGTGTGCGGCGGGGCCTGAGGCGCCGCGTCCGGCACCGGAGGAGCCGCGGCGTCCGGCCCCGGGGCCTCGGCGCCCGGGTGGCGCACGGCCGGCATCCGGGTGGTGACGGCCGCCGGATCGACGTCGGTGCCGGCAGCAGCGACGGTCGCCGCCCCGGCGACCCCCGCGCCGCGCCGCGCCGACGCCCTGGCCCGCAGCACCTCGAACACGATCGGCACGACGGAGATCAGCACGATCGCCACCAGGATCAGGTCGATCCGCTCCCGCACGACCGTGAACTGCCCGAGGAAGTAGCCGAGCACCGTCACCCCGGCGGCCCAGGCGACGCCGCCGACCAGCGAGTAGGTGAGATAGCGCCGCGCGTCCATCCGGGCGACCCCGGCGCTGACCGTGATGAACGTCCGCACGATCGGCACGAACCGCCCGAGCACGATCGCCCGGTTGCCGAACCGCTCGAAGAACTCGTGCGTCCTCGTCACGTGCTTCGGGTTGAACAGTCGTGAGCGCGGCCGGTCGAAGACGGCGGGGCCGGCGCGCAGGCCGATGCCGTAGCCGACCGCGTTCCCGGCCACCGCCGCGGCGACGAGCACCGCGCAGACCAGCCACAGCGGGACGCCGATCGCGCCCTGGGCGACGAACAGCCCGGCGGTGAACAGCAGCGAGTCGCCGGGCAGGAAGAAGCCGAGCAGCAGGCCGCACTCGGCGAACACGATCGCGGCGAGCCCGGCCAGTGCCCACGGGCCGAGGGACTCGATGATCACCGCCGGGTCGAGCCAGGAGGGGCCGAGTGCCAGCGTCTGGGTCGCGGCGAGAACCGTCACGTCACGCAACGGTACCGGCGGGCCGGTGCCGCCCGTACGGCGCCGTCACCAGCCGGAGGACGAACCGGACGCCTGGTCGGGAACCGGATCGCGGGCTCAGCCGAGTGCGGGCAGCGCCCCCGGTAGCAGCACCGACACCAGTGCGATCCCGCCGCCCAGCAGCGCACCCACCAGGAGCGCGATCAGCGCGGCCCACAGGATCTGGACGGTGACCGCCCGGCTGTCCGACGACGGCGGCGGCGCGACCGGGACGGCCGCCGGCCTGCGCTGCTGCGGCGGCGCCGGGCGGGGCGCGGCGGGCGGCGGCATCCGGCCCGGCGGGCGGGCCGGCACCGGCGGCGGGCCGGCCGGCCGGGGTGGCGGCGGCATCGGACGCCCGCGGGCCTGCGCGTGCAGCGCCTCGCCGACCCGGCGCTCGGCCTCGTCGCGGTACGGGTCGTGCGCCGTGTTCGGACCGGTCATCGCGGCTCCTCCGGACGGCGCGGCACGGGTGCACCGGCGCGCTCCTCCATGATGCGGGCGACCGCGTCCAGCGCACGGCTGGCGGTCGACTTCACCGTGCCCCGGCTCATCCCGGCGGCCTCGGCGATCTCGGACTCGGTCAGACCGCCGTAGTAGCGCAGCACCAGCACCTCGCGCTGCCGCGGCGGGAGCAGGCCCAGCGCGTCGACCACCGACTGGTGCTCGGCGGACAGCATCGCCAGCGACTCCGCCGAGCGGGCGTTCGCCGAGTGCGGCGGGACGTACTCGCGCGCGGTGCGCCGCCGGCGCAGCACCGACCGGGAGCCGTTCACCACCGCGGCACGCAGGTAGGCCACCGCGGCCGTCTCGTCGCGCAGCCCGGTCCAGTGCCGGTGCAGACCGGTGAACGCCTCCTGCACCACGTCCTCCGCGGTGGCCGGGATGTCGACCAGCAGCATCGCCAGCCGCATCAGCCGCAGCCGGTGGTCGCGGTAGAGATCGGCCAGGGTGAGCGGCTTCTCCTCGGCAGGCGCCTGCGGCTGCCCGCCCGAGCCGCCGGGACCGTCCGGAGCGGTCGCGAACGGACCGCCGCCCTCGGGCGCCGGTCTGCTGTCGATGGCGCGCAACCGGCCCAGCGTCCGGTCGACGGCGTTCTCGGCCCGCTCCTCCTCCACACTCAACAGCCTAGCGACCACCTCCGACGCCTTTCGCGCGCTTGTCCCTCCGTGCATCCGGAGGGGGTGACCAGACCCATCCGGCGGATGACTGCCCCCGCGGGGCGGGTACGTGATACTGACCCGGAGAGCACGCGCTGCGCCGAGCAGCGACCGCCGATGACGAGGAGGCCGTCCGTGCCGATCGCCACGCCCGAGATCTACAACGAGATGCTGGACAACGCCAAGAACGGCGAGTTCGCCTACCCGGCGATCAACGTGACCAGCACGGAGACCCTGAACGCGGCGCTGCGCGGGTTCGCCGAGGCGGGTTCGGACGGCATCGTCCAGGTCTCGACCGGTGGCGCGGAGTTCCTGTCCGGGACCCGGGTCAAGGACATGGTCACCGGCTCGGTCGGCCTCGCCGAGTTCGCACACGTCGTCGCCGACAAGTACCCGGTGAACATCGCCCTGCACACCGACCACTGCCCCAAGGACAAGCTCGACGGCTTCGTCCGGCCGCTGCTGAAGATCAGCCAGGAGCGGGTCGCCAAGGGCGAGAACCCGCTCTTCCAGTCGCACATGTGGGACGGCTCCGCGGTCGAGCTGGAGGAGAATCTCAAGATCGCCGCCGAGCTGCTCGACGAGGCGGTCAAGGCGAAGATCATCCTCGAGGTCGAGATCGGCGTCGTCGGCGGCGAGGAGGACGGTGTCGCCCACGACATCAACGACAAGCTCTACACCGCCCCCGGCGACTACGAGCGCACCGTCGAGGTGCTCGGCGCCGGTGAGAAGGGCCGCTACCTGCTCGCCGCGACCTTCGGCAACGTGCACGGCGTCTACAAGCCGGGCAACGTGAAGCTCCGCCCGGAGATTCTCAAGCAGGGCCAGGAGGTCGCCCGCGGCAAGCTGGGCTCCGGCGCCGCGGACAAGCCGTTCGATCTCGTCTTCCACGGCGGGTCCGGCTCGCTGCTGGAGGAGATCCACGAGTCGCTGACCTACGGCGTCGTCAAGATGAACGTCGACACCGACACCCAGTACGCCTTCACTCGCCCGATCGTGGCGCACATGTTCGAGAACTACGACGGCGTCCTCAAGATCGACGGCGAGGTCGGCAACAAGAAGGCCTACGACCCGCGGTCGTACCTGAAGAAGGCCGAGGTCGCGATGAGCGAGCGCGTGATCGAGGCGTGCGAGGCGCTCAAGTCCGCGGGCAAGGCCCTCTGACGTTGCGGGGACGGTCGTCGGGGCCCCGGCCCCGATGACCACCCGCGGGCCGCGCGGCGCCACAATGGCGGCATGAGTCTGCACGGCAACCTGCTCGAGCCCGAGGCCACGCGCCTGCCGGTCGACCCGGCCGCCGCCGAGCTGGACGGCGGTGCCGATCCGGCGGACGTGGCCGCCGCCAGCCCGTCGTCGAGCATCGCCTGGGCGGTGCTGGCCGAGCGGGCGCTGGACACCGGCGAGACCGTCGCCGCCTACGCCTACGCCCGCACCGGCTACCACCGCGCCCTCGACCAGCTGCGCCGCAACGGCTGGAAGGGCTTCGGCCCGGTGCCGTGGGCGCACGAGCCGAACCGCGGCTACCTGCGCGCCTGCGGGGCGCTGCTGCGCGCCGCGACCGCGATCGACGAGACCGGCGAGGTCGAGCGGCTGCGCACGCTGATCGCCGACTCCGACCCGGCTGCACTCGCCGCGCTCGGCATCGACTGAGCGGGCCGGTGCCGCCTGACGCGCTGGCCCGGGTGCGGGCCCGCGGGCGGCTCGGTGCGCGCCGGGTGCGGGCGTCCTGGCTGCCGATCCTGCAGTGCGCGTTCGCCGCCGGGCTCGCGCTGTGGGTGGCCGGCGACCTGGTCGGGCACGACCGGCCGTTCTTCGCGCCGATCGCCGCGGTGATCAGCCTCGGCGTCTCGCTGAACTCGCGCCTGCGCCGGGCCGCCGAGCTGGTGGTCGGCGTGAGCCTGGGCGTGCTGGTCGGTGACCTGATCATCGCCGAGATCGGCAGCGGGGTCTGGCAGCTGATGCTGGTCGTCGCGCTGGCGATCACCCTCGCCACCTTCTTCGACGGCGGCAACCTGATCGTCGCCCAGGCCGGCGCGTCCGCGGTGCTGGTGACGACGCTGCTGCCACCGGGCGACAGCAGCGGCATCGACCGCTGCGTGGACGCGCTGATCGGCGGCCTGGCCGGGATCCTGATCGCCGCCGTCATTCCGGTGAACCCGATCCGGCTGGTCCGCCGGTCCGCCCGCCGGGTGCTCGACGACCTGGTCACGGTGCTCACCGACACCGCGTCCGCGATGCGCGAGCACGACCGGGAGTGCGCGGTCCGGGCGCTGCACCGGGCCCGCGACACCCAGGCCGGGATCGACGAGCTGCGCGCCGCTGTCGGGGGTGCCGGTGAGGTCGCCATCGTGTCGCCGCTGCACCGGCCACGCCGCCGGATGCTGCGCCGCTACCGGGAGCTGGCCGACCGGGCCGACTACGCGCACCGCAACGCGCGGGTGCTCGCCCGCCGCACCCTGACCGCGCTGGAGGACGGCGAGCGGATCCCGGCCGAGCTGCCCGACGCGGTCACCGAGCTGGCCGGGGCGGTCGGCGCGCTGATCCGCGAGCTAGGCCAGGACGGCGACCGGGAGCGGGCCCGGCCGGCGTTCCTCGACGCCGTCGGGCACTCCCCGGTGTTGTCCGACCGGCAGGCCGGCACCGGACCGGCGGACGGGACGGCGGCCGTCTCGGTGCCGGTGCTCGTCGCCCAGGTGCGGTCGATCGCGGTCGACCTGCTGCAGGCGACCGGGATGAGCCGGTCCGAGGCGCTGGGCGCCCTCCGTGACCGGCTGCCGGGGGACGACTTGGGCTGATCGGGGGAGTGGGGGTTCCGTCACGGTACGGTCACGGAGCAGAATCGGCGCTGCTCGGCGCCGGGACGACTCGTCCCCCTGCACGGTGTGGTGTGGCCGCCGCCGTCGACCGCACCGATGCCGCACCGCGAGCGTCGCACAGTGATCGGGGTCCACCACGTGCAGTTGCTCATCCGCTACGTCCTCGCGCCCCTCGTCCGTCTGCTGTGGCGCCCCGCGGTGCACGGCGCCGACCGGATCCCGGCACACGGTCCGGTGATCCTCGCCGCCAACCACCGGGCCGCCGTCGACACCGCCTTCATCCCGCTGGTCGCCGCCCGCCGGGTGGCCTTCCTCGGCAAGGCCGAGTACTTCACCGGGCGCGGGCTGCGCGGCCGCCTGATGGCGTCGTTCCTGCGCGCACTCGGCTACATCCCGGTCGACCGGGGCAACGCCCGCGCCGGGCTCGCCGCACTCGCCGCCGGTCGCGAGGTGCTGGCGGCGGGCGGCGTCTTCGGGATCTACCCGGAGGGCACCCGCTCGCTCGACGGCCGGCTGCACCGCGGGCACACCGGGGTGGCCAGCCTCGCGCTGTCGACCGGCGCCGTCGTCGTCCCGGTGGGGCTGCGCGGCACCGAGCGGGTGCAGCCGGTCGGCAGGCTGTTCCCGCGGCTGGCCCGGGTGGAGATCCGGTTCGGCGCACCGCTGGAGTTCAGCCGCTACGAGGGGCTGGAGGGCGCGCCGGCGATCCGCCGCGCGGTCACCGACGAGATCATGGACGCGATCGCCGACCTGTCCGGCCAGACCTACGTCGACTCCTACCATCGGCGTCCCGGCGAGACACTGCCCGCCGCCGCCTGACCCTCAGGCCGCCGGCAGCACCGGGTGCCACGGCTCGGTGTGCTGGTACCAGGCCCAGCGCTGGACCGGCCGCGGGTACGGCTCGCCGTCGCGGACCGGGGTGGAGCCGGTGGAGCCGATCTGGATCGCCCGCCCGGTCGTCGCCGTCACCCCGCGCCCGCCGCGGACCCGCACCCCGCCCGGCCCGGCCTCGACGACGAGCGCCGGGACCCGGCCGTGGAACACCCGGGTGGCGTCGCAGTACGCCTCGCCGTACAGGTCGCGGATCTCGCCGCGGCCGGCCAGCACCCCGCCGTTGTCGTCGCGCACCAGCGGCTCCGGCCGGGCGGTCCCGGTCCGGGCGAGCGCGGCCGCGGCGGCCGGCCGGACCGGGAACCCCCAGCCGGCCGCCGCCGCCGACCGGCCGGACACCGGCAGGTACGCCACCTCGGTGCCCAGCGCACCGGCCCGTAGCAGCCGGACGAGCACCGCGGCCAGGTCGGCGTCCTCGCCGTGCACGATCAGCCGGGCGCCGGGGTGCTCGGCGAGCAGCGGATCGACCGCCTCCTTGCCGGGCCGCGGGCCGACGGTGACCGAGCGCACCGCCGGATCGGAGGCGAGTGACGCCGGTACCCGTTCCCGGCGCCCGGCGGGCCGGATACCGTAGAACGGACGACGGCGGCGCTGCGGCACGCAGGCGAGCAGCACCGCTTCGGGATCGGTCGACACCACAGATCGAGTACCCTCCTCGCCGCGGAATCCGGTAACCACGCCCGGGTCCGCGGCCGTGACGAGCGTGTGTGAACTGGAGTCTCTTACATGCCCGCAATCGTGTTGATCGGCGCCCAGTGGGGCGACGAGGGCAAGGGCAAGGCGACGGACCTGCTGGGCGGGCAGTTCGGCTGGGTCGTCCGCTACCAGGGCGGCAACAACGCCGGGCACACCGTCGTCACGCCGGACGGGCGCGACTTCGCGCTCAAGCTGATCCCGTCCGGGATCCTGTCGCCGGGCGTCAAGAACGTCATCGGCAACGGCGTGGTGGTCAATCCCGAGGCGCTGATCGAGGAGAAGGCCGGGCTGGAGCGCCGCGGCGTCGACACCTCCGGCCTGCTCATCTCGGCCGACTCGCACCTGATCATGCCCTACCACGTGGCGATCGACCGGGTCACCGAGCGCTACCTCGGCAAGGCCAAGATCGGCACCACCGGCCGCGGCATCGGCCCCGCCTACCAGGACAAGGTGGCCCGGGTCGGCGTCCGCGCCGCGGACCTGCTCGACGAGAAGATCCTGCACCAGAAGGTGGAGGCCGCGCTCGAGCTGAAGAACCAGATCATGGTCAAGGTCTACAACCGGCGCGCGCTGGACTTCCACGAGGTCGTCGACACCGTGCTGGAGCAGTCCAAGGAGTTCGCCGACAAGATCGTCGACACCCGGCTGCTGCTGAACCAGGCCCTGGAGCGCGGGGAGACGCTGCTCCTGGAGGGCTCGCAGGGCACCCTGCTCGACGTCGACCACGGCACGTACCCCTTCGTGACCAGCTCGAACCCGACCGCCGGCGGCGCATCGGTCGGTTCCGGCATCGGCCCGAACAAGATCACCCGGGTGATCGGCATCCTGAAGGCCTACACCACCCGCGTCGGCTCCGGCCCGTTCCCGACCGAGCTGCTCGACGAGATGGGCGACTGGCTGCGCAAGACCGGCGGCGAGGTCGGGGTGAACACCGGCCGGGCCCGGCGCTGCGGCTGGTTCGACGCGGTGATCGGCCGGTACGCGGTGCGCGTCAACGGCATCACCGACGTGTTCCTCACCAAGCTGGACGTGCTGTCCGGGCTGGAGACGGTGCCGATCTGCGTCGGCTACGAGGTCGACGGCCACCGGGTCGACGAGATGCCGATGACCCAGACCGGCTTCCACCACGCCGTCCCGGTGTACGAGGAGATGCCCGGCTGGTTCGAGGACCTCTCCGGCGCCCGTACCTGGGACGAGCTGCCCGCCGCGGCGCAGGCCTACGTGCAGCGGATCGAGGAGCTCACCGGTGCGCCGGTCTCCGCGATCGGGGTCGGCCCCGGGCGGGAGCAGACGATCACCCGCTGATCCGGCGTCCGACGTCGCCGCGCCGCACACCGCCGCCGCCGGCGCGGTCGTCGGGCAGGCACCGCGGATCGGTCCCCGGGCCGCGTACGCCGCCCTGGACTGTGCGCTGTGGCCGGCCCGGGACTCCGAGCGGGTCACCGGCCCGTTCACGGCCGCGGGCGCGCCGCCGACCCTGGTCGTCGGCGGCCGGCTGGATCCGGTCACCCCGCACCACTGGGCCGAGTCCATGACCCGCACGCTGGACTCCGCGGTGCTGCTCACCCGGGACGGGGTCGGCCACGGCTCCTACGGACCGGACCCGTGCGTGAACGCCGCGGTGGACGCCGCCCTCCTCGACGGCGTGCTGCCCGCCGACGGCACCGTCTGCACCCCGGCGCCCGCGACGACCGACCCGGCGGCCCTGACCGGTGCCGGCGGCTGAGCCCGCGGTCAGTCCGGCGGGGTGCCGCGCTCGCCGGACACCGGGGTCACCCCGATGGCGGCCAGCGGGGCGAGCGCGGCGAGCGCGAACCCGATGCCGTAGCCGGTCGCACCGATCAGCGCGCCGAGTGCGACCGGCACCATCGACGCGACGGCGTTCTGCCCGGTGTTCTGCACGCCCAGCGCGCGTCCCGACCAGGACGGCCCGGCGAGCTCGGCGGTGCTGGTGAAGGCCAGCCCGTTCGGCGCGACGGTGACGACCGCGCCGACCGCCAGCATGAGCACGGCGAGCCAGCCGGCGACGGCGTCGCCGAGCGCGAACAGCAGCAGCACCGCCGTCGCGCCGACGGCGATCCAGCGCATCGGCCGCAACCGGGACCCGACCCGGTCCGACCAGATCCCGGTCGCGATCCGGCCGAGCGCCCCCGCCACCTGGCTCGCGGCGACGAACGCGCCGGCCGCGGCCGCCCCCCAGCCCTGCTCGCGGACCAGGTACTCGGTGGCGAACGCGGCGACCGCGAACTGCGGCACGACCAGCAGCGCGCTCGCGCCGTGCACCCGCCACAGCACCGGGGTGCGGTACGGCGAGCGGGCCGCTGCGGCCCCGGGCGCGAGCTGAGGCCGCGGCGGGTTCGGGGCGAGGCCCGCGACCAGCGCGGCCGCGACCAGGCACAGCACGGCGGGCAGCAGCAGCGCCCGGAACGGCCCGACGGCAACGGCGAGGGTGGGCAGGGTCAGCCCGGCCAGCGCGACGCCGAGTGGCTGCGAGGTCTGCCGGATCCCCATCGCGGTGCCCCGCTCGTGGGCGCCGAACCAGCCCATCACCAGCCGGCCGCCCGCCGCGAACACCGAGGCGGCGCCCGCCCCGCCGAGCCCGAGCAGGACGAGCAGCACCGGCCCGGGCCCGGCCGGTGCGGCCCCGACCGCGACCGCGCACAGCACCAGCCCGGTGCCCATCACGCCGCGCTCGCCGTACCGGTCGGCGATCGCCCCCCACAGCACCAGCGTGCACAGCAGGCCGGCCGTCGGCGCCGCCACGTAGGCGCCGGCCTGCGCCAGCGTCAGCCCCGCGGAGTCGCGCAGCAGCGGCACCAGGAACGGCATCCCGTAGACGAACGAGCAGGCCGCGGTCTGCGCGACCGTCCCGACCGCCAGCACCAGCCAGCGGCGACGGCTGCGGGTCACGTCGGTGGGCACCCGTCCACGCTAGGTGTCGTCCCACCTGGTGGCGAATCGTTCCCGGATGCCGGGAACGATCAGGAGGCGCACTCCCCGGTGCCGACCGGCCGCGAGCCGCCGTCGGCCGCGACGTTCAGCGCCTGCGCAACCTGCTCGGCGGTCAGCACGAAGCCGGTCTCGGAGTCGTCCAGCGCGGCGCCGAACACCACGCCCACCACCTGGCCGTCCGGGTTGATCATCGGGCCGCCGGAGTTGCCGGACCGGACCACCGCGCGGACGGTGTAGACGTCGCGGAGCACGCTGCCCCGCTCGTAGATGTCCGGGCCGCGCAGCCGGATCCGCTCGCGGACCTTGCCCGGCGTCACCGTGTAGGGCCCGTCCAGCGGGTAGCCGAGGATGATCACGTCGTCGCCGACCCTGGCCGGGTCCGGGGTGAACCGGAGCGGCTCCTCGTCGAGCGCCGGGACGGCGAGCACCGCTACGTCGACCTCGGGGTCGTAGTGGATCACCTCGGCGTCCAGCTGGCGGGTCCGGCCGGCCGCGGTGGTGACCTCGACCGTGGTGCTGGAGGTGCCGGCGACGACGTGCGCGTTCGTCATGATCCGCTGCGGCGCGACCACGAAGCCGGTGCCCTCCAGCGCCCGCCGGCAGGACGGTGCCCGCCCGCGGACCTTGAGCACCCGGTCCCGGACCTCGGTCACCACCGGGGACTGCGCGAGCGCCGAGTCCGGCGGGCCGACCACGGCGATCGGGGTGCGCGAGAACGGGCTGACGACGTCCGGGAAGCCGGAGTCGTCGAGGATCTGGCGCAGCTCGGCGGGCAGCTGCCGGGCGGCGTCGGGCATCACGCTGTCCACTCCGGCGAGCACCCGCGAGTCGCGGACGCCGCTGGTCAGGGTGGCGATGCTGGTCGAGGCGAGCGGCAGCGCGATCAGCCAGGCGGCGACCACCACGGCCACCGCCTGCACCCCGGCGCCGAGCGCCGAGTCGACCTTGAGGGTGCCCTCGCGCCGGATCCGGTCCCGGACGAAGCGCCCCAGGTAGACCCCGGTCGCCTCGCCGAGCGCGACGAGCAGCACCACCGCGCCGATCCCGAGCAGCACCTTCGCCGGCTGGGACTCGACCTGGTCGGCCAGCAGGGGGGCCAGGCGCAGGCCGAGCACCGCCCCCGTCAGCACGCCCAGGAAGGACAGCAGCGCGACCGCGACCCCGTGCCGCCAGCCCGATGCCGCCGCCAGCAGCGCCAGGATGACGACCACGACGTCGACCCAGCTCAGGCTCACCCGCCCACCTCGTCGGGACGGTCGGCGGGGTCGATCACAGGTACTCCTCGCGGGTGTCGCTGCTCCGCCCGAGCGGCAGCCCAGGCCTCGTCGAGGTTCTCGATCCGCGTGCCGTCCCAGGGGCGTTCCCAGCCGGAACAGTGCAGCAGTGCGGACAATAGGCCCCCGGTGAATCCCCAGATCACCAGCCCCGAGATGCGGAAGGCCGGCCCGGTGTAGCCGCTCGGGCCGCGCACGGTGAACCGGTTCGCCGGGTCGGCGAGCTCCGGCACCGGCACCCGCACCACCCGGGCCACCTCGCCGGGATCGACCGCGCGGACCGGCTCCGGTGCGGCCCAGTGCGCGAGCACGGGGGTCACCAGGTAGCCGGTCGGCGGGATGAACAGCTCGGGCAGCACGGCCAGCGGCACGACGCCTGCCGGGTCGAGCCCGGTCTCCTCCTGCGCCTCGCGCAGCGCGGCGTGCACCGGGCCGGTGTCGCCGGGATCGAGCGCGCCCCCGGGGAACGCGACCTGCCCGGCGTGCGAGCGCAGGGTCGCCGCGCGTTCGGTGAGCAGCACGTCCGGCCCGTCCGGCCCGAACAGCATCAGCACCGCCGCGCGCCGGGCGCCGGCTTCCCGGCCGGCCGGGTCGCGCCGGGCGCCGAACCAGCCGGGGTCGAGCCCGAGGGCCCCCTCCACCAGCGGTCGCAGCGGTTCGGGGGCGGCGCCGGGATCCGGTTCGGGGACGACGGCGGCGGTCACGACAGCCGTTCCACGGCCGCCTCGACGTCGTCCGCCGTCCGGAACGGGATCGGCGGATCGACCATCGCCGGCGTGCCGTCGGCCCGGACGACGTAGTTGAACGGGAGCACCGGCGGGGTGTCCAGCACCGCGCGCAGCTCGCCGCCCGGGTCGGTCAGCGCCGGGAGGGTGATCCCGAGCTCGGCGGCCAGGCCGAGCGCGGCCACCGGATCGTCCTGGACGTCGACGGTCAGCACCGGCAGCGCGTCCGGCCGGGCCGCGTACTCCTCCAGGGCCGGCAGCTCCTCGCGGCACGGCAGGCACCAGGACGCCCAGAAGTTGACCAGCACGGCCCGCCCGGCGAGCACCTGGCCGACGTCGACCGCGCCCTCGGCGCCCAGGCACGGCACGGTGATCCCGGCCAGCGGCCCGGCCGCCGGCGCGCCGGTCGGCTCCGGGCAGGGGCGCAGCGCCGCGGCCTCCCGGGCGGCGGCGAGCGCGACCGGATCGGCGGCGGCCGGATCGCCGTCGGGCAGGTTCGCGGGCGCGGCGGCCCCCGGTGGCGCGGCCGCGGGCTGCGGCGCGGGCGCCGACGGCCACAGGGCCCACACGCCGAGCGCGACCAGCACCGCGACCACGACGGTCGAGGCGATCTCCGAGCGCGAGGCGCCTGCCCGGCTCACCGCCCGTCCCCGCTGCCGGTGACTCCCGCCAGCTCCAGCAGCCGGTCCCGCTCCGGGCCCTTGACCAGCGCTGCGGCCTCGGCTGGCCCGGTCGGCCCGGTGCCGTAGGCCGGGCAGTCCGCCGCGAGGGTGCACACACCGCAGGCGGGTTTGCGGGAGTGGCACACCCGCCGGCCGTGGAAGATCACCCGGTGGGACACGATCGTCCAGTCCCGGCGCGGGATCAGCTCACCCACCGCGTGCTCGACCTTGACCGGGTCCTCCTCGGTGGTCCAGCCCCAGCGGCGGACCAGGCGCCCGAAGTGGGTGTCCACGGTGATCCCGGGGACGCCGAACGCGTTGCCCAGGATCACGTTCGCCGTCTTGCGGCCGATCCCGGGCAGCTTCACCAGCTCGTCCAGGGTGGCCGGGAGCTCGCCGCCGTGCCGGTCGACGACCGCGGCGCCCAGCCCGGTCAGCGAGGACGCCTTGTTCCGGTAGAAGCCGGTCGGCCGGATCATCTCCTCCAGCTCGGTGCGGTCCGCCCCGGCGTAGTCGGCGGCCGCCGGGTACCGGGCGAACAGCGCCGGGGTGACCTGGTTGACCCGCTCGTCGGTGCACTGGGCGGACAGGATCGTGGCGACGGCCAGGTCCAGCGGTGTCACGAAGTCGAGCTCGCAGTGTGCGTGCGGGTACGCCTCGGCCAGCGCGCGCAGGATCCGGTTCACCCGCCGGGCCCGCCCGATCGGGTTCTCCCCGGCCGCGACCCGTGCGGCGAGACCGGCCGCGGCGCGCCCGGTGGGCCGGGCCGTCCGTCGGGCGGAGGTACTCACGTCACCGAGCGTACGGGTGACCCCCGACAGTCCCGCCGCCGTGTCGCGGCGACGGCCCGCCGCCCCGGTCGGTCCGGTCGGCGCAGCCGCGGGCGGCGAACGGTCCCCGATCCCCGCCGAACGTCCGTCAGGCGGACCGGAGGTCACGAACGTGTCACGAAGCGGGCGGACCGGCTACCCCCGGAGCGTCGGCGAGCGAACCAGTACGAGAGGATCGGAGGCGCCATGACTGCCTGGTTGAGCGTCCTCGTCCCGCTGCTCGTGATGTTCTTCGCGCTCGGGATGGAACGAGTCGAGTCCCGCCTGCGGGAGTCCACGGTGCGGCAGGACGAGCTGGACGAGATGCTCGAACAGCCGCGTCCGGACGAGGTGCGGGCCCTGTTCCGGTCCGGCACCAGCCGCGCCCTGGAGCTGTTCCGGCTGCGCAACCGCCGCCGGCGGGGGACTCGCCGCAGCCAGGTTCCGTCGGCGTGACAAGATCGTAACGGGGGCCGCGGCGCGCCCTGTACACGCAACAGGCCCGATCGGATGAGAGTCCGATCGGGTCAGTGGTGCGCACGTGTGTGGCGAAGGCCTCTACACTGACGCGCCGACGACCCGCCGTGACGATCGCGGCCGGTGAACGAGGAGCATTGCAGTGGATGAGGTTCTGATCCGGGCCGGGATCTTCCAGGGGGTTGAGCCCCAGGCCGCCGAGGCGTTGACCGAGGCGCTGGAGTCCGCCGAGTTCTCCCGTGGGCAGGTCATCTTCTCCGAGGGTGAGCCCGGTGACCGCCTCTACATCGTGGCCGGCGGGAAGGTGAAGCTCGGCCGCAAGTCCCCGGACGGCAGGGAGAACCTGCTGATGGTGGCCGGGCCGTCCGACATGTTCGGCGAGCTCTCCATCTTCGACCCGGGCCCGCGCACGTCGTCGGCGACGGCGGTGACCGAGGTGCGTTGCTACACGATGGACCGCACCGCGCTGCGCGAGTGGATCGGCAAGCGGCCGGAGATCGCCGAGCAGCTGCTGCGCGTGCTGGCCCGCCGGCTGCGCCGCACCAACAACATGCTGGCCGACCTGATCTTCACCGACGTGCCCGGCCGGGTCGCCAAGTCGCTGCTGCAGCTCGCCCGCCAGTTCGGTTCGCAGGAGTCCGGCCTGCTCCGGGTGACCCACGACCTCACCCAGGAGGAGATCGCGCAGCTGGTCGGTGCCTCCCGGGAGACCGTGAACAAGGCGCTCGCCGACTTCGCGCACCGCGGCTGGCTGCGGCTGGAGGGCAAGAGCGTGCTGATCCTGGAGCCGGAGCGGCTCGCGCGCCGCGCGCGGTAACACGTTGGTACGCCTGTCCCAGTCCATGTGATGCTGGGCGGCGTGCCCGCCTCCCCCTCCGACTACCGGGCCGCACTGGGTGCGCCCGGTGCGGCCGCGCCGGTGTGCGCCTCGCTGATCGGCCGCTTCCCGATCGCGATGCACAGCCTCGCGACCCTGCTCTACGTCCGCGAGATCGAGGGTTCCTACGCGATCGCCGGTGCGGTGTCGGCCGCGCTGCTGGTCGGGACGGCGGTCGGCACCGTCGTCCAGGGACGCCTGCTGGACCGGCTCGGCCCGAGCCGCCCGCTGCTGCTGATCGTCGCGGCCTACGCGGTCGCCGTCGCCGGGCTCGTCACCTGCATCGAGCTGCGCGCCGCGCTGCCGGTGGTGCTGCTCGCCGGGCTGGTGACCGGCGCCGTCACCCCGGCGATCGAGGGCTCGTCGCGGGCGCTGTGGTCGGACCTGGTGCCGGCCGGCCGGACCCGCGAGGCGGCCTACACCTACGAGGCGATCAGCCTCGAGACCTTCTTCATCCTCGGGCCCGCGCTCGCCGCGCTGCTCGCCGTCGGCACCCCGTGGCCGGGCACCGCGCTGCTGGTCGCCGCGCTGGCCGAGATCACCGGGACGACCTGGTTCGCGCTGACCCGTGCGGTGCGGCGGCGCTCGGCCCGGATCCGCGCCTCCCGGACCTCCGGCACACCGGCCGGCGACACCGGGCTGCTCGGCGTGATCCGCAGGCCCGGCCTGCGCACGGTCGCGCTGGCGGCGCTCGGCTTCGGTCTGGTCGCCGGGACCGCGGAGGTCGGCGTGCTGGCGGCGACCGCGTCCGCCGGCTCGCCCGCGATGGGCGGGATCCTGCTGTCCGCCTGGTCGGTGGTCTCGGTGCTGGCCGGTGTCCTCTACGGACTGCGCCCCCGGCCGCGGTCGCTCGGGCTGCGGCTGCCGGTGCTGCTCGGTGGCTTCGGGCTGCTGGTGACGGCGATGGGGCTGGTCTCCCCGATCGGCTCGCTGGTGCTGCTGGCCGTGGTCATGATGGCGGCCGGGGCGCTGATCACGCCGCAGGTCACCGCCCACTCGCTGGGGGTCGAGCACACGGCGCCCGCCGACTCGGCGACCGAGGCGTTCAACTGGGTGGTGACGGCGGCGGTGCTCGGGGTGTCCGCCGGCCAGGCCGTGTCCGGTGTCCTGATCGACCGGTTCGGGCCGGTCGGCTTCGCCGCGGGCGGGATGCTGGGGACGCTGGTCGCGGTGCTGCTGTGGACCCGCCGGGCGACGATGGCCGCGACCGTGGAGTGCGAGCCCGCCGGGAGCGCCCGGTGAGCGGCGCGGGCGCGCTCCGCCGGCTGCGCGAGGTGGTGGCCGCCGACCTGGCCGGCGCCGACGTTGCGCACGACGTCGGTCACCTGAACCGGGTCGCCGGGCTCGCGGCCCGGCTCGCGGTCCGCGAGGGTCTCGACGGGTTCGTCGCCGCCGTCGCCGCCTACGTGCACGACCACCACCGCGCCGCCGAGGCCCGGCTCGGCCGGGTCGTCGCACCCGCCGAGTGCCGGGACGACGCCCGGGCCGCGCTGCGCCGCGCCGCGATCGACGAGTCGCTGTGGGAACCGGTGCTCGACGCGGTCGAGGCCACCGGCCGCTACACGTTCTCCGCCGCGTCGCAGCCGTCCGGTCCTGGGCCGGCCGCCGCCGCGATCGCGGCCTGCCTGCACGACGCCGACATGCTCGACGCCATGGGCGCCACCGGGATCGCCCGCGCCTTCGCCTACGGCGGCGCCATCGGCGAGCCGCTGTGGGATCCGGCCGCGCCGCCGTCGTCGGAGGGCTACCGGCCCGGGCCCACCGGCTCGGTCGTCGCGCACTTCCACGAGAAGCTGCTGCGGCTGCGCGGCGAGCTGCGGACCGCGGCCGGGCGGGAGATGGGCGAGCGCAGGCACGCCGCGCTGGAGGAGTTCCTGCGCCGCTTCCGGGACGAGTGGGTGGACGCGCACGGCGACGACGCGACGGCGCCGCCCGCCCCGTGAAGCTCAGCCGCGGAGGTGGTCCAGCTGGGCGCGGACGGACAGCTCGGCGGCGTCCCACAGCGAGGTGTCGACGTCGGCGTAGACCAGTTCGACGACGGCCCGCGGCGCCACGTCCGGGCCGAGCTCGTCCAGCGCGGCGCGGACCTGGTCCAGCCGCTGCTCGCGGTGCGCCAGGTAGTCGTTCGCGATCCGGGCGGCGTCCGGCAGCTCCGGACCGTGCCCGGGCAGCACCGGCGTGCCGGCCGGCAGCTCGGCGATCCGGCGCAGCGAGTCCAGGTACGGGCCGAGCGCGCCGTCCGGGTGCGCGATGACGGTGGTGCCGCGGCCGAGCACGGTGTCCCCGGCGAGCAGCGCCGCACCGTCCGCACCCGGCCCGGTGAGCAGCAGCGACACCGAGTCCGAGGTGTGGCCCGGCGTCGCCAGCACGGTCAGCTCGACGCCCGCGGCCGCGATCACGGTGCCGTCGGTGAGCGGTGCGGTGCCCGACACCAGCGACGGATCGGCGGCGTACACCGGCGCGCCGGTGAGCGCGACGAACCGGTCGATGCCACCGGCGTGGTCGTGATGGCGGTGGGTCAGCACGGCCGCGGCGACCGGGGCGCCGTCGGCCAGCGCCTCCAGGTGGGTGCCGTCGTCCTCACCGGGGTCGACGACGATCCGCTCCCCCGAGTCGGGGACCGACACCACCCAGGTGTTGGTGCCCTCCAGCGTCATCGGCCCGGGATTGTGCTGCAGCAGCACCGAGGCCAGCGGGTGCACCGCACGCAGGGCGCCGTAGTGCGGGTGGCTCATCTCGGTCCCACTCATCCCCGCTCGCTCATCCGGTCGTCTCCTCGTAGCGCCAGTCCGGGTCCCCGGGCAGCGTGATCACCGCGACCCGCCCCTCGCGCCGGATCTCCGGGGTCACCGGGGAGATGTCGCGACGGGCGGCGGCGTGCAGCACCGCGGCGGCGCTGGTGTGCCGGGCCAGGTCCTGCAGTGTGTGCAGGGTCGGCGCCATCAGTGAGAGCTCGCCGGCGGCGTGCCCGGCGAGCGCGTCGGTGGGCGACCACCAGCGGGCCTCCACCGCCTCGGTGGTCGCGTCGTCGGCGTCCTGGCCGTCGGGGACCCGGGCGACCAGGAACGCGGTGTCGTAGCGGCGCGGGTTCACCGCCGGGGTGATCCACCGGGACCAGGGTACGAGCAGATCGGCGCGCAGCTCCATGTCGTGCCGGTCGAGCAGGGCGGGCAGCGTGACGTGGCGCCCCTCCAGGTCCGCGCGCCAGGCGGCGGCGTCGGCGACCGGGCCCGGGGCCGCACCGCGCCGGGACGCGAGCAGCACCCCGCACTCCTCGAAGGTCTCGCGGACCGCGGCCGTCACCAGCGCGGCGGCGAGCGGCTCGGGCTGGCCGAGCCGGGAGCCGAACCGGGCCGGTTCCGGTCCGCGCCAGCGCGCCGGGTCCGGCACGTCGTCGGGTGACACGCTGCCGCCGGGGAACACCGTCATCCCGCCGGCGAACGCCATCCCGGTGACCCGCCGCTGCAGGAACACCTGCAGCTCACCGCGCTCCGGGGAGTCCCGCACGAGCAGCACGGTGGCGGCGGGTCTCGGCTCGACCGGCTGCGGCCGGGCCGGGTTCGGAGCTGCGGTGCCCATGTCCGGGACCCTAGGTCATCGTCGCGGCGGCCGGGCCGTGAGAATGCCCGCATGCGGATCGGACTGGTCGGTGCCGGGCCCTGGGCCCGTTCGGTGCACGCGCCGGCGATCGCCGGCCACCCGCGCTGGACGGCGGCCGGGGTGTGGGCCCGCCGGCCGGCGATGGCGGCCGAGGTCGCGGCGATCAGCGGCGGTCCGGTCCATGACCGGTTCGACGACCTGCTCGACGCCGCCGACGCCGTCGCGTTCGCGGTCCCGCCGCAGGTGCAGGGCGAGCTGGCGGCGCGGGCCGCGGCCGCCGGGAAGCACGTCGTGCTGGAGAAGCCGCTGGCCGCGGACCTGGCCGCTGCCGAGCGCGCCGCCGCCGCGATCGACGACGCCGGGGTGTGCTCGGCGACCGTCCTGACGCTGCGCTTCGACCCGGCGATCCGGTCCTGGCTGGACGCCGTGCCGGCCGGCCCGCACGGCCCGGACAGCACCGGCACCGCGCGCTGGCTGTCCGGGGCGCTGCTCGGTGGCCCGTTCGCGACATCGGCCTGGCGGGCAGAGCACGGTGCGCTGCTCGACGTCGGCCCGCACCTGATCGACCTGCTGGACGCCGCGCTCGGCCCGGTGACCGGCGTCGACCAGGCCCGCCGCGACGAGCCGGACCTGTGGCGGATCGGGCTCGCGCACGCCGGCGGGGCGCGCAGCTCTCTCACCCTGTCGCTGCGGATCCCGGTCGACCCCACCGAGTTCGAGGTGTCGGTGGTCGGCGCGGCCGGCCGGCACCGGCTGGACACCCGCCCGGCCGACCCGGTGGCCTGCTACGCCCGGCTGCTCGACGATCTCGCCGACGCGGTCGCGGCGGGCGACCCGCGGCTCCCGGTGGACGCCCGCCGGGCCCTGCACCTGCAACGCATCGTCGACGAGGTGCGGCGGACGGCCGGGCAGTAACCGGGCCGGATCAGGCCGGGTCGGTGCGGGCGGTCCCGTTCCGCGGGGTCGGTTCGCCGCCGGTCTCCCGGGCCGCGAGCTCCTCGTGCAGGCGCTGCAGCAGATCCTGCTCGGTCGGGCTGAGCCGGTCGGCGAGGCTGCCCGCCGGCTGCGGCCGGGGCTGCGGCGACGGTCGCGGGATCCCGTTGCGGTCGGCGGGCGCCGCCGCCGCTTCCGTACCGCCGGTACTGCCCGGGCCGCCCGGGTCGTCGGCAACGAGCATGTGCCGGGGGCGGCGGGCCCGGCCACCCGACGGGCCGGGCGAGGGCGGCGGCGTGGGCGCACGCACGACGGGGACGCCGGGCGCCGGGGTCGGGTCGTCGGTTCCCGGCCCGTCCGGGGTCCCGGCGCCGTCCGGGGGCGCGGAGACCGTGCCGGTGTCGCCGGTCCAGGCCCCGGAGGCCCAGTCGCGCAGCCAGGCGTCCTCCTCCGCGGGCGGGCCCGGCGGCGTCCCGGGCGGGACGGCCCGCAACGGGTCGGCGTCGGCCCGGTCGGGTCCGCCGGCCGGGGCGTCCGGGGCCCGGCCCGCGGGATAGGGCGAGGGGCCGCGGACCGCGTGCCCGTTGCCGGCGTGGTCCGGGATGGTTCCGAGCTCGGAGAAGGTCGGCTCCCGGTGGTCGACCACGCTGCCGGTCGCGGTCCAGGCGTCGGAGCGCGCGGGGGCGTCGTCCGGGCCGCCGGTGCCGCCGACGGCGGACAGGCCGGCCTCCGGGGTGGCCGGTTCGGTGGGGCGGGGGTCCGCGCCGGGTGCGGCCGGGTTCGCCGCGCCGGATGTGGCGCCGGGTTCAGTGCCGGGGAATGCCGCGTGCCCGGCGCCGGGTGCGGTGCCGGGCAGTCCGCCGGGGGATGTCCGGTGTCCGGTGTCGGATGTGCTCCCGGGGGGCGCCGTGTGCCCGGCATCGGCTGCGGCCCCGAACTCCCCGCCGGGGGTGCCCCCGGAGTCCGCGCCGAACGGCGACTCGGTGCCCTCGCCGGGCCTGCCGCCGCTGCGATCGGTGCGGCCGGCGCCGGCGACGCGCGGTCGTCCGTCCGGATCGGTGGAGTCGAACCAGTCCCCGGCGGCGGACCCGCGCAGCGCCCGGATCGGAGGTGAGGGGCGCGGCGCGGGATGGGCGGCCGCGGCCGGTGTGTCCAGCTCGGTCACCGGATCGTCGGTGCCGGGGAGCCCCGCGTCGAAGGTCCCGGCACCGGGTGCCGGGCCCGCACCGGTGCTCGAGGGCAGGTCACCCGGCGGGTGCTCGTCGACCCCTGGATCGGCCGGCGCGGCCGGGGGGACCGCTCTGCCGGTCGGTGCGGACGGCGCCGGTGCCGGGGGCCGGCCGCCGGATGCGAGCTGCGCGGACGTCGCGGACGGCCCGGATCGTGCGGGGGGCGCCGGCGCCGGCGCGGGCGGTTCGGTCCGCTCCGCCGGGCCCGGGAGGTCCGACCGGGCGGGCAGTTCCGGCGGGTCGCGGAGGTCCGATCGGGTCGCCAGCTCCGGCGGGCCGGGGAGCTCCGATCGGGCGGGCAGCTCCGGCCGGCCCGGGAGATCGGACCTGTCCGACGGGTTCTCCGTGCCTGGAACGCCCGGCTGGTCCGCCGTGTCGGGCCGGTCCAGTGTGTCCGCTCGGTCCGCTGTGTCGGGCCGGTCCACTGTGTCCGACCGGTCCGCTGCGTCCGGCCGGTTCGCCGGGCCCGAGCGGCCGGGTGTCTCCGGCCGGTCCGCCGGCTCGGACGGGATCGACCGCTCGGACGGCTGCGCCGGATCCTGGCTCTCCGCCGGGGCCGGTGGTGCGAAGCGCGCGGAGGGCGTGCGCGACGCGAAGCGTCCGGACCGTCCGGACGCCGCGCGCCGCTCGGATCGGAAGGGCTCCAACGGCCCGGAGAACCCGGCGGGCCCGGACGAACCGGTGCGACCGGCGGACCCGTCAGCCCCGGCGGCCCCGAACTCCTCGGCGGTCCCGGTCGGATCGCCTGCACCGGACGGATCGCCTGCCCCGGGGGCCCGGTCAGCCCGGTCAGCCCCGGGGGCCCCGAATGCCTCGGTGGCCTCGAACGAATCGGCACTCCCGGAGACGCCGGTACCACCGGCCGGCTCGGCGGCCCCGGCCGGTCCGGTGGACTCGTCGGGCCCGGTGGCCCCGCTGGACGCGCCCGGCCCGGCAGGCCCGGAGGGCGCGAACGGCTCACCCGCTGCGGAACGCGCGGACGACCCGCTAGGGGACCCGTAGCGCCCGGGACGGGGCACCGCCCGGTCCTCGGCGGACCCGGGGCCGGGCCGGTCGCTGCCGGCGCGGGCGTCCGGGACTCCGTCGTCCGGTGTGCCGGGAGCGGCCGCGGCGAACCGGGAGTGCGGTTCCCACCCGTCGTCGTCCGGCCGCTCGTCGCGGGGAGGCCCGCCGGACCCGCCGATGCCGAGCGGATCGTGCTCCCGGTCGTCGTGCGCAGGAACCGGCCCGGCACCGACCGGCAGCGGCACGCCGGCGGCCCGGGCGGCACGGTGGTAGGCGGTGTCCTCGTCGTCGTCGCCGAGCACCTCGACCGACACGGCCAGCCCGGCCCGGCGCAGGGCGGTCTGTGCCTGGTAGGTCAGCACCTCGGCGGAGCCGCCGCCACCGGTGCGGGCCAGCAGCAGCGGGTGCGGCAGCGGGCCCGGTGCGGAACCGGTCGGGGTGGTCCGCCAGGCCAGCCGCCAGCCACCGTCCGGGGCGGGGACGCCGGCGAGCGCGGCGGCGACGGCCCCGGCGTCCGTGACGGCCCCGGCGCCGGTCCCGGTGAAGCGGTGCGGCAGTTCGGCGACGGAGGCCGGATCCCCGCGGGGCAGGCAGCGGTCGGCGTCCGGCTGGACCCGGCGGGCCGCGGCCTCCGCGATCAGGTCGAGCCGCACCGACGGCGGCAGCACGACACGACCGGCGACCAGCTCGGCCACCAGCAGCTCCAGCGCGTGGCCCTCCTCACCGACGGCGACGAGCTCCCGCCCGGTGGCGAGCAGGTCGTCGTCCACCCGGCCGGCCAGCTCCAGCAACAGCCGGTACGTGGGGTCGGACATGGGGCCTCCTTGTCAGCCGGTGGGCACCGGCGACCTGCTCCACAGCGAGACGGCGGCGGCGCACGCCGCCCGGTGGTAGGCGGTCGGCGGATCGTCGTCGACCCACACCTCCACCCGTGGCACGTGCTCGCCGTGCACCCGCAGCAGGCGCTGCAGGGTGGCGGTCAGCTCGACCGGCCGCTCCGCGCCGCGGACCAGCAGGAGCCGCGCGCCGTCGTCCCGGGCGGCGATGAGCAGCTCGCCGCCGTCCGCCGAGGACACGACCGACATGGCCGACCACGCGGCGAGATCCGCCGCCCCCGGCCCGAACGCCGGAGGGGGCGCGGCCGAGCCGGGCAGGACCGCGTCGACCAGGCGCCGTGACGGCGAACCCGGGACGACGACCTCGGCGAGCAGTGCCCGTTCGTCGTCGGTGATCCCGATCCGGTGCCGCAGCAGGGTCCGCGGCAGGGTCGCGCTCAGCGCGTTCGAGTCGCCGCCGGCGAGCCAGTTCCGCATCCGCCACAGCAGCTCGTCCGGAACCCGGCCGGCCAGCTGCAGAAGCAGCTCGTGCCCGGCCGTCGGTGTGCGCTCCGCTGTGCCCATGTGCTCGTCCCGCCGGTTCCGCTCAGCCGACCTCGACGGTCAGCTCGACCTCGACCGGCACGTCCAGCGGGAGGACGGCCACCCCGACCGCCGAGCGGGCGTGTGCCCCGGCCTCGCCGAACACCTCGCCCAGCAGGTCCGACGCGCCGTTGATCACACCGGGCTGCCCGGTGAAGGACGGATCGGACGCCACGAACCCGACGACCTTGACCACGCCGGTGACGGCGTCCAGGCCGACCAGGCCGTCGATCGCGGCCAGCGCGTTCAGCGTGCAGATCCGGGCCAGGCCGTACGCGTCCTCGGCGGTCACACCGGCGCCGACCTTGCCGGTCGCGGCGACCTTGCCGTCGACGAACGGGACCTGCCCCGCCGTGAACACCAGGTTCCCGGTGCGCCGGGCCGGGATGTAGGCGCCGGCCGGCGTCGCGACCGGGGGCAGGGACAGGCCCAGCTCCTGCAGGCGGGCGAGTGCGCTCACTGCTGGACCGGGCGCTTGAAGAACGCGACGAGCTGCTCGGCGTTCGCACCGGCGGTGACGGTGACCAGCTCCCAGCCGTCCTGCCCGAAGTTGTCCAGGATCGCCTTGGTGTTGTGGATCAGCAGCGGGGCGGTCAGGTATTCCCATTTCACAGCCGGGGAGCTCATGGCCGGACTCTAACCCGGGCGTCCGGGGGCGGGCCGCACTCCCGCGGCGGATGGCGGTCTGACTGCGACGGGCGTCCGTGTGGGCCCCGCCTCGTCGACGCGCCGCCCGCGGGCGGTCTCCGTACGGTGAACGTGTGACGACGACCGTCCACCCCGGCCGAGGGGACGACAGCGGAGACAGCGCGACCGGCACCGGACCACCCGGGGCCTGGCCCGCCGGTCTCGCGCGGGCGCGGCTGCACGTCGTGTCCGGCAAGGGCGGCACCGGGAAGACCACGGTGGCCGCGGCGCTCGCGCTGGCGCTGGCCACCGGTGGCAGGCGGGTGCTGCTCGTCGAGGTGGAGAACCGGCAGGGCATCGCGCAGGTGTTCGACACCGCGCCGCTGCCCTACGAGGAGCGGCGGATCGCGGTCGCGCCCGGCGGCGGCGAGGTGCGCGCGCTCGCCGTCGACACCGAGGCCGCGCTGCTGGAGTACTTCGAGATGTTCTACCGGCTCGGCATGGCCGGCCGGACGCTGCGCCGGATGGGCGCGATCGAGTTCGCCACCACGCTGGCCCCCGGCCTGCGCGACGTGCTGCTCACCGGCAAGGCCAAGGAGTGCGTCACCCGCACCGAGGCCGACGGCAGGCCCGCCTACGACGCCGTCGTGCTCGACGCCCCGCCCACCGGCCGGCTGGTCACCTTCCTCGACGTCACCAAGGCGATGGCCGACCTGGCGAAGGTCGGCCCGATCCACGGCCAGGCCGAGGGCGTCAACCAGCTGATCCACTCGCCGCTGACCGCGGTGCACCTGGTCACGCTGCTCTCCGACCTGCCGGTCAGCGAGACCCTCGACGCCGTCGCCGAGCTGGACCGGGCCGAGATCCCGGTCGGCACCGTCGTCGTCAACCGGATGCGTGAGCAGTGGCTGCCGGACCGGTCGCTGACCGCGGCTGCCGGCGGCCGGGTCGACGCCGGCCGGATCGCGGGCGGCCTGCAGAGCGCCGGGATCGAGCTGGCGCCGGACGAGATCGACGGCCTGGTCGCCGAGACGGTGGAGCACGCCGTCGCCGTCGCCGGGGAGACCGCGGCGCTGCGCCGGCTGGACACCGAACCCGATCCGCCGCTGCCCCGGCTGACGCTGCCCGCCGTGCTCGGCGGCGTCGACCTGGGGGCGCTCTACGAGCTGGCGGAGTCGATGACCGCGCAGGGAGTGCACCTGGAGGCCCGGCGATGAACGAGGCGGACGTCCTGGACCTCGACGCGCTGATCGACGACCCGGGGACCAGGGTGGTCGTCTGCTGCGGCTCCGGCGGGGTCGGCAAGACGACCACCTCGGCGGCGCTCGCGCTGCGGGCCGCCGAACGGGGCCGTCAGGTCGTCGTGCTGACGATCGACCCGGCGCGCCGGCTGGCCCAGGCGCTCGGCCTGTCCGAGCTGTCCAACGACCCGGCGCCGGTCGCCGGGGCCCGCGGCGACCTGGCGGCGATGATGCTGGACATGCGCCGCACCTTCGACGAGATGGTGCAGGGCCACGCGCCGCCCGAGCGCGCCGAGAAGATCATCGAGAACCCGTTCTACCAGGTCATCTCCTCGTCGTTCTCCGGGACGCAGGAGTACATGGCGATGGAGAAGCTGGGCCAGCTCGTCGCCGCCGGGACCTGGGACCTGGTCGTCGTCGACACCCCGCCGTCCCGGTCGGCGCTGGACTTCCTGGACGCCCCGCAGCGGATGTCCCGGTTCCTCGACGGCCGGATGATCAAGCTCCTTGCTGCGCCGGCCCGGGCCGGCGGGCGGGGGCTGCGCCGGATCGTGGAGGCCGGGTTCGGGCTGTTCGCGAAGGCCGTCGGGACGATCATCGGCGGCCAGATGCTGCAGGACGCGTCGTCCTTCGTGCAGGCCTTCGACACCCTGTTCGGCGGGTTCGCCGAGCGGGCCGAGAAGACCTACGCGCTGCTGCGCTCGCCGGGGACCGCGTTCCTCGTCGTCGCCGCGCCGGAGCCGGACGCGCTGCGCGAGGCCGCCTACTTCACCGACCGGCTGACCTCGGAGGACATGCCGCTGGCCGGGCTGGTGCTGAACCGGACGCATCCGGTGCTGGCCCCGGTCTCGGCGGCCCGGGCCCGGGCGGCGGCCGAGCAGGTCGGCGGGCCCGGATCGCAGATCGCGGCGGCCGTGCTGCGCCTGCACGCCGACCGGGTGGACCTGCACGAGCGCGAGGAGCACCTGCTCACCCGGTTCTCCGCGGCGCATCCGGCGGTGGCGGTGGCGCGGGTGCCGGCGCTGGCCGGGGACATCGCCGACCTGGACGGGCTGCGGAAGGTCGGGGCGCTGCTGGCCGGGGACACCGAGCCGGGGGCCGTCGCGACCGGGAGCTGAGCCGCGAGACGGCACTCCACAACGGAGCTGCGCCGCTGGTGTTCTAGTTTAGAAGGCCACTAAAGCACACAGCGGACGTGGAGAGCGCATCGTGTTGCCTTTTCATCCCGAGGCCGACCGTCTCCAGGAGCGCGCTCGTCTGCGAACGCGGTACGGACGGCCCTCGGCAAGCTGAGCGCAGGCGTCCTGCCCGACGACGTCGAGCGTCAGCAGGTCGATCTCAAGGAGGAAGCCGGACGGCGCGGTCGCGGCGGCGCACTCCTGCCCCAACGCGGCCGGACCCCGGATCCGGCTCCGCCTGGTCGGCGGGGAGCCCGTGGTCCCGGTCATGGCGCTGACCACGCACATCGACCCACCGATCAGGCGACAGGACGTCCGTATCGCTCTGATCATCGACCATCTGCTCCGTAGGCCGATCGCGACGGCGGCGAACCTGGCGCCCACTCTCCAGCGAACTCCCGCCGAGGCGGCAGAGGCGTTGGAGACGGCGGCCGAGTGCCGGATCGTGGGCGAGCCGCTGGTCGTGCGGTTCAAGGAAGGATGGATCCTCTCGAAGGAGGCCATCGCCGTCGTCGAGTGGGCCGGTCGTGCCGGCGATCTCAGGGCCCGGGGGATCCTCGGCTACCGGAAGCCGGACGATCCGCGCCCCGTCGTGCGAGCGTGGTTCGCCTCGCACGACCGCCTGACCTCGGGGGACTACGCGCGTCTGACCGGGCTGACGACCAACGGTGCCCGCTCGCAGTTGGAGCGGCTGGTGGTCGACGGCATGCTCGTGCGTGGGGACGAGCGGGGCCGGAACGCCCACTTCGTCGTCGCGCCGGGATGATCAGGGCATCGCGAAGAAGATCATCGGGTTGCGGGTGGCCCCTCGGGCCCCGGTGATCCCGAGCTCGGCCCGCACCGCGTCCAGCGCCCGCAGGTTCTCCCGGGCGGCCGGGCGGGCCGCGGTGAACCACGGGACCGAGCGGGCCCTCAGCAGCCGGAGCACCTCGGCGCCCTCGGTGAACGGCCGGGCCCACGGCAGGTGGAACACGTCGTGCACGCTCGTCGGGGTGCCGGACCGGATCCGCGGGAACAGGTGCGCCAGGTACCAGCGGGCGAACCGGCGTCCGTGGTCGGCGTCGACGAACAGGTAGCCGGTGTCCGCCGGGACCTCGTCGACGGTGTCCCGCAGGTCGCCGTGGTGGAACGTCCACCGCTGCCCGGCGAGCCCGGCGGGCACATTCCGCCGCACGTGGTCGACCAGGTCGAACGAGTGCAGCCGGCCGTGGTCGTTGTCGCGCAGCGCGGACAGGATCCAGGTGGTGGACCAGCCGTGGAAGGTCCCGATCTCCACCACGTGCGACGGCCGGTGGTGGCGGAGCAGCAGGTAGGTGAGCTCGGCCTCGACGTCGTCGAGCTGCGGGACCACCGTCGGCGAGTCCGCCAGGAACGCCCGCTGCTGTGTGATCACGGCGGCCAGGTCGTCGGCGTGGGTCCGGTAGAGGCCGGACAGGAACCCCGTCCAGTCGGTGGTCTGCACGGGGCCGAACGTAACGAGCGGCGCTACGCGCCGCGCGGCCGACCGGCGTAGTGGTCGCTGCGGGCCTGCCCGAGCAGGTCGGCCCAGTCGTCGACGTCCGGACGGCGGCGCAGCAGCGCGCGCCGCTCCCGCTCGGTCATCCCGCCCCAGACGCCGAACTCGACCTGCTGGTCGAGCGCGTGTGCCAGGCACTCGGTGCGGACCGGGCAGGCGAAGCAGAACTCGCGGGCCTCCCGCTGGCGGGCGCCGGTGACGAACAGGTCGTCGGCGTCAGCGGTGCGGCACCGGGCGGCGGCCCGCCAGTTCCAGACCGTGCCCGACGGCCGCAGCCCGGCCGGGCGCAGCCGGGCGCGCCCGGTGCGGCGCGAGTCGATCGGGGTGACGTTGTGCTCGGTCATGGCGGCGGGCCCCTCGGTGGTCCGGGCGGGCCTCCCAGCGGGCCCGCGTTTGCGGCACCGTCGATTCTCGGGAGCGCGGGCGGGTCCGGGCAGCGCGCAAAACTACGCAACCCGGGGGACCCGGACCTGACGGGCTTCTGACCTTCCGGCCCGTACTCTTGCGCCGTGAGGTTCCCCCGGCGCCTGCTCCGCCCGATCGGCGTGCTCGCGGGCCTGTGCGTCCTGCTCGGCGTGGTGACGGCGGGGATGGCGTTCCCGCTGGCCGGTGGGCTCGGAGTGCTGTCGAACGATGCCGGCGACAGCGTCACGTCCAGCTCGGTGGACCTGGTGAACAATCCCGTCCCGCGGACGACGACGCTGACCGACTCCGATGGTCGCCCGATCGCCTACCTGTTCGACCAGAACCGGACCGAGGTCACCAACGAGCAGATCTCGCCCGCGATGAAGGCCGCGACGCTCGCGATCGAGGACCGCCGGTTCTACGAGCACGACGGCGTGGACTGGCAGGGCACGCTGCGTGCCGTCGTCGCGAACTCCACCTCCGGCAACGTCGTGCAGGGTGCGTCGACGCTGACCCAGCAGTACGTCAAGAACTACATGCTCTACGTCGAGGCCCGGACCGAGGCCGAGCGGTTGAAGGCGACCGAGCAGACCGCCGCCCGCAAGCTCAAGGAGGCGCGGGTCGCGCTGCAGCTGGAACGCCAGCTCAGCAAGGACGAGATCCTCAACCGCTACCTGAACATGGTGTTCTACGGCAACGGCTCCTACGGCGTGGCAGCCGCGGCCCGGACGTACTTCAACACCACGCCGGACCGGCTGACGGTCCCGCAGGCCGCGCTGCTCGCCGGGATGGTCCAGTCGACGACGCGCTACGACCCCGCCCGGCACCCGGAGACCGCCACCCAGCGGCGCAACGTGGTCATCGACCAGATGCGCGGCCAGGGGATGATCGACGACGCGCAGGCGGAGCAGGCCATGGCGGCCCCGATCGGCATCGCGAACCCGCTGGTCCGGGTACCGAACGGCTGCATCGGCGCCGGCGACACCGGCTTCTTCTGCAAGTACGTCGTGCAGTACCTGACCGAGGCGGGTTTCACCGAGGAGCAGATCCTGCGCGGCGGCTACACGGTCCGCACGACGCTGGACCGGCGGGCGATGCAGGAGGTCAAGGCCGCGCTGGACCGCGAGGTCGCGCCGGACACGCCGAACGTCGCGAACGTGATGTCGCTGGTGCAGCCGGGCAAGGACAAGCACCGGGTGCTGGCGATGGGCTCGAGCCGCACGTTCGGGCTGAACGCGGACGCCGAGGAGACCAGCTACGGCCTGCCGTACCAGCCGGTGAACCTGGGCGCCGGCTCGACGTACAAGGTCTTCACCGCGGCGACCGCACTGGAGAAGGGCCTGGGCATCAACTACTCGATGCAGGTCCCGCCGTCCGGCTACGCGTCCCCGATCTACACCGACGGCGGTGGCCGCCCGATCCCGGTCCGCAACGCCAGCGAGGGCCTCCCGCCGCGGATGAGCCTGACCGATGCGCTCGCCCAGTCGCCGAACACCGCCTTCATCAAGCTGGAGGAGTTCACGGGCGTCCCGGACGTCGTCGACATGGCGGTCCGGCTGGGCATGAAGTCCCTGGCGACGACGCCGTTCGTCGATCCGGGCTCCGGTCGCCGGACCGACCGCTCGATCGCCGAGGTGATCAAGGAGCAGAAGCTGGCGTCGTTCACCCTCGGGGTCACGCCGACCAGCGTGCTGGAGCTCGCGAACGTCGGTGCGACGCTGTTCTCCGAGGGCATGTGGTGCCCGCCGTCGCCGATCGACTCGATCACCGACGCGAACGGCGAGGACGTCCCGATCACCGAGGAGCCCTGCCAGCAGGCCGTCGAGCCGGGCCTGGCCAACACGATGGTGCACGGGATGAGCAAGGACGACATCTCCGGCACGTCGGCGGCGGCAGCGCGGGCGGCGGGCTGGACGCGGCCGATGGCGGGCAAGACGGGGACCACCCAGCAGAACAAGTCGGCGGCGTTCCTCGGGGCGGTGCCGGAGATGTCCGGTGCGGTCATCACGTTCGACAACTCGAACTCGCCGCGACCGCTGTGCGACGGCGGCAACGGCCCGTTCGCCTGCAGCAACGGGAACATCTTCGGCGGGAAGACGCCGGCCCGGACCTGGTACGGCGCGGTGTCGCCGCTGCTGGCGGACACGCCGCCGACCCCGCTCCCGCCGGCCGATCCGCGCTACCTCGACGGCGGCGCCGAGTCCCGTATCCCGGACGTCGTCGGTCGCTCGGTGGGTGCCGCCCGTGCCGAGCTGGAGGGCGCGGGCTGGCAGGTGACGACCCGCACGGTGGACAACCGGGCCCCGGAGGGCACCGTCGTCGGGCAGGAGCCGCGCGGTGCGGCGCTGCCGGGCGAGCAGGTGACCCTGCAGGTCAGCAGCGGCACGGTGCCGGCCCCGCCGCCACCGCCGGGGCCGCCGGAGGGGACGCCCCCGCCGGAGGGCGACGGCCCGCCGCCCGGGGAGGGCGGACCGCCGCAGGGCGACCAGGGCGACGGCGGTCCCCCGCCCGGTGAGAACGGCGGCGAACCGCCCGAGGGCGGCTGACCACCGGGTCCCGCCCGTCACCCGGTCGGGCGGGCGTCGGCGGCATACCGCTTCGCGACGAGGCATCGGACCTGGTCACGGCCTAGCATGCGGGCATGGCCGTGCGGTGGAGGAGCAGGCGCGCCGCGCCGGCCCCCGTCGACGACGGACGCTGGGGCGTGGCGCGGCTGGTCGCCGAGCGTGAGGCGGCGCGGCTCGCCGCGGAGCGGGCCAGGGGTGCGGCGGCCGGTCCCGGGCCCGGCAGCGGCCGGGTGGACGACCCGGACCCGGCCGACACGCCCGGTCCCGCCGGTCCCGCGGGTCGCACTGATCCGCCGGCCGGCGGCGGCCCGGCCGGGGATGTGAACACGCCCGGGGCCGCCGACGCTGCTGAGCCGGCCGACGGTGCCGACCCGGTCGACGCCGCCGACGCTGCGGACCCGGCTGCCGCTGCCGAGCCGACCGAGGCCACCCCCGTGGCCGACCCTGCTCCGGTGCCCGGCACCGGCACCGGCACCGAGCCCACCCCGCCGGCGACCCGGACCGGAACCCGTCCGCCGGGCCCCCCGCGCACGCCCCGCACCGGGACGGTCCCCGGGCCGCGCACCCCGGACCCCGGACCCCCCGACCTGCCCGCCCCCCGCCGGGCCCCCGCGGGCCCGGCCCGCGAGCTGCCCGCACCCCGTCGTCCGCGCGCCGCCGCCGACCCGAACGGGCTGATCTACCGGCCGCCCGCGGTGTCGGCTCGGCCCCCGGTGGACCTGGAGCCGGGCCTGATCGGCTTCTCCCGGCTGACCCGGGGCCGCAACGGCGCGCGCGCCTTCACGCTGGTCTTCGTGGCGATCTACCTGGTGATCATCATCCAGACGCTGTCGGCCATCTTCTGAGCGGCCCGGCGCCGTCCGCGGACCGTCGGCCCCCCCGACTACGCTGGTGATCCGGACGGTCCCCGACTGCCGCCGTCCGCACGGTCGCGATCCGTGAGGAGGTGAGCCGCGATCGTCACGTCCGCGTCGCCGCAGCCCGCCTCCACCGCGCACCGGGTGTCGTCGGTGCTGGCCATCCCCGCGTTCCGCAGGCTGTGGTCGGTCACCGCGCTCACCTCGACCGGCGAGTGGATGTCGCTGCTGGCGCTCACCTCGCTCGCCACCCATCTCACCGCGGGCGCCGGTTACACCGCGCAGAGCTTCGCGCTGGGCGGTGTCGTCGCGACGAAGCTGATCCCGTCGCTGCTGTTCGGGCCGCTGGCCGGGGTGCTGGCCGACCGGTTCGACCGGCGCAAGGTGATGGTCACCTGCGACCTGCTGAAGTTCGGACTGCTGATCTCGATCCCGTTCGTCGGGTCGCTGTGGTGGCTGCTCGTGGTCACCCTGCTGATCGAGCTGTGCACCATGTTCTGGATCCCGGCGAAGGACGCGGCGGTCCCCAACCTGCTGCGCCGACCGGACCAGATGGAGGCCGCCGCCCAGCTCGGCCTGGTCGTCACCTACGGCGTCGCGGTGCTCGCGGGTGCCGGGCTGTTCGCGCTGGTCAGCAAGCTCGCCCCGCTGATCGACGCCGACCCGGCGACGGCCGTCCACATCGCGCTGTTCGTCAACTCGTTCGCCTTCCTGATCTCCGCGCTGGTCGTGTTCTTCCGGATCCGCGAGGTGTCCGGGCGGCCGGGCGCCGCGGACCGCAGGCAGGCGCCGCCGTCGATGCTGTTCCTGCTCCGCGACGGCTTCCGGTTCGTGATCGACACCCCGCTGGTGCGCGGCCTGGTCATCGGCATCGTCGGCGCCTTCACCGCGGGCGGCGCGGTGATCGCCACCGCGAAGCTCTACGCGTCCAGCCTCGGCGGCGGCGACGCCGCCTACTCGGTGTTGTTCGGGTCGGTCTTCGCCGGACTGGCGATCGGGATGGGGATCGGCCCGCGACTGGCCCAGCGGCTGCCGCACAACCGGCTGTTCGGCACCGCGATCGTTGCGGCCGGGCTGTCGCTCGTCGTCGTCGCGGTGGCCGTGCACCTGTTCATGGCGATCGCCGCGGTGATGTTCGTCGGCGCCTTCGCCGGGATCGCGTTCCTCACCGGCCTCACGATCATCGGCACCCAGGTCGCGGACGGGATCCGCGGCCGGATCAACGCCTTCGTCCAGTCGCTGGTGCGGCTGGTGCTGCTCGGCTCGATGTCGCTGGTCCCGATCGTCGTCGGCCTCGTCGCGACCCGGCCGATCACGATCGGCGGGACCGAGTTCCTGGTCGACGGCACCCGGTTCGTGCTGGCGGGCGGCGGCCTCGTCGCCGCCGTGGTCGGCACCATCGCCTACCGGCAGATGGACGATCGCGGGTTCGAGCCGCTGGTCAGGGACCTGGTCTCGGCGCTGCGCTCCGGCGAGCGGCGGACCGGCGCCGGCGTCCTGATTGCGATCGAGGGCGCGACGCCGCAGGACACCGTCGACCAGGCCGGCCGGCTCGCGGGCGCGCTGCGCCGGCTGGGGTACGACGTCGTCGAACCCGGTCACCAGGAGCGCGCCGGAGGTCCGGCCGATCTCGAGGGACTGCGCGCGCGGGCACTCGCCGCCGCCGCGGTCCGGGCCGACCTGGTGGAACGTGTGGTGCGGCCGTCGCTCGCCGCCGGCGCCGTCGTCATCGTGGACCGGTTCGTGGCCGGCCCGCTCGCCCGGTTCGGGGTCGCCGCCGAGCAGACCGGCACCGGGCCGGACGACGGCGAGCTGGAGAGCCTCGCCCGGTGGGCGACCGGCGGCCTGCGTCCCGACCTGACGGTGCTGCTCGACCGGGCGCCGCAGTCCCGCGCGGAGCCCGGGGTGGCCGGGATCGAGCACGCCCGGGTGCAGCGGCTGCTGGCCCGGGCGCTGGCCCCCGAGCCGGGCCGGCACGTGGTCGTCGACGCCGACGGCGACCCCGACGAGGTCGCCGCCCGGGTCGGCGACGGTGTGCTGCCGCTGCTGCCGGCCGCACCCGGCGTCGTCGTGGCGCCGGAGGGGGCGTCGTGAGCGTCTGGGCCGACGTCGTCGGGCAGCCCGCCGCCGTCGCCGAGCTGGGCGGTGCCGCGTCCGATCCCACCGCGATGACCCACGCCTGGCTGTTCACCGGGCCCCCCGGGTCCGGCCGCTCGAACGCGGCGCGGGCTTTCGCGGCCGCGCTGCAGTGCCCGTACCAGGGCTGCGGCGAGTGCGCGGCCTGCCGGACCGTGCTGGCCGGCACGCACTCCGACGTGCGCGAGATCGTCCCCGAGGGTCTGTCGATCTCGGTCGCCGAGATGCGCTCGCTGGTGCAGCTCGCGGCCCGCAGGCCGGCCACCGGGCGCTGGCAGATCGTGATCATCGCCGACGCCGACCGGCTCACCGAGGGCGCGTCGAACGCGCTGCTCAAGGCGGTCGAGGAACCGGCGCCGGAGACGGTGTTCCTGCTGTGCGCACCGTCCGACCATCCGGACGACGTCCCGGTCACCATCCGCTCCCGCTGCCGGCTGGTGCACCTGCGCAGCCCGTCCCCGGAGGCCGTCGCCGGCGTGCTGCGCGACCGCGACGGGATCGATCCCGAGCAGGCGCAGTGGGCCGCGTCGGTGTGCGGGGGGCACGTCGGCCGGGCCCGCCGCCTGGCCCGCGACGCCCAGGCCCGCGCCCGGCGGGAGGAGATCCTCGGTGTGCCGACGAAGCTGCGCCGGCTCGGCGACGCGTTCTTCCACACCGAGGTGCTGATCCGCTCCGCGGAGGGCGAGGCCGAGGAGCTGCGCTCCTCCCGGGACGACGCGGAGCGCGAGGAGCTGGCCGTCGCCATGGGTGCCGGCGGGAGCGGCAAGGGCGCCGCCGCGGCCGCCCGGTCGGCGAAGGCGGCCGAGCGCGACCTGGAGAAACGGCAGAAGAGCCGCGCCACCCGCACGCAGCGCGACGCCCTGGACCGGGCGCTGGTCGACCTGGCCGGCTTCTACCGGGACACGATCGTCGTGGCGTGCGGCGCGCAGGTCGCACTGACCAACCCGGACCGGGACCGCGAGGTGCGGCTCGCCGCGGCCGAGTGGGGGGCGGAGTCGTCGCTGCGCAGGCTGGAGGCGGTGCTGGCCTGCCGGGAGGCGCTCGAACAGAACGTCAAGCCGCGGATCGCGGTCGAGGCGATGATGACCGCGCTGCACCGTGGATGACCGGCCGCTGATCCTCACCGCCCTGCTCGACGAGCCCACCCGCCGTCACCTCGACGGGCTCCGCACCCGGCACTTCCCGCCCGAGCGCCTGCTGGTCGGGGCGCACCTCACCCTGTTCCACGCGCTGCCCGCGCCGACGCTGTCCGATGTGGTCGCCGATGTCGCCGTCGCCACCGCGCGGGCACCGGTGACCGCGCGGGTGTCCGGGATCCGCTCGCTCGGCCGCGGCGTCGCGTACACACTGGACTCGCCGGAGCTGCTCGCCCTGCGCCGGTCCCTCGCCGTCCGCTGGCACGAGCACCTGACCGGGCAGGACGCCGGCAAGTCCGACCTGCACGTGACCGTGCAGAACAAGGTGACCCCGGAGCGGGCCCGGGCACTGCACGCGTCGCTCACCGCGGGCTTCACGCCGTGGGACGCGACGGTGACCGGGCTGGCGCTGTGGCGCTACGACGGCGGGCCGTGGGAGGCCGGTCCGCGGTTCCCGTTCGCCGGCGGACCGGTACCGGACGCCGGGGGCGCCGGGTGACGGGGGCTGCGCGGGAGGCTCGTGGGCGGTCGCTACACTTGACGTGCAGCACGCCGCCTTAGCTCAGACGGCCAGAGCAACGCACTCGTAATGCGTAGGTCGCGGGTTCGATTCCCGCAGGCGGCTCCGAGAGTCCCCTGGTAGTTCGGCTACCGAGGGCTTTTTCATGTAGTGGCTCGCCGCGCTGCGCGCCTGCGGGCGAGCCACCCCGACGGCGCCCGCACGCTCCGCGAGCCCGGTACCGGCTAGCGAGCTTCCTGGCGCATCAACAGGTAGCCGGCCGGGGGCTTGCCCGGGGCGGGCGGAGCGATGCGCATGCGCCCGAGCTCGCGGAAGCCACGGACGCGCACCAGATCGCTGAGCACGTCCAGGTTCCACAGGTAGGCGGGAGAAGCCTTGTGGTCGTACGGGACCCAGCCGTCGGCGCCCGCGGTGTCGGTGACCTGCACGCCTACGAGGAGCGGCCCGCCCGGCTCGATCGCTCGGGCGAACCCGGCCAGGATCCGGGGCAGGAGCTCCGGCGGCGTGTGGATCAGCGAGAAGCCGGCCAGGATGCCGGCGATCGACTGGTCCGGTGCCTTCAGCTCGAGCATGGAGCCGACCTCGTAGCGCAGGTCGGGGCGACGTCGATGGGCGATCGTGATCATGGCCGGCGACAGATCGATCCCGTGGGCCCGGACACCGGCCCGATCGAGGTGGTCGGTCCACTGGCCGGGTCCACAACCGGCATCGAGCACGTCGTTCTCCGACCCACCCGCGCGGACGAGATGAGCGAAGGTGTCGACCATCGCTGTGCAGAAGGCGTCGGTGACGAGATCGCCCCTCCGCACCATCTCGTCGTAGATCTCGGCGACGGCGTCGTAGTCCCGACGCGTCCGATCGAATGCCTCCGGCTCGCCCATGTGGCGGACGATAGGCACGGGCACCGACACTTCCGCGCCGCCCGGCCCACGAGCGAGCGCACGGCTCGGGTGGTGATCAACGGCGGCTACCGGCGGATCGCTCCGTCCGGCGGATCCGGTGCTCACCGGACCGTGCGGTGCCGACCGCCGGATCGGCTCGACAGCGCTCGGCCCTCGGACCGCTCGGCCACCGGCGCGAACCGCCCGGTGGCGACGAGCAGGACGATCACGACCAGCGGGACGATCCACCCGCTCCAGCCGAGGACGGTCGCCTGCGTGGTGTCCACGGGGACCCCGGCCATCGCGAACAGCAGGAACGACACGGCCGTCGCGTTGAACGCGGAGTGCGCCAGCGCCGCGGGCCACACCGATCCGGACCGCAGCCGCAGCCAGCCGAAGATCGCACCCACCACGGTGCACATCCCGATCATGGAGAGCACGCCCAGCCAGCTCGGAGCGTCCGGGTAGTTGTAGCCGAGCAGGAGGACCGGGGCGTGCCAGGTGCCCCAGACGACGCCGGAGATCAGGATCGCCGGGACGGCGCCGAGCGGCATCAGCTTCGGCAGTAGCCATCCCCGCCATCCGATCTCCTCGCCCAGCGCCGGGAGGACGCCGAGGACGGCGGCGAGCGGCACCAGGGCGAGCTGGGTGGCGACGATCACGCCGACCGACTCGGGCACCAGGCCCGGGCCGACCTGGGCCGCCAGAGTCTCCCGGAAGGCGGAGAAGCCGGTGAAGTCGGCCGGGTACACCCCGAGCAGCGCGCCGACCGGGAGCGCGACGAGGACGAGCGCCATGGCCACCGCGATGCCCGCCGCGATGTAGCCGAACAGTCTCCCGAACGGTCGCAGCGGCCACAGTCCGAGGGCCCGCCACCGGTGCGCCGGCCGTTCCACGAGGAACACGACGACGAGGGCGGCGATCGCCGGGGTCGTCATCATGACCGCGGCCACGAGCGTGAACGAGGGCTCGGCGAGCCCGTCGCCGAGCCAGAGCGGGAGCGTGACGAGCCAGGCGAGCCCGAACGCCACGACGAGGAACACGAGGATCGACCGCAGGTCGATCCCGGCCGCGCGGCCGGCGACCCCGGTCGCGGACGGGGCCGCGGCCGGGTTCGCGCCGCCGGTGGACGTCGTGGTCACGACGCGTCCGCGGGGAGGATGTACAGGCCGGCGATGGTGTGGTCGTCGCGGTAGCTGATGCGGGCGGTGTAGTCGCCGGCCTCCATCGTGAGCCGGGTGTCGGTGACGGTCAGGTCGCCGGCCCGCGAGACCTCGGGCTCGCCGTGCGCCTCGAAGGCTCCGGACAGGCCGATGATCTGTGCCCAGGCGGCGGCGAGCGCGTCCTCCGACAGGCCCTCGCGCATGGTCGGGTCGAACTGCGCGGTGACGCGCGACCAGCGGCCGGCGGCCAGGTCCTCGACCGTCGTGGTGGCGAGATCGGTGGCGCCGGCGAGGGGGGTGGTGTTCATGGGTTCTCCGGTTCTGGGGTCGATCGGTTTCCCGTAGCGCTGGAAGGCGGCCTGGCGGCTCACACCGAGTGCGTCGCCGATGACCTGCCAGGTCGCGCCGGCCCGTCGCGCCTCGTGCACGACGGCACGCACCACGTCGTCGGCGGCGGACCGGACGGCCAGCGCCCGCTGGACGGCGCCCGCCCAGTCCTCGTCGGCGGTGAGCACGCGGGCGGCGAGGAGTGCGTCGGCCCGGCCGCGCAGGGCCCGGACGGCTTCTGTCAGGTTCTCCTTCACAATGTAAACGCTACATTGACTTCGTCAACCTGTCACGCGGCGCGTCCGCGATCGGGCAACCGAAGGTGCGTTACCGGGGGCTCCCGCTGAGGCCGCCGGGGACGGGCAGGCCGCCGGCGTAGCCGGTGAGCGCCCCGGTGACCGACACGGTCCGGTGGCACGGGACGACGACCAGGACCGGATTGCGCGCGCAGGCCGCCCCGGCCCGGCGCGGACCGTCCTCGGTCAGGCCCGCGGCGCGGGCGAGCTCCCGGTAGCTGCGGGTGCGCCCGTAGCCGGTCGCGCACAGCTCGTCGAGCACCCGGCGGTGCTCCGGCTCGACGCCGGACAGGTCGACCGGCACCTCGAACGTGCTGCGGAGACCGGTCAGGTACTCGCCGAGCTCGGCGACGGCCTGCTCCAGCAGCGCGTGCTCGGCGCTGCCGGGCCCGGGCCGCTGATCGTGCACGGCCGCGGCGGGGCGGCCCAGGCGCAGACGGGTCCGGCCCTGCGGGGAGGCGGAGAGGGTGACCGGTCCCAGGCTGGTGTCGCGGACGACGGTGCGGCGGGCGGCGGTGGCCGGGATCGACATGACGGGGTGCTCCTGTCGCTGTGCGGGTGTGCGGCTGTCACGGTGCAGACCCCCGGACGGCGTCGTCGGTTGCACCGGGGAACGCGGCCGGGTCGGGCGCTCTCCGGTCCGCACTGCTGCTTGCAGGCGGCGAAGCGGTGCGGCGACCGCGGTGGCCGCGTCGGCGAAGAAGACCGGTGCCTCAGGTAGCGGCCGCGGGCGATGGCCCGGTTCGCGGACGGGCAGTCCAGGCGCCCGCAGAGCCGCTGCCGCCGGTGTCCGCCCAGGGTGCCGGGCCCCGGAGCGGGGTACGGGCGGCCGTCGGCGCCGAGCAGGGTCCACCGGCGGCTGCTCGGCTGTCACGTCGTCAGGCGGCGGCCGGCCGGCAAATGCGGCACGGCCGGTAGCCGGCCCGGCGGGCGTCGTCGAGGGTGCGGAAGCCGTGCCGGTGCGCCGGGGTGATCCGGCGGGCGTCGCGGCAGGTCGGGGAGCAGACGATCCCGGTGGTGTCGCTGGCCAGGAAGTGCACACCCGCCCGGGTCAGCGACGCCAGCTCGGTGAGATCGGCGCCCTCGGCGGTGAGCAGCTCCGCCTTGCGGTCCGGGCCGAACATGTAGTCGCCGAGCGCGCCGTCGGCGCGGACGACCCGGTGACAGGGCACGAGCAGCGGCAGCGGGTTGCGGGCCAGCACGGTGCCGGCCGCGCGGACCGCACCGGGGTGCCCGGCCTCCCGGGCGACCCAGGAGTACGGGCGGACCTGCCCGGCCGGGATCCGCCGGGTCGCGGCGAGCATCGCCCGCTCGAACGGGCTCCCGGCGGCCAGGTCCAGCTCGGACTGTGCCCCGGCGGCGCCGCGCAGCGCGGGGCCGATCCCCGCGGGCAGCCGCCGGGCCGCGCGCAGCGGCCGGGCGAACCGGCTGCGGTACTCGGCGGCGAACGTGGCGTCGTCGGTGCCGGCGACCGGACGCACGAACTGCGCACCGTCGGCGGCGAACGCGACCCGGACGTCGCCGAGCCGGCTGGGGGCGCTCGTCCACCGGGTGAACACCAGGTCGTCGAAGCCGGCCGGGGCGGTCGCACCGAGCCCGGTGAGTGCGGCGAACAGCGGGTCGGTGGTCGGGGTCGGCGGGGTCATGAGTGGGGTCTCCCCTCGAGGGGACGGGGGCGTGCGGCCATGACCGCGCGCAGGCCGGTGAGCCCGCGGGACACGTGCGACTTCGCGGTGCCCTCCGCGCAGCCGATCACCTGGGCGATCTCGGCGGTCGGCAGTCCCTGGACGTGCCGGAGCACGACCGCGCGGTCCGCTGCACCTCCGGCAGCGCACCGAGTGCGACGCCGAGCGCGCGTTGCAGCTCACCGCGCTCGGCCAGCTCGGCCGGGCCCGGTTGCGTGCGGTGTTGCGCAGGATCGTGAGCAGCCACGGGCGCACCCGCAGCGCCCGGATCCGCTCCGCCGGGTACCCGCAGAGCGCCCGGTAGGCGCGCAGCAGGGCGTCGGCGGCGAGGTCCTCGCCGCCGCCGGTCCGGTTGCGGGCGGCCGCTAGATCGGGTCCAGGATGCGGGCAAGGAACTGCCGGGTACGGGCCTGCCCGGGCTCCACCAGCACCTGCGCCGGCGGCCCGGACTCGGCGACCACCCCACCGTCGACGAACAGCACCTGGTCGGCGACCTGCTGGGCGAACCGGATCTCGTGGGTCACGATCACCATCGTCCAGCCGCCGGCCGCCAGGTCCTTGATCACCCGCAGGACGTCCCCGACGAGCTCGGGATCCAGCGCCGAGGTGGGCTCGTCGAACAGCATCAGCTGCGGTTCCAGGGCGAGCGCCCGGGCGATCCCGACGCGCTGCTGCTGGCCGCCGGAGAGCTGGTACGGGTACTGGTCGGCCTTCTCGGCCAGGCCCACCTGGTCGAGCAGCCGCCGGGCGTCGGCGACCGCCTGCTCGCGCGGGCGCTTCTGGACGACGATCGGGCCCTCGACGACGTTCTGCAGCACCGTGCGGTGCGGGAACAGGTTGTGCGCCTGGAAGACCATCGCGCTCTGGGCGCGGAAGCGGGCCAGTGTCGCCCGGTCCACCGGGCCGCCGAAGTCGACGGTGACGTCGCCGATGCCGATCACCCCGGCGTCCGGCCGGTCGAGCGCGTTCAGCGAGCGCAGCACCGTCGTCTTGCCCGACCCGGACGGCCCGATCACCGCGGTGACGGACCCGGCCGGCACGTCGAACGAGATGTCGCGCAGCACCTCCAGCGTCCCGAAGGACTTCCGCAGGCCCCGCACGGTCAGCAGGTCGCTCATCGCGCCACGTACCTCTCCAGCCGTGTCTCCACCCGTACCTGCACCGAGGACAGCAGCAGGCAGAGCACCCAGTAGTACACCGCGGCGACGCCGTAGAGGGCGAAGAAGTCGAACGTCGGCGCCGCCGCCAGCTGCGCCACCCGCAGCAGCTCGGTGACCAGGATGGTCGAGGCCAGCGAGGTGTCCTTGACCAGCGAGATCAGCGTGTTCGACAGCGGGGGGACGGCGGTCCGCGCGGCCTGCGGGAGGATCACCCGGCGCAGCGTGGTGGTGTACCCCATGCCGATGGTCTGCGCGGCCTCCCACTGTCCCTTCGGGATGCTGAGGATCGCCGCCCGGATCACCTCGGCCGCGTAGCCGCCGACGTTCAGGCTGAACGCGACGATCGCCGACGGGAACGGGTCGATCACCAGTCCGAACTGCGGCAGCGCGTAGAAGACGATGAACAGCTGCACCAGCAGCGGCGTGCCGCGGATGATCGAGATGTAGACCCGGGCGAGCCAGGACAGCGGCGCGATCGACGAGATCCGGGCCAGCGCCAGCAACAGTGCCAGTACGAGACCGATGACGAAGCTGATCGCGGTGAGCGGGATGGTCATGGTGACCGTCGCCCGCAGCATCGGCCACAGGTTGCGGCCGATCAGCTCCCAGGTGGCGGGATCCACCTACCGGCCGCTGACGTCGGCGCCGAAGTACTTCTCGGACAGCTGGGCCAGCGTGCCCTCGGCCCGCAGCTCGGCCAGTGCGCGGTCGACGTCGGCGATCAGCCCGCTGTCCTTGCGGGCGGCGAACGCCTGCTCGCTGGTGTCGCCGGTGGTGCCGGCGACCTTCACCCCGGTGTCGCCGGTGGTCTGCGCGTACTCGCCGACGGCGAGGGTGTCGTTGACGGTGGCGTCGACCCGGCCGTCCTTGAGCAGCTGCACGGCCTGCACGAAGCCCTCGACGGCCTCGACGTTCGCGCCGGCCTCGCGGGCGACGTCGGCCCAGTTGCTGGTCGCGGACTGCGCGGTGGTGCGTCCCTGCAGGTCGGCGAGGGTGCTGATGGTGGTGTCGTCGGCGCGGGTGACGATCACGCCCTCGGACACGGTGTACGGGGTGGACAGGTCGTAGCGGGCCTGCCGCTCCTCGTTGATCGTGACCTGGTTGGCGACCAGATCGATGCGCTGGGACTCCAGCGCGGCGAAGATCGAGTCCCACGGGGTCTGGACGAACTCGACCTCGCGGCCGAGCTTGGCGCCGACGGCGCGGGCGACCTCGACGTCGTAGCCGGTGAGCTCGCCGTCCGGGCCCTGGAAGCTGAACGGGCTGTAGGTGCCCTCGGTGCCGATCCGCAGGGTGTCCGAGCTGTCGGAGCCACCGCTGCTGCAGCCGGCGAGAACGGTGAACGCCAGTAGGGCGGCTGCGATGGCCAGGAACGTGCGGCGCACGGGGGTCTCCTTCTCCGGGGTGACGGGAGGACGGTCTGCGACACCCCCGCAAGATCGAGGGAACACTAGGCCGGACGGTCCAGGCGGTTCAACGTGCGGAGCCGAGCCGTTCATCCACGGGGACGGAGGCCGATGGTGTGCGGACAGCCTGCCGCATCACCGCAGCGGCCGCTCCGACGCGAACTCCCAGACGATCGTCGACAGGTCGGGCCCGGCCCGGTCGGTGAACGTCCCGGACGCCCGCGGCCCGGACCAGGTGTGCCCCATGCCCTCGACCAGGTAGGAGTCGATCGTCGCCTGGCCGGGGACCCGGTGGGTGGTGCGGGTGTAGGGGTGCGCACCGGGCGGTTCGACGCGTTCGACGGCGTGCGGCGTGGTGTCGGCGTCCGGCCGGCCGGTCGCGACGAGCGCGCCGAGCACCAGCCACTGGTGCACCAGCCGTTCGGCCATGATCGGCGGCACGACGTCGTCCAGCTCGCCCTGCACGACGATCAGCGGGACCTGGCGGGCCCGCGGCCCCATCGCCGCCAGCGCGAGCTGCGCGGTGTCGACCGGCGAGACGCCGTCCAGGTCGTGCTCGGCCCGGTGGAAGCGGTACTCGCCGCCCGCCACCGAGGTGACGGTCGCGAACAGGTCGGGGTACGTGGCGCCGAGGATCACCGCGGTCCCGGCACCGGACGACGCGCCGGACACGTGCACCCGGGCGGGATCCGCGCCGTACTCCTCGATCACCTGGCGGACGGCCCCGGCGAGCAGCTCCGGCTCGCCGCGGTCGCGGTCCTGGTGCTCGGGCGACAACGAGTTCCAGCAGAGGAACCCGTTGCGCAGCAACGACTGGGTCGGGTAGACGACGAGGAAGCCCTCCCGGTCGGCGAGTTCGTCGAACCGGGTCATCGACTTCATCGAGTTCAGTCCGTAGCCGGTCATGCCGCAGCCGTGTACCGCCACCATCACCGGCATCGGCCGGTCCGGGCGCCAGGACGGCGGGACGTGCACCTGGTACGCCAGGTGCCCCTCGGACGAGGAGTAGCTGCCGATGCGGTCGGTCCCCGCGCCCGGGTCCCGGGCCGCGGCGGAACCGGCCGTGACGAGCCCGGCCAGCACCAGCGCCGCGGCGAGCGTCGCCACCAGCCGGCGCCCGGACCGGCGCGCGCTCACAGCCGCGTCCGTTCCGTCGGGTCCCGGTCCACTGTGATCGCTGCACACACGGTACTCGCCCCTCTCCGTCGTCGGTCCCAGTAGAGGCCGTGCCGCAGCGGCACGGTCAATGCCGGACGGGCCGGACGACCCGTCCGGTGCGGAGATCCGCGACACAGGGGCTAGCGTTCCCTCCGGACGCGCCCCGGCCGCAGCGGGCACCCGGGCCGACCGGAGGAGGGCTGCGCGATGCCGGAGGGAACGGCCCGGTTCTGGCTGCCCGAGTGGCGCCGGTCCGGTGCGAGCTCGGTCCTTGCCGTGCTCGGCGGGATCGCGACCGTCGTGATCCTCCGGACGCAGGACACGACCCTCGCCGTCATCGACGGCTGGGTGGTGGTCCTGCTCATCTACCTGAGCGCCTACCTGGTGCTGACGATCACCGCCTTCGTGTCGGCGACGCCGGCCCAGATCCACGGCTGGGCGCGCCGGGAGAGCCGCGGGACCGTCCTGGAACGCTGGGTGCTGGGCACCGCCCCCGGCCCGGGTGTCTCGATCTTCATCGTGGCGACCGCGCTGGCCGTGGCGGTGCTGTGGCTGCCCGGCCACGGCGGCGGCAGCCTGCCCGACGGGGCCCGGATCGCGGTGGCGGTCGCCCTCATCGTGGTCGGGTGGGTGTGTGTGCTCGTCTCGTTCGCGGTCGCGTTCCACGCGGACGACCTCGTCGAGGATCGGGCCGCCCTGCGGTTCCCCGGCGGCGGCGTGCCCCAGTGGGCGGACTACGTGTACTTCGCGGTGTCGGTGATGACGACGTTCGGCACCACCGACGTCACCGTGCTCTCCCGCGAGATGCGCCGGACCGTCACGGCGAACGCGGTGATCGCGTTCGTCTTCAACACGGTGACGATCGCCGCGACCGTCTCCGCGCTGGCCTCCGGCTGACCACCCGGCTCGTCATCAGAGTTGATGAGCTGGGGAAACACGCCGGGGGCCGTACTCGACAGGACGTCTGAACAGCCCATACGGGTTCGTCCGGACGGTGGAGGTCGGGGAGTGGACAGGTCGGCCGGGGAGCCGATGGACCGACTGGAGCACGAGGAGCGGCTCCGGTTCCAGGCGTGGCAACGGCACCGCCACAGCGACCGGCACGCCGTCGCGGCGGCCCAGACGCCACCCGAGATGCCCGGCACGTCGAACTGCCGGCGGGCCCTCGTCGTCACCGGGCTGGCGCTCGCCGCCCTGCTCGCCACCCTCGCCCTGTCGGCGGTGGACGACACGATCGCCGGGGGCGACGGCATCCGGCCGGCGTCCGCGGAGTTCGGAGCCCGGCCGTGGGACACCGCCGAGGTCCGCCACGGCCCGGGGTGACGGCGGGCCGCCCCGCTACCCGGTGTCGCGCAGCAGCGCGCGGTGCAGCGCGGCGGCCTCCGGGCCGGGCGAGACGCCGAGCTCGTCGCGCAGGGTCCGCTGCAGCCGCGCGAAGACGGCCAGCGCGGCGGCCCGGTCGCCCTGGGCGTCGAGCGCCCGCATCAGCAGCAGGTGACCGCGCTCGGCCAGCGGATCGGCCGCGACCAGCCGGCGCGCGCAGCGCTCGGCGCCGGTCAGCTCGGCGCCGCCCAGCCGCAGGCACGCCTCGGCGTAGCAGGTCATGGCCCGGTCGTGGGCCGGCCGGAGCTCGGCCCGCCGCTGCTGGACCCACTCGTCGTCGAACCCGGGCAGGAACTCGCGCTGGGTGACGAACACGGCGCTCAGCGCCTGCGCCCACGCCCGCCGCCAGTCGCCGCGGCCCGCCGCGGACTCGGCGTCGTGCAGGGCGGCCGCCGCCCGGTCGGAGTCGACGGACGCGCCGGACGGCAGCACCAGCCGCAGCCCGGACCGGCCGCGGATCTCGGCGGGGGCGAGCGCGCCGCGGGTCTTCGACAGCACCGAGTCGAACACCCGTGGCGCGCCGGGGTCCGGGACGCCGGGCCGCCACAGCACCTCGATCAGCGCGGACCGGTCGACCGCCGCCGACCGGTGGGCAGCCAGGTAGGCCACCAGCAGGCGGCCCCGCCGTCCGGGCAGCCGCGCATCGACCGGACGGCCGTCGTGCTCGACGACGAAGGCCCCATGCAGCTGGATCCGCACCGTGTCATGGTGACAAGGTCGCTGCCACGTCGCGACAACGTCGCCACAACGACCTCCAGGACCCTTCGGATATCCACAGTTCGACGGACGGGGCGCGATCCCGTCCCTGCCCGCAGGGGAGTCCGCCATGCTCCATCAGGTCAGCTGCGAGTGCGGCTACGAGGTCCGCGACGGCGACGAGCAGGTGCTGGTCCGCCGGGTCCAGCAGCACGTCCGGGAGAACCATCCCGAGCTCGTCGACCAGGTGACGCCGGAGGTGATCCGGGGCTGGGTCGAGCTGGTCCCGTAGCGGCGGCTCAGCGAGCGGGCGCGTAGGCCCGGAGGAACGCGTCCACGCCGAGCGCCACCGCCGAGGCGACGAGGTCCTCGTCGGCCTCGGCGGATCCGCCCGCCGTCAGCTCGGGGAGCTGGGACTGGGTGAGCGCGATGAAGTGCTGGGCGGCGACGTCGGCGTCGTCGATGTCGAGCAGCCCGGCGTTGCCGAGCCGGGCGAGCCGCCCGGCGAGCGCCTCCCGGATCGGCCCGAACCCGGCCCGGCGGACCTCCTCGAACACGGCCGGATCGCGCCGGCTCTCGGCGAGGACCAGCCGGGACAGCGACGCGGCGCACCCGTCGCGCTGACAGCGGGTGAGCGCGACGCCGAGCTCGTGCAGGCCGGTCCGGAACCGGTCGGGATGCAGGTCGAGCGCGATGACGTGCCGGTAGGAGACCTCGTTCACCTGCCGGGCGACGTCGGCCATGGTCTCCCGGAACAGCTGCTCCTTGCCGCCGAAGTAGGAGTAGACGGTCGGCTTCGAGACACCGGCGGCCCCGGCGATCGCGTCCACGCTCGCCCGCTCGTAGCCCGCCTCGCCGAACACGGGTGCGGCGGCGTCGAGGATGGCGCGCCGCTTGTCGCGCTTGCGCGCCGTCGGCGCGTCCCCGATGTCCGTCGTCGTGCCCACGACCCGAGCCTAGCAACGCACTACCCGGATGGCGTTGAACTTTACTACACCGTTTAGTAGATTCACATGCATGACAACCGAGTCGGCGTGGGTCGCCGGTGCACCGGGGACGCGCCGGGTCCTCGCCTCGATGGCGCTCGCCGCGTTCATGGCCGTCCTCACCGGGACCACCGTCACCTCCACGCTGGGTGCGCTCGGCGCCGAGCTGGGTGCGCCGATCTCCGGCATCGTCTGGGTCACCGTCGTCTACCTGGTGGCCGCGTCCGCCTCGGTCCCGCTGGTCGGCTGGCTGTCCGCGCGCTGGGGCCCGGCCCGGCTGCTGCAGGCCGCGCTGGTCGGCTTCGCGCTGAGCTCGCTGCTGTGCGGGTTCGCCTGGGACCTGCCGAGCCTGGTCGTCTTCCGGGCGGTGCAGGGCCTGTCCGGCGGGTTGCTGGAGCCGGCCGCGATCGCGGTGGTCGGCATGGTGGCACCCGCCGACAGCCTCGGCCGGGTGATGGGGCTGGTCTCGCTGGTGATCAACGTCGGCCCGGTGGCCGGCCCGCTGATCGGTGGCGCGCTGGTCGGGGCGGGCGCGTGGCCGTGGATCTTCTGGCTGAACGTCCCGCTCGCCGGGCTGGTGGCGCTCGGGGCCTGGCGGCTGGTGCCGGGCACGCGCTCGACCGGCGAGCGGGCCGCTGTCGACGTCCGCGGGCTGCTCCTGCTGCCACCGGGGTTCGTGCTGCTGCTGCTCGGGCTGAACCGGGCCGGTGCGGGCAGCGGGGCGGTGACCGTCGGCGTCTGCGTCGTGCTCGGGCTCGCGCTGCTGGCCGGCTACGCCCGGCACGCGCTGCTCGCGCCCGCCCCGCTGCTGGACGTGCGGCTGCTGCGGATCCCGTCGTTCGCGGCGGCGCTCGGCGTGATGAGCGCGGTCGGCCTGGTGATGTACACCCAGCTCACCGTGCTCCCGGCGCTCGATCCGGCTGGCCGGGCGTGCCCGGTGGCCGTGCTCGGGCTGGGCCTGATGATCTCGATGACGCTGTCCGGGCGGGTCAGCGACCGCACCGGGCCGCGGATCCTGGTCCGCGGCGGGGCGCTGGTCACCGCGGCCACCGCGGTCCTCGTCCTGGCCGGGCACGGCCGCTGGCCGGCCGGCGCGGTGCTCGGCGTGGTGTTCCTGCTCGGGCTGGGCTTCGGCGCGGTCGCCGCACCGACCTTCGCCGGGCTGTACCGGGTGCTCCCCCGGGAGTCGATCGCGCAGGGCACCGCGGCGCTGTTCATCGTCGTCCAGCTGTTCGCCTCGGCCGGGGTGACGCTGGTCGGGTTCCTGACCGCGGCCTCGGCCGATCCGGTCGGCACCGCCTACGCGGTGGTCGCGGTCGCCGCGCTGACGGTCGCCGGGGCGGCGCGGCTGCTGCCCGGGCGGCCGGTCCCCGTGCCGTGATCAGGGCCGGATCCGGCACCACCACGGACGGGTGCTCGTTGCCGCTCCGCCGCGCGGATGCCCCGTTCCGGGCGACAGGGTGTCCACATGCGAACCACACGCGCACCGTTCGTGGCCGGCCTGCTCGCCGCCGGTCTGCTGCTCGCCGGCTGTGGCGGGGACCCGGCGCCGTCGGCGACCGGGGAGATGGCCGCGCCGCCGGAGCAGGCGGCGCCGGACGAGCCGGCCGGATCGGCGGACCAGGCCACCGCGGCAGCCCCCTGCACCGATGCGAGCCTCACCGCCACCGTCAACGAGCCCACCGGTGAGGGGCAGCAGCGGACGATCCTGTCCTGGCGGAACACCTCCGACCAGCCGTGCACGATGACCGGTTTCGGCGGCGTCGACCTGCGCGGACCGGACGACCCGACGTTCGGGCCGTCGTACTCGCTGCCACGCTCGGCGGAGGAGCCGTCCGCGATCACGCTGCAGCCCGGCGGCACCGGGATCACCACGATCACCACGCTGTCCGGCGGGGACTGGACGCCCACCGAGGTCGTGGTCACCGCGCCGGACGAGACGACGTCGCAGACGGTGCCGTGGCGTGGCGGGCCGGTGCAGCGTCAGGACGGGGCGACCCGGCCGGGCTCCTTCATCGGGCCGGTGGAGCAGGGCTCGGTCTGAGCTCCGGGCCGGACGACGACCCATCGGGTTGCCGAGGAGGCGGCCAGCCGGGTGATCCGGTTGAACGCCTCCTCCGGCCCGGACTCGAGCAATCCGGCGGTCCGCACCGCGTCGAGCCGGCTCCGCGTGTCGATCCCGAACCGTTGCACCTGTGTCCCTGATCGTCTCGTGCGGGCGCCGCAAGTTACAGAGCCGCGCGCCCCGACCACCAGACCCGCCGGGGCGACTCGCCGCCCGGCCGGATCAGCAGTCCGGGTCGTGGTTGTCCCTGCCCTGCATGCACGGCTCGCCGTCGCTGTTCCGCGGACCGTCGGTGCGTCCGTCGAAGTAGCCGTACTCCGGTGACCACGGGCGCCCCTCGGTCGGACCGGTGTGGGTCGGCACCCCCGGTCCGGCGGAGGGCGCCACCGGGCAGCCCAGCTCGCCGGGCATGCAGGCGGTCGCACCACGGTCGACCCAGTACGGCCAGGTCCCGCAGGCGGCGACGTAGTCGCTGGGGTCACCCGCACCGCGCGCGTTCCACCAGGCCGGGTCGTCGCACCGGTCGGCCGGAGCAACGTCCACCGGCTCCGGTTCGTCGGCCCGCAGCGGGAACCCGGGGACGACGCGTGCCGGGACGGGCGGTGCCGGGACGAGCTCGGCGACCGTCGCCCCGGGCACGACCACGGGCGCCCCGGCCGCCTGCACCCGCGGTGCCGCCGTGGCGAGCGACAGCGACCCGGCGACGACGGTCGCGGCGATGAGCAGCGCAGCCAGGACGCCGACGAGGACGGCGCGCTGCTCGGAGGCCCGTGCCGACGGTGTGCGTTCATCGCTGCGGTCCCCGCTCGGTCCGGGCCGCCCGACACGACCCACCTGCGGCGTACATCGCGGCGACCGGAGCAGCGTCAGGCGTCCGATCGGGCGCTCATCGGATCGGATGACGGCGCGGTCCGCGCTCACAGGGCGAGCTGCCCCACGAGCAACCCGGCCCCCGTCGCGACCATCGCCCCACCGGACACCCGGGACACCGTCCGCGTCCAGGACGGCCGGGCCGCGAGCACCCGGCGGGCGCCGATCCCGACCGCCAGGTACACGACGCCGCAGCAGGCCACGTGCACCGCGCCGAGCACCAGGATCTGCCCGGCGACCGGCCAGTCGCCGGCCGGATCGGTGAACCGGGGCATCAGGGTCAGGAACAGCAGCAGCGCCTTCGGGTTCAGCCCGCTGGTCCCGGCACCCTTCGCGGCCGCCCGCAACCGGCCGCCGGTCCCGGTGGCGGTGTCGAGGCCGGTGCCGGTGCCGGCCGGACGGGCCAGGCCGGTCGCGCCGAGCCAGATCAGGTAGCCGGCGCCGATCCCGGTGAGCACGGTCAGCGTGGCCGGGGAGCCCGCGACCAGCGCGGCGATCCCGGCGGCGACCGCCCCGGTCAGTGCCAGGTGCCCGGTGAGCAGCCCGGCGACCGCCGGCAGGATGGTCCGCTGCCCCAGCCCGGCGCCGATCACGTACGCCCAGTCCGCCCCGGGGGTGAGCACCAGCAGCAGCGACAACCCCCAGAACGCGACGACCGCGTCCACCGCCATGTCCGTCTCCCCCCGCTCGTTCCGTCCGGGAAACGCTATGGCGGAACCGCCGGAAGGTGTTTCCAAGCTTGCGCGGATCGGTCCTGCATGAGGGAAGATTCGGGCTGTGGACGCGATCGACCGGAAGATTCTTGCCGAGGTACAGCGGGACGGCCGGATCACCATCACCGAACTGGCAGAGCGGGTCCGGCTCAGCGTGTCGCCGTGCCACCGGCGGCTGCGCGCGTTGGAGGAGTCCGGCGCGATCGCCGGCTACCGGGCGCATCTCGATCCCGGCGTGCTCGGCCTGGGCTTCGACTCGCTGGTCTTCGTCACCATGCGCGACGCCGACCGGGTCACCGTCACCGCCTTCGAGGCGGCGGTCGCCGGCATCGACAACGTCGTGCAGGCGCAGCGGCTGTTCGGCGATCCCGACTACCTGCTGCGGGTGATCACCCGGGACCTGTCGGCGTTCCAGCAGCTCTACGACGACCGGCTCGCCGCGCTGCCCGGCGTGCAGCGGCTCAGCTCGACCCTGGTGATGAAGAGCATCGTCGAGGACCGGCCGCTGCCGGTGTAAGCGCCGCTTCACACCCTTGCGCATCACTGACCGGGCCTCGCCGCCGGCGGGCGTGCGCGGCTAGCGTTCGTCACACGGGTTCGACGACCGGAGGGATGTGGCCGTGTTCATCGGAGTTCTGCGCCGGCACATCGACCTCGGCCGCGTCTGCTCGGCGGGCTGTCGCCCCCACTCCCGCTGACTCCGGCGCCCGACCCGCGACGCCCCCCTCGACGATCACTGACCTGCGCGCACGACGTGCCGCGCGGGCGGGAAGCGAGCCCAGATGACGGCGACCGTGCGCACCGCGCCGCCCCTGCTGACCACGACCGATGCCGCGCTCGCCGAGGCCCGCCGGATCTCGGGGGAGCTCGCCGCGACCTCGGTGGACCGGGACCGCACCCGCAGCGCACCACTGGCGGAGCTGGCGACGCTCGCGGCGAGCGGGCTGCTCGGCATCGCGGTGCCCGCCGGGCACGGCGGCCCCGAGCTCCCGCGTAGCACCGTGGTCGAGGTGATCCGGATCCTGGCCCGCGGCGACTCCTCGGTCGCCCAGCTGCTGCTGGCCCACTTCGTGGTGCAGGAGGGGATCCGCGGCCTCGGCGCGCGGGAGCCGGCCGTGCAGATCTTCGCCGGGATCCTGGAGTCCGGTGCGCATGTCGGCAACGCCACCGTCGAGCGCGGCACGGCCCGCTCGGACGAGCGGCACACCGCGGTCGTGCGCGATCCAGCCGGGGGCTGGCGGCTCGACGGCCACAAGTACTACGCGACCGGATCGCTCGGCGCCCGCTGGATCGCGGTGGCCGCCGTCGACCGGGCCGGCGGGCAGCCGGTCACCGCGTTCGTCCGGCCCGACGACGACGGCGTGACCCTCGACCTGCAGGACTGGTCGGGCTTCGGGCAGCGTGCCACGCACTCCGGCACGGTGCTCCTGGAGAACGTGCACGTGCCGGACGAGCTGCTGATCGAGGAGGGCCCCGAGGTGCCCCCGCAGGAGCGCGGGCCGAGCATCTTCGGGGCCTACGACCAGGCGATCCACGCCGCGATCGACGTCGGAATCGCCCGGGCCGCCCTGGAGGACGGCGCGGAGTTCCTGCGCACCCGGTCCCGTCCGTGGTTCGAGGCGGGGGTGGAACGGGCGGTCGATGAGCCGCACGTCGTGCGGCGGGCCGGCGAGCTCACCGCCCGGCTGTACGCGCTGGAGGCGCTGCTCGCCCGTGCCACCGCGCTGATCGACGCCGCCGCGCCCGCCCCGGACGACGACAACACGGCCGCCGCCTCGCTCGCCGTCGCGGCGGCCAAGGCACTCGCCGCCGAGTTCGGCACCGAGATCGCCGCGGGCGTCCTGGAGCTCGCCGGGACCTCCGCCACCGACGAGCGGTACGGGCTCGACCGGCACTGGCGCAACGTCCGCACCCACTCGCTGCACGACCCGGCCCGCTGGAAGCTCGTCCATCTCGGCAACCACACGCTGCTCGGGACGAACCCGCCGCGGCTGGGTTCGCTCATCTGAGCGGCCGCGGCGATGACCATCGCACTGCACTGGTACCTGCCGACCGCCGGTGACGGGCGCACCCTCGTCGACGCCGGTCAGGCCGCCCAGTTGCTCGGTGCCGGCGGGCGCACCGACACCGGGCGGCCCGCGACCGTGGAGTACCTGGCTGCGGTGGCGGCGGCCGCCGAGCGGGCCGGTTTCGACGCCGTGCTGACCCCGACCGGCACCTACTGCGAGGACGCCTGGATCACCACCGCGATGCTGTCCCAGCACGTGTCCCGGCTGCGTTTCCTGGTCGCGTTCCGGCCGGGCACGCTCACCCCCACCCTCGCCGCCCAACAGGCGGCCACCTACCAGCGGCTGACCGGCGGCCGGCTGGCGCTCAACGTCGTCACCGGCGGCGAGGACGCCGAGCAGCGGCGGTTCGGCGACGGACTCGGCAAGGACGACCGCTACGCGCGCACCGCGGAGTTCCTCACCGTGCTGCGCGGCGCCTGGTCGGGCACGCCGTTCGACTTCCGCGGCGAGCACCTGTGGGCGGAGGGGGCGCTCGCCCGCGGCACCCCCGAACCGCCGCCGGTCTACCTCGGCGGCGCCTCCCCGGCCGCGGTCGCGGTCGCCGCCCGGCACGCCGACGTGTACCTCGTCTGGGGCGCCCCGCCGGACCAGGTCGCCGCCCAGCTCGCGCAGGTCCGCTCCGCCGCCGCCGCGCACGGCCGGACCGTCCGGTTCGGGATCCGCTTCCATCTCGTCACCCGGGACACCGCCGACCGGGCGTGGCGGGACGCGGAGGCCCTGCTCGACGGCGCAGACGACGAGCTGATCGCCGCGGCGCAGCGGCGGCTCGCCGCGGAGCGGTCCACCGGCCAGCGGCGGATGGTCGCGCTGCACGGCGGCCGGCGGGACGCGCTGGTCGTCCACCCGAACGTCTGGGCAGGCGTCGGGCTGCTCCGCGGCGGCGCGGGCACCGCGCTGGTCGGCAGTCACGACGAGGTCGCCGACCGGATCGCCGAGTACCACCGGCTCGGCATCGACGAGTTCGTCCTGTCCGGCTGGCCGCACGACGAGCAGGCCGCCGTCGCCGGACGCGGCCTGGTCCCGGCACTGCGTGCCCGCGGCCTGCTCCACCCGCCCGTCCCCCACCGCAGTCCCCTTCCGACGAGGAGCTGAGCCCGATGACCGGTATCTACCTGACCGGATCCGTCAACAAGCCGACCGCCGACGAGGTGTTCGCGTTCGTCGGGGAGCGCCTGCAGCCCGGCGCCACCCGCGTCCCCGACGGGGAGACCGGCGGCCGGGCGAACTGGGTGCTGACCCAGGAACCGGTGTTCGCCGGGAACCCGGGCCTGACCGCCGTCCCCGCGCCGGACGGGCGGGACCGCTACGTGCTCGCCGACGGCGTCACCCCGCAGACGCTCACCTTCGGCCGTTTCGACTACGCCGACCACGCCCGAAACTCGTACGCGCTGTTCGCGAAGGCCCGGGAGGCCGGGGTGCTCGCACCGGGCACCCGGTTCCTGGTATCGCTTCCGACGCCGTTCAATGCGGTGTCCTTCTACGCCCCGCTCGACGCCCAGCTGGACCTGCTGCCGGCCTACGAGCACGCCGCGCGGGCGAGCGTCGAGGAGATCCAGGACGCCGTCCCGCACGACGACCTCGCCGTCCAGTGGGACCTGCCGACCGAGCTCGCGACCGTCGAGGGCTGGTTCGCGAATCCGTTCGCCGACCACGAGGCGATCTTCGCGGCGACCGCGCGGGCGGCGGAGTGGGTCGCGCCGCGGGCCGAGCTGACGTTCCACCTGTGCTTCGGCGACTCCAAGTTCGGGGCGTCGCCGTTCATGGGGGAGCCGCCGAACGCGGAGGCCGCCGAGCGCGGCGGCCGGCACATCCTGCCGCGGGACGCGCGTTCGATCGTCGAGCTCGCGAACGGCCTGTCCCGGCACGTCACCCGCCCGGTCGCCGCCTTCCAGGCCGCGACCGTGACCAGCTGGAACCGGGCCGCGCACTGGCAGCCGCTGTCCGATCTCGCGCTGGAGCCCGGCACCGAGTTCCATCTCGGCGTGGTGCACGCCGCCGCCGACGGGCTGGACGGCGCCCGGGCCCGGCTGGACCTGGCCCGCCGGTTCCTGCCCGAGTTCGGCGTCTCCACCGAGTGCGGCCTGGGCCGGCACACCCCCGAGCAGCTCGACGAGGCGGCCCGGATCCTCGCCGTCCTCTCCACGGTCCGGGAACGGGCGGTGGCATGAGCCCACCCCGGTTCGGGATCTGGGCCCCGGTGCGCGGCACCTTCGCGGCGCTGGACCATCCCGACGAGCCGCTGGACGCCTCCTGGGAACGCAACCGCGACGCCGTGTTGGTCGCGGAACGCCTCGGCCTGGACACCGTGCTCGTCGCCGAGCACACGATCAACCCGCTCGGCGACGAGCTCGACCAGCTGGAGGCGTGGACGGCCACCGCCGCGCTGGCCGCGCTGACCGAGCGGATCGAGCTGATCGTGGCGGTGAAGCCGAAGCTGTTCCATCCGGCGGTGCTGGCGAAGATGGCGCTGCAGATCGAGGAGATCTCGCGCGGCCGGGTGGCGCTGAACGTGGTGAACGCCTGGTACCGGCCGGAGCTCGAACGGACCGGGATCGGGTTCGGCGAGCACGACGAGCGCTACGCCTACGGCCGGGAGTGGCTGACCGTGGTCCGGGCGCTGCTCACGGGTGCGCGGGTCGACCACGACGGCCGGTTCTTCACCGTCCGTGACCTGCAGCTGCGGCCGGCGGGCAGGTTCCGGGACCGGCCGCCGATCTACGTGGGCGGCGAGTCGGAGCCGGCCCGGTCGCTGGTCACCGACCTGGGCGACGTGTGGCTGGTCAACGGGCAGCCGCCGGACGACGTCGCGGCCCTCCTCGGCGATGTCCGGAGCCGCCCGCGCGGCGACCGTCCGCTGCGGTTCGGGATGCCGGCCTTCGTCATCGCCCGGCCGACCGCGGCGGCCGCCGAGGCGGAGCTCACCCTGCAGTGGCGGCTGGACGCGGAGTCCGACGCCCGCCGCGCGATGCTCGCCGACACCGACCCGAACGCGCAGATGTTCGCCGCGTTCGCGCACACCCCACGGATCGGGACCAACGGCGGCACCGCGGCCGGTCTGGTCGGCGACTACGACACGGTCGCCGCGCGGATCGCGGAGTTCCACGCGCTCGGAGTGCAGACGTTCCTGCTGCAGTTCCAGCCGCTCGTGCCGGAGGCCGAACGGTTCGTCGCCGAGGTGCTGCCACGGGTCCGCGCGCTGGTGGCGGCCGGGTGAGGGCGCCCGGCGCGGATCAGACGGCCGGCGCGTGCTGGGGCCGGACCGGGGCGTAGCCGGCCGCCGCGTCGCGCAGCGCGTCGGCGAAGCCCGTCACCTCGCGGGCGGTCCGGCCGGGCCCGCGCAGCCGCGCCGTCACCACCTGCCGGAACGGCGCATCCCCGGCGATCGGCAGGGCGACGACGTCGTCGCGCAGCCCGGCGACCGCCAGCGCCGGGATCAGCGAGAGCCCGACCCCCGCGGCGACCAGCCCCTGGACGGCCGGGTAGTCCTCGGACCGGAACGCGACCCGGGGCACGAACCCGGCCCGGGTGCACGCGCGGCGGAACACCCGGGCGTCCGGGCAGACGCCGGTCTCCGAACCCATGATCCACTGTTCCCGCCGGAGCTCCCCGAGCGTGACCTGCCCGCGGCCCTGCAGCGGGTGCCCGGCCGGCACCAGCACCGCGAACTCGTCGGAGAACACCGGCACGGTCTCGACACCGTCGAACTCCGGCCCCTCACCCGGGACCTCGGTGATCAGCGCCAGCTCGGCGTCCCCGGAGCGGAGCAGGTCGATCGCGGCGGCCGGATCGGCGACCTGCACGACGAGCTCGACCGACGGCCACCGCGCCCGGAACCGGGTGACGGCGGGCGGCACCAGCGTCGCCGCCGCGCTGGCGAACGAGGCGAGCCGGATCCGCCCCGGGACGTCCGCGGCGAGGGCGCCCATCTCGGACTCGGCCAGCCGGATCCGCCGGAGGATGTCCTCGGCGTGCCCGGCCAGGATCTCCCCGGCCCCGGTCAGGCTGCCGACCGAGCCGGGGGACCGCGAGACCAGCACCAGCGCGACCTCCCGTTCCAGCGCCGCGATCTGCTGGGACACCGCGGACGGCGAGAGGTGCAGTGCGCGCGCGGCGGCCGAGAACGAGCCGCGGTCACGGACCTCGGCGAGGATCTCCAGCCTGCGGACGTCGAGCATCACGGCCTTCTCGGTCGGCGGGTCGGGCGGGGGAGACGGTGGTGTCTCGACATCGCCGGCCGGAGTCCGCCATACCGGAACCCAACCCGCGGGCGGGCCGGGGCGTCAAGCGTCCTCCCGGCTGCTGGGCGGGGCACATGGGATTGTCCGGACGGCCCGGTTCCGGTGCGCCGCGCGGTTCACGACCGTCCCGCACGGGAACCCCGTGCGCACCGCCCCCGACCGGAGGTGACCCGTGTACCTGGCCGACCGCCCGCTCTGCCCGCGCTGCGGCGTGCAGTTCCCGCTCGGCGACGGCACCGGACCGTGCCCGGTCTGCATCGACGAGCGCGAGTACGTCGACTGGGACGGCCAGCGCTGGACCACCCCGGCCCGGCTGCGCGCCGACGGGTTCCGCGGCGAGTTCCGCGAAGAGGTCCCCGGTCTGTGGGGCGTCGGGACGACGCCGGACCTCGGGATCGGGCAGCGGGCGCTGCTGGTACCCGGCGACGGCGGGAACGTGCTGTGGGACTGCACGGCACTGCTCGACGACGACACGGTGGCCCGGGTGCACGAGCTCGGCGGCATCGCGGCGATCGCGATCTCGCACCCGCACTACTACTCGACGATGTCGGCGTGGAGCCGCGAGTTCGGCGACGTGCCGATCCACGTGCACGCCGCCGACCTGGACTGGGTGCCGCGCGGCGCCGAGGTCGAGCCGTGGAGCGGGACCGAGCGCGAGATCCTGCCCGGCCGCACCCTCGTCCACCTCGGGGTGCACTTCGCCGGCGGCGCGGTGCTGCACTGGGCCGACGGCACCGACGGGCACGGCGCGATCTGCGCCGGTGACATCGTCACCGTCGTCCCGGACCGGCGCTGGGTGGGCTTCATGTACAGCTACCCGAACCTGATCCCGGCCCATCCGGACGTGGTGCGGCATGCCGTCCGGACGCTGTCCGGGTATCGCTACCGCGCGCTCTACGGCGCGTGGTGGGGGCACGTCGTCCAGGGGGACGCGCACATCGCCGTGGTCCGGTCGGCCACCCGCTACCTGCGGCACCTGGGCCTCGAACCGGACACCGAGGGCGGCTGAGCGGTTACGGTCGGGGGTTCGCCCCCGCCCGACCCCGACTTCCGGAGGAGCCGCCGGCATGAACGACCTCGATCCGGAGGAACTGCACCGGGTGCTGTCGCGCAGCGCGGCCGCACTCGTCGAACGGGTGGCGGACGACGCGCCGGAGGCGGTGCTGACCCGGCTGTGCTCGGCCGCCGTGGTCAACGTGCCCGGCGTCGACCACGCCGGGCTGACCATGTGCGACCGGGACGGCAACCTGTTCTCGTACGGCTCCGCCGATCCGCTCGTGGCCGAGCTGGACGCGCTGCAGGCCGAGCTGGCCGAAGGCCCCTGCGTCGACGCGGCGCTGCCCGGGACCACGACGACCGTGCACGTCGAGGACTTCGTCGGCGAGACCCGCTGGCCGCGGTTCTCCGCGGCGGCCCGCGACCGCGGCGTGCGCGGGCTGCTGTCCTTCGCGATGGCACCGGTGGAAGAGTCGCCCGGAGCGCTGAACCTCTACGCCCGCACACCCCGGGCGTTCGGCGAACCGGCCCGGCTGATGGCGGGGGCATTCGCCACCCAGGCGGCGATCGCCCTCTACGGGGCCCGCCGGATCGGCGGCCTGACCGACGCCGTCGAGACGCGCGACGTGATCGGCCAGGCCAAGGGGATCCTGATGGAGCGGTTCACCATCGACGACCGGGCTGCGTTCGATCTGCTGGTCAGCCTGTCGCAGGACTCGAACCGCAAGCTCGTCGACGTCGCACGCTGGCTCACCGCCGAGGCCGGGACGGCCGCGGGCCGGACGGCCGCCGATCCGGTGCCCGCCCGGCGTGCCGGAACCGGTGCCCGGCGATCCGCACCGAAAAGGTGAATAACCACACGGAAAGTAATATGCGGGCACGATGGTGTGGCCGGGTTTGATGACGACGATTCCGGCCGTTACGTTGTCTCCAGCCGGCACGGGCTCCCCCTTTTTTGTCAGCGTGCCGGCAGGTGCCGGGAACGCGGATCCGCGTCCCGTAACTCATCAGGAGAAGAACTGTGCTGAAGAAGAAGGCCGGCCTCGTCGTCGCCGCGTCCGCCGCGGGCCTGCTCGCGCTGTCCCCGCTCGCGTTCGCCGACGGCAACGTGATCGACAAGGACGCCAAGGGCGTCGTCGCGGGCCTGAACGGCAACAACGCCCAGGTTCCGGTCCAGGCGTGCAACAACAACGTCCCGGTCAACGTCCTGGGCGTCCAGGTTCCGGTCGAGGACGCGGCTGCGGCCAACGGCCTGACCGGCGCGGCCGGCATCGCGGGCGAGGGCGCTGCGCTCTCCGGTGACTCCGCCACCGACCAGTCGGACGCCTGCGCGCAGGAGGCCGGCGCCGGGGACTCGATCAACTGATCGACCCGGATCGCCGGGGTGCCCCGGGACCGCTTCGGTCCCGGGGCACTTTCGTGTCCGGCGGACCCCTCGCGAACACGCTGGGTGGCCGTCGTGAGTGGTCGGTACTGCTTCGTCCGGTTCACCGGAGAACCGGATCGAGGGAGTATCCGAACGGAAAGTGATTTCGCCACCCGATGGGGTCACCGAAATTGTTTCCGGGGCGACCGGTGGATAGATTGCAGCGCACCAGGCACGGGCTCCCCCATTTTGTCAGCGTGCCGGTAGGTATCCGGGGCCGTCGTCGCACGGGCTCGAGACTCATCAGGAGAAGAACTGTGCTGAAGAAGGCCGGAATCATCGTCGCGGCGTCCGCCGCCACCCTGCTCGCGGTCAGCCCGCTGGCGTTCGCCGGCGACTACGCCGCCGAGAGCTCGAAGGACGCGAAGCACCACGGCTCGCACGACGGCGGCGCGATCGACAAGAGCGCCGACGGCGGCCTGGTCGGCGCCCTGAACGGCAACAACGTGAACGTGCCGATCCAGGTCTGCAACAACAACATCCCGGTGAACGTGCTCGGCGGGCAGGTCCCGGTCGAGAGCGGCGCGCTGCTCAACGGCCTGACCGGCGCCCTGGGCCTCGGCGGCGACGCGAAGACCAAGTCCGGCGACTCGGTCACCGACCAGTCCGACGCCTGCGCGCAGGAGTCCGGCTCGGGCGACGCGATCGGCTGATCCACCGCTCTTCCCCGTGCCCCCGCCGACCGTCCCGGTCGGCGGGGGCACGCGCACGTCCGGGACCGGGCGGCCTCAGCCCGCCGCCCGGCGCTGGTCGCGCCGGGCCCGGGCGTCGCTCCAGCGCCGCCGCTCCTCGTCGGTGGTGGGCACCAGCACCGGCACCGGCACCGGGCGGCGGTGCTCGTCCATCGCGACCATCGTGAAGTAGCAGCTGTTCGCGTGCCGCTGGGTGTGCTCGGTGATGTTCTCGGTGGTCACCCGGATCCCGACCTCCATCGAGCTGCGGCCGGTGTGGTTGACCGACGCCTGGAACGTCACCAGCTCCCCGATGTAGATCGGCTCGCGGAAGCGCACCCGGTCCACCGACAGCGTCACGACGTAGGTCTGTGCCCAGCGGCTGGCACAGCTGAAGGCGACCTGGTCGAGCAGCTTGAGGATGGATCCACCGTGGACGTTGCCGGAGAAGTTGGCCATGTCCGGGGTCATCAGGACGGTCATCGCGAGCTGGTGGCGGGGCAGCCCCCCGGGAGCGGTCACCCGTCGGAGGTTAGCGGTCCCGGCGCGGGTGTCCCGAACGTTGCGATCCGGGTGGTCCGGCACGATCGGCCGGGCGTCGCGCGCGGACCATCTTGCGCACCTCGATCCAGGACACCGCGACGACCGGCACCAGCACCGCCGCGAGCCACTGGCCGCCGGTCAGCGGGACCAGCCGCAGCGCCTCGCGCAGCGGGTCCACCGTCGTCACCACGACCAGCGACGCCGCCGTGACCAGCGTCCACAGTGGCAGGAAGCGGTTGGAGAGCAGGCCGGCCCGCAGCAGCGGCGTGCGCTCGGTCCGCATCACCCAGGCCAGCGCGAGATAACCCGACATCCAGCCGACGAAGGCGAGCGTCTGGGCGGTCGCGGCGTCCGTCCCGGTGAAGGAGGAGACCAGGTAGAGCCCGCCGACCGCGGCGAACAGCGACGCGCCGCCGGCCAGCAGGTCGGTCACCAGCGGCCGGTCCAGGAAGCGGTCCGTCCGGCCGCGCGGCCGCCGGTCCATGGCGTCCCGCTCGCTGCGCTCCGCGGCGAAGGTCGCCGTCCCCGCGACGTCCATGTACATCTCCAGCACGACGATCTGGATCGGCGCGAACGGGATCGGCAGGCCGGCGGCGACCCCGGCCGCGGCCGTCGCGACCAGGCCCGCCTTGCAGGCCAGGTAGTACTTCACGCCCTTGCGCAGGTTGTCGTGCAGGGTGCGGCCCTCGCGCAGCGCGCGGGTGAGGGTGGAGACGTCGTCGTCGGCGAGGACGAGATCGGCGGCGTCCCGGGCGACGTCGGTGCCCGACGACCCCATCGCGACGCCGACGTCGGCGCGGGCCAGCGCGGGGGCGTCGTTCACCCCGTCGCCGGTCACCGCGACCACCTCCCCGCCGTCCTGCAGCGCGGTGACCAGCCGCAGCTTGTGCGCGGGCGTCACCCGGGCGAACAGGGTCACCCGGGTGACCGCTGCGGCGAGCCCGTCGTCGTCGAGCAGGTCCAGCTCGGGGCCGGTCAGCAGCTCGTCGCCGTCGATCCCGACCTGCCCGGCGATCGCCCGGGCGCACGCCGGATGGTCGCCGGTCACCATCAGCACCCGGATGCCGGCGCGGTGCGCCGCGGTGACCGAGTCCGCCGCGCCGGGCCGGGGCGGGTCGGACAGCGCGACCAGGCCGATGAGCTCCAGGTCCCGCTCGGCGTCCTCGACCCGGGTGGGGATCTCCGCGGCCGTCCGGCCGGCGACGGCGATCACCCGCAGGCCGCGGGCCGCCAGCTGCTCGGCCCGGGCGAGCACCGCCGGGTCCGCGTCGCGGCACCGGCCGAGCACGGACTCCGGGGCGCCGGTGGTGACCACCCGGCGGTCCGGCAGCACCACCGTCATCGATTCGCGGACCGGGTCGAAGGCGAACCGGTGCACCGGTTCCGGCGGCGGTGCCAGACCGCGGTCCCGGGCGGCGACCAGGAACGCGACATCGGTCGGGTCGCCGGCCCAGCCACCGTCCGGTTCCGGGGTGGCCTCGGTGCAGGCCGCCCCGGCGGCGAGCAGCTCGTCGGCGCTGCCGCGCACCGGTTCGGCGTGGTCGACGGCCATCCGGTTCTCGGTCAGCGTGCCGGTCTTGTCGGTGGCGATGACGGTGACCGCGCCGAGCGACTCGGCGGCGCGCAGCCTGCGGACCAGCCCGCGGCGCCGGGACAGCCGGTACGCGCCGAGGCCCAGCACCAGGCTGATGATGATCGGCAGCTCCTCCGGGACGGTCGCGAACGCGAGCGTCAGCCCGGTCAGCACCATCTCCCGCCACGGCTGCCCGCTCAGCACGCCGATCAGCGGGACCAGCACGCTGAACGCGATCGCCAGCGTCGCGAGCGCCTTCGACAGGTCGCGCATGGCCTGCTGCAGCGGGGTGCGCGGCGGTCGCCCGGCGACGACCAGGCCGGTGATCGCGCCGAGCTCGGTGGCGGTCCCGGTGGCGACGACGACGCCGCGGGCCCGCCCGGCGACGACGGTCGTCCCGGCGAAGGCCAGGTTGGCGCGGTCGCCGAGCGCGGCGGTCTCGTCGAGCACCCGCCGGGCGTCCTTGGCGGCGGCGACCGACTCGCCGGTCAGTGCGGACTCGTCGATCCGCAGGCCCCAGGTCTCGGTCAGCCGGACGTCGGCGGCGACCCGGGTGCCTGCCGCCAGCGGCAGCACGTCGCCGGGCACCAGGTCCTCGGTCGGCACCGAGCGGGTGCGGCCGCCGCGCAGCACCGGCGTGGTCGGCGCGGTCAGCGTGCCGAGCGCGGCGATCACCGACTTCGCGCGGAACTCGGCGAACACCTCGACCAGCACGACCACCACGATGATCGCGACGATGGCGACGGTGTCCTCGAGCCGGCCCCAGATGCCGTAGAGCACCGCCACCGCGACCAGCAGCAGCATCATCGGCTCGGTGATCTCGTCGGCGAGCACCTGCCGGAAGGTGACCCGGCGCGGCAGGATCCACCGGTTCGGGCCGTGCTCGGCGAGCCGGGCGGCGGCCAGCTCGTCGTCCAGCCCGACGGCCGGGTCGGTGCCGAGATCCTCCGCGACCGCGCCCGCGGTGGCGGAGTGGGCGCTCATTCCTCGCGCGGCGGCAGGTCCGGCGCGACACCCTCGGCGCGGTAGACGGCCTCGGTGAAGGCCTCCAGCGACCGGCGGCAGCGGTCCAGCATGGACTCGGCGTCCTTGATCCGCTCGTCCGGGAAGAAGTCCCGGGCGGCGATCTTGGCGAGCCAGCCGGTGAGCCGGTCGAGGTCCTGCTCGTTCTCCTCCAGCTCGGCGAAGGAGAAGTTGTCCCGCGCCGACTCCTTCTCCAGCTCGGCGAGCAGCGCGCCGGTGCGTTCGGCGAACTCGGCGAACTCCTTGGCCCGCTCGGCGCGGAACCGGGCGACGATGCCGTCGTCGTCACGGGCGACGGTCTCCATCGCGTACGCGGTGCCGCCGTGCTCCCGGACGTAGCGGGCGAGGCCCTCGACGAACTCGCGGTGCGCGTCGGTGGCGGGCAGCACCCACGCGCCGTTCTGCAGGCCGACGGCGCCGGCGGCCCGGGCGCGCCGCCACAGCGTCACCCGCGGACTCGACGGCGAGGCCGGCAACTGGGCGAGCAACAGGACCCAGCCCTCGGTTGGCATGCCAGGGACGCTACGGGCGGGGTCAAGCACATGCAACAGGTGTTTCATCGACGGTGGCAGCTCCCGGCCCGGGACGGCAGGCTGTCCCCATGCCCGACCCCGCGTCCCGGCTCGGCCTCGGCCTGGCCGCCATCGCCCGCCCCGCCTACATCACCTCCGGCCGCGCCGAGCGGCTCGGCGCCGACCGGGACGTCGAGACCCTGCGGGCGCGCACCCACGAGCTGCTCGACGCGGGCCACGCGGCGGGCATCCGCTATCTCGACGTAGCCCGCTCCTACGGTCGCGCGGAGGAGTTCCTGGCCGGCTGGCTGGCCGCCCACCCGGAGATCGACGACGTCGAGATCGGCTCGAAGTGGGGGTACCGCTACGTCGGCGAGTGGCGGATGGACGCCGACCGGCACGAGATCAAGGACCACTCGCTGGACGCCTTCACCGAGCAGTACGCGCTGACCGGCCAGCTGCTCGGCGACCGGCTCGGGATCTACCACGTGCACTCGGCGACGCCGGCCACCGGCGTGCTCGACGACGCCAGGGTGCACCGCGCGCTCGCCCACCTGCGCGACCGAGGCATCCGGGTCGGGATCTCCACCTCCGGCCCGGAGCAGGCCGACGCGGTGCGCCGCGCGCTGGACGTCCGGGTGGGCGGCGAGCCGCTGTTCACCTCGTTCCAGTCCACCTGGAACCCGCTCGAACCCTCGGCCGGGCCCGCGCTCGCCGAGGCCGCCGACGCCGGTGCCCGGGTGATCGTCAAGGAGGTGTTCGCGAACGGCAGGCTGGCCCCGGGCGGGGACGCCGCCGCCGTCGCGCTCGCCGACCGGCTCGGCCTGCCGGCGGACCAGCTGGCCGTCGCCGCGGCGCTGGCCAACCCGTGGGCCTGGCGGGTGCTGCTCGGGCCGGTGGACACCGCGCAGCTCGCCAGCAACGTCGCCGGTGCGGCCCGGACGGTCCCGGCCGGGGCGGCGGACGAGCTCACCGCGCTGGCCGAGCCGGCCGAGGCGTACTGGGCGGCCCGTTCGGCCCGCCCCTGGTCGTGACGCCGGGGCCCCGTACGGCTGATGGTTGCGCCGCGGACCGGTGCCGCGTTTCCCATGGGACGGACGCTCGTTTACCTTTCAGCCACCTGACGGCCGACGTCCCGACGCCCGTCCTGCGCCTCCCGTTCCCCGAACGACGCGGAGTCACGCGGGCCCGGTGCCGGGACGAACCCCCCGGCCGCGCAGAAGGAGGGGACATGACTGCCCAGCACCACCTGGCGCGCAGCGCCGACGAGGATCCGGCGACCGAGGTGATCCCGCGGTTCGACGAGCGCGAGGCGGGTGCGGCGCCGACCGGCGCCCGGGCGCCCGCGCCCGCCGAGCACTCCCCGGCCGCGCAGCCGCCGGCCGGGGCACCACACCTGGCCCTGCTCCGGCCGTCCCGGGTGGTGGTGGCCGCCGGCGTGATCGCGGCGCTGCTGGCGACCGCCCACTTCGGGGCCGCCGTGTACGGGGTCGGCCGGCCCGGGTTCGAGATCCCGGCGCCGATCCGGCTCGGCAACGAGCTGAACATCTCCACCTGGTTCAGCTCGGCGATGCACTTGGCGAACGCCGCGATCCTCGCGCTGATCGCGGCGAACTCGGTGCGCCGCGAGCGCTGGCGGTGGATCCTGCTGAGCCTGGCCTGCGCGGTCGTCGCGATGGACGAGACCGCCGCGAACCACGAGCAGGTCAGCTGGGTCATCCACACCACGTTCGGCACCAGCGGTCTGCTGACCTACGCCTGGATCATCCCGGCGTCGGTGCTGGTCCTGGTGCTCGCCGCGCTCTGCCTGCCGATGCTGCTGCGCCGCCCGGGCAGCTGGATCGTGGTGGCCGGTGCGGCCGTGTTCCTGCTCGGCGCGGTCGGCCTGGAGGCCGTCGGCGGGCTGGTGTTCGAGCAGACCGGCGACGTGCACGCGTTCGGCTACAACCTGCTGGCCGGCGCCGAGGAGACCTGCGAGATGGCCGGGCTGGTGATCGCGATGGCCGGGCTGCTGCGGATGGCGGGCGGCAGCGGCCTGCGGATCGCCGGGACGACCTTCGTGGACGGTTCCCGCTAACCGACGCGGGTGGTCCGCTTCGGCTCCACCAGCCGCAGCACCAGCTCGGTCCGGCCGCCGTCGGCGCCCAGCGCCGCCCGCAGCCGGGGCAGTGCGTGGTCGTCGATCAGGTCGCGCAGCGCGGCCAGGTCGGCCCCGGTCTCCGCGGTGACGTCCAGGTGCACCTCGGGCCGGGCCCGGTCGCCGACGAGCACGGCGGCGGCCCGCTGGACGCCGTCGTAGGACTCGACGTCGGCGGCGAGCGCGGCGGCGGCGTGATCGGAGTGCAGCCGGGTGATGCCGGCGTCGCGGCCGGCGACCTGCGCCGCGGGCAGCGTCCAGTCCGAGGTCCGCGGCCGGCGCCGGGCCTGGGCCAGCAGCCAGCGCAGGGCCAGCAGCCCGACGACGACGGCCGCGCCCAGCGTCACCCACGGAACCCAGGTCGGCGGATCGAGCGCGGCGGGCAGCAGCGGCACCGAGGGATCGAGACCGGGCAGCAGCGCCCGCAGCGATCCGGTGCCGAATGCCAGCCCGGCCGCGCCCGCCACCAGCAGCACGAGGCCGATCAGCAGCAGCAGGCTCCGGTTGAGGCGGGCCGGGGGATTGGCGGCGGCCATCACGACTCCTTCGTTCCGGTGACCTTCACCCGGACCCGCGGGCTGCGGGCCGGGCCGATCGCGGCGAGCCGCTCGGACACCGCGTCCCGGACGGCGGTGCGCAGCGCGGTCGCGTCGCCGAACGACGCGTGCGCCGACACCGTCGCCCGGCGGCGGGTGCTGGACACGTTCGCCCGGGCGATCCCGTCGACGCCGGTGGCGGCATCGGACAGCGCCCGGTCCAGGCTGCGCCGGGTGATGCCGGTGTCGGTCGTGGCGGCGCCGTCCCGGCCGGCCAGCGGCAGCACCGTGGGGGTGCCGGGCCGCAGCGCGACCAGGACCAGGACGAGACCGGCCAGCGCGAGCACCCCGGACAGCACCAGGAACGCGACGTCGGCGCCGGTCAGGCCGGCCGCGAGCGCGTTCAGGTCGGTGAACGGCAGCACCGGCTGCTGCCCGAGCAGCTGCTGCACCACGGCCACCGCCAGCAGCACGCAGACCGCCAGCAGCACCAGCGCGACCAGCGACGCGGCGACCGAGCGGCGGGGACGGCGGATCATGCGAGATCCCTCCCCGTCGAGGCCGCCCGCGGGTGGGTCAGCGCGGCGACCGCGATGTCCACCCGGGCCACGTCCAGGCCGGTCAGGGACTGCACCTGCTGCACGACGTGTGCGCGGGCCCGGTCGCAGGTCGCGGCGACCGGGGACGGGTAGCCGACCGAGATCCGGGCGTCGAGCCGGACCGACCGGCCGGACACCGAGGCGGTCACCCGGGGGCGGCCGCCGCTCTCGTCGCGGCCGAGCATCCGGTCGACGGTCCCGGTCGCGCCGCCGACACCGTCGGTCTCGGCGAGCGCGGCGACCGCGATCTTCTCGACGACCTGGTCGGCCACGTCGACCCGGCCGCGCTGCTCGGCGGCCGGATCGACCGTGGGTGCGCCGGGTGACTCCGGGACGGTGGTGGTCACGGCCGGATCACCGGACCCGGTCGGAACCGCGCCCGGTCAGCCCGGAGCGCTCGGAGAGCTCGGTCAGGTCGAGCCCGCCGTCCAGCCAGCGTCCGGCGAGCAGGCCGCCCGCACCCAGTACGAGTGCGACGACGAACCCGCCGAACCCGCCGACCACCCCGGCGATACCGAGGAGCAGGCCGGCGAGCAGGCCGATCTGGGTGTTGGTGATAGTGGGCATCGCGGTCACGTCCTTGAAGAGGTGGATGGAGCCGGGTGGATGGAGCTCCGGCGGCGGTTCAGCCGCGGTCCGCGGACGGGTGCTCGATCTCGCTGGTGGCCGGTGTCGAGTCCGATGGCCGGACGGGTGCCGGTTCGGTCTCGCCGGCGTAGTCGCCGACCACCACGTCCACCCGGGCCGACCCGACGATCGGGCGCAGCGCGGTGCGGACCTGGTCGGCGATCTCGGCGACCGCCGTCGGGTAGCGCCCGACGACGTGCACCTCGACCTGCACGCCGGCCGGATCGCCATCCGGTGCGGACCGCAGACGGACGCCGCCGATCCGGCGGCCGGGCAGGTAGGTTGCCACCTCGCCGAACCGGCCGCCGTGCAGCCGGGCCACCGCGGGGCAGCTCAGCGTGGCGACGGCGATCCGGTCGGCATCGGTTCCGGCCGCGGCGACCGGGGCGTTCACGCCACCCGCGACGGGGTGTCGATCCGCTTCGTCTCCTTGGCGTCCTCGTGGTCGTCGTCGGACGGCAGGTGCACGTCGTCGACCGAGATGTTGACCTCGACGACCTCGAGCCCGGTCATCCGCTCCAGCGCGGAGATGACGTTGCGGCGCACGGCCTTCGCCAGGTCCGCGATGGACACGCCGTACTCGACGACGACGTTGATGTCGACCGCGGCCTGCTTCTCGCCGACCTCGACCGAGACGCCCTGCGAAGCGTTGGTGGTGCCGCCCGGGATGCGCTCGCGCAGCGCGCCGAACGCGCGGGCCGCGCCGCCGCCGAGTGCGTAGATGCCGTTGACCTCGCGGGCGGCCAGCCCGGCGATCTTCGAGACGACGGTCTCGGCGATCCGGGTGCTGCCGTGCTCGGACTGCAGGGCCGACGGGGTGCCGGTGACGGCCGGAGCCTTCGCTGCGGTGGTCTTCGCGTCGGTGGGGGTGCTCATGGTGTTCACGCCTCCTGATCGTGGCCCGAGATCCGTCGGGCCGGGTGAGGGAACCGGATCGGGCCTGGTGACATCCAGTGCCCCGTTGATCCGCCCGACACACGTGTGAGGCCCCGCAACGGCCGATCCTCACGCGAAGGTGTGAGTGACCGTGGTCACTATCGTGGAGGGAGGCCGATCGTCCAGGCGGTGACCTCGCGCAGCGCCACCTGCCAGCAGGCGGGATCGACGTAGTTCGGCCCGGCCGCCGCCGTCGGCACGATCAGCGCGTCGGTGAAGTAGATCCAGTGGATGTCCTTCACCGGGACGTCCACGCCGGGGCGCTCGTCGCCGCGGCCGTCGGCCATGTCGTCGAACATCTGCGCCATCGCCTGCGCCGACTCGTTGCGCGGGTCGTCGGCGGTCAGGCCGCGCAGCTGGTCGCCGAGCCGGCGCAGCCAGGCGGCGGGATGCACCGCGTTGCCGAACACCAGCCCGGCCGGGGTCGCGACGGTGAGCGGGACGCTGTTGCGCTCGTCGCGGTAGGCGACCGAGAGCACCGCCTGCAGGTAGCTGGGCGCCGAGAGCTCCGGGATCGTCACCACCCGCCGGGCGTCGGCCATCCCGGCGGGACCGTCCGCGTCGACCGTCATGGGGCGCAACGCTAACTGCGTTCGCGCAGGCCGCGACAGGTCCACGTCGCCCTGACGACAACTGCCGGACGGTCCAGCGGACGCTCTGCCGTCCGGTGCAGCCCGGTACTCAGGAACGCGGGCGGGCGGGTGCGTCGGTGCCCGCGGTGCGCGGCTGCGGCACCGCCGCCGCGCCGCCGACCGGCGGCTGCGCGGTGACCGGCCGCACGACCAGCGAGAACCGGGCCCCGGCCGCCCCGGGGCCGACCCCCTCGACGGTCTCCTGCCGGCGGGTGTCCAGGCCGCGCGCGGTGCCGGCCGCGTGCAACCCGTCGTGCACCGCGTCGGCGTTGTTCACCTGCCCGAAGTCGCCGCGGTAGTGGTAGGCCAGCAGCGCACCGCCCGGCCGCAGCCGGTCCAGCAGGGCCGCGATGCCGACCCGCAGGGTCACCGGCTCCCAGTAGTAGAGGACGTCGCTGCAGACGATCAGGTCGAACGTGCCGTCCGGCATCTCGCGCGGCAGCGTCCGGCGGACGAACGTCCCCGACGGGACCCGGGCGGCCGCCCGCTCCACCGCCGCGGTGCAGATGTCCACGCCGAGCAGCGCGTCGGCGTGCCCGGCGAGCCGCACCGACAGGTCGCCCTCGCCGCAGCCGACCTCCAGCACCCGCCGGAACCGGCGGCCGGACAGCGCGTCCATCACGGCGGCGTACTTCTGCTGCTCGTAGGGGTTGAGCCCGATCGAGTACGGATCCGGATGCCGGTAGAGCCGGTCGTGCGTGCGCCGCCCCCAGCCGGGCTGCCAGAGCCAGGTCTGCCCGGCCCAGCGCGGGTCCGCGTCGTCCCGGCCGAGCCGGGCGAGGCCGCGGACCGGCGCCGCGGTGGCCCGGACCCCCGCGCTGAGCGTCAGCCGGGCGGCCCGGCGGGCGAGTGCGACCGGCGACGGGCGTGCGGTCTGGTCTTCGGCCATCGGGGCGCTCCGGAAAGGGTGGGGAACGGGCGGTACGACCGGTGTGTCGCGCCTGGGCGGGTCGCGCGTTACCCGGAAGGCGGAGCAACCCCCGATGCGGTGATCGTCCGGGCCCGCGGTCAGCGCGCGGAGCTGCGGGCGGCGGCCTCGGCCGCGGCGCTGACCACCTGCACCTGGTCGCCGATCTGCAGGTGCTCGAAGTACGCGCGGGCGTCGGCGTCGTCGAGGTGGATGCAGCCGGCCGACGCGCGTTCCGGGTCGCCGCCGTGGAAGGCGATCCCGCCGTCCTCGAAGAACACCGACCACGGCATCTGCGCGGGCCGCCCGTCGGCGCCGAGGAACTCCTGGCTGACGTGCGTGGCCTCCTTGCGGTAGACGCGCAGCGAGTGGCCGACCGGGGTCTCCCGGCCCTGCCCGCCGGAGGCGATCGGGACCGGTCCGCGGACCACCTTCCCGTCGGTGATCAGCCAGGACCGCTGGGTGTCCAGGTCGACGCAGGCGCTGGCGGTGATCGAGCAGGGGGTGCCCGGCACCAGCGGCTGGGACCAGGCCGCCAGCGCGGCCGGGGAGGCGGCGACGGCGGTGCCGCCGAGCGCGACGCCGGCGACGGCGGTGATGCCGAGCGCGAGTGCGGCGATGCGGCGGGTGCGCTGCCGGTCGGGGGTTGCGGCGGTGGGGGTGTCCATCCCGGGTGCTCCTCGTCGGTCCCGCGCCGCTCGGGGGTGTGCGGCGCCGTGCGGTCGTCGTCGCACCGTCCGGTTGTCCGGCGCAAAGATCGACTTCTGGGGAGAGTCTGCCCGGTCGCCGGGAGGCGCCCGCAGGCGGTGCGCCCCCGTCCCGATCGTCCCCGGCTGCCCGGCGTGCCCCGGAACGCGACGACGCCGGCGCCCCTGCGGCGGGGCGCCGGCGTCGGTGGGTGTGCGCGGGTGTGCGCGGGGTGCGCCGCTACTGCGGGGTCACCTCGGCCATCTCGTTCCACACGTCGCCGTCGATGTCCTGGTAGTTGATCTTCGGCTTCTCCGAGACCACGGTCGACATGAACGGGAAGAACGTCTGCGCGTGGTCGGTGTTGACGTGCGCCGTGCCGGCGTCGCCGTCGCGGAACACCTCCACGATCACGAACTCGTTCTCCTTCTCGACGTTCTCGTGGTAGTCGAAGGAGATGTTGCCCGGCTCCGAGTTCACGTTCTTCTTGTACTCGGAGATCCCGGACAGCCACTCGTCGCGCTTGTCGGGGCGGATCTGTGCCTTGAGGACGATGAGGATCACGCCGGCCTCCTGTTCACGGTCGTCTGTTCACGGTCGTCTGTTCGCGGTCGTCGGGAACGTCGCGGGCGATCCTTCCACGGACCGCCCCCGCCCGTGCGTCTCAATGCGGGACGCCCGGCGCGGGTGGCGGGGGCCGAGAACCGGCTGCGCGGGATACTCCGCCCGGCCTAGGGTGCGTCGGTTGTGAGCACCCCGGGGCCGGTCCGACGTCAGCTCGTCCACGGTGGAGGACCGTGCTGTGGGTGCTGCACGGCCTGCTCCGGTTCCTGCTGATCGTCTGGATGATCCCCTACAGCTGGTCCAAGCTGAACCTGACGCAGATGAGCCGGCTGGACTACTCCGCGGCGCTGACCACGGTCGGCGAGAAGAGCCCGATGGGTCTGCTGTGGACGTCCCCGGCGCTCGGCGTGCTGGTCGTGCTGCTCGGCGGCGTCCTGTTCTGGCAGGGGCAGCCGCCGCGGGTGGAGTCGGAGCTGGTGCTGCCGGGCGTCTACCGGGTGGTTGAGGACCCGGCCCCGGCTGCGGCCCGGCTCGCCGACGACCCCCGCCGGCAGTCGGTCGCGTTCGGGCAGTGGGTGTACGACGGCCCGGAGATCCCGATCCCGAGCTACCCGGTCCCCGGGGCGGCCGGGCTGTCGGTCCGGCTCGCGAACGGCGATCTCGTCACCGGGACCGGCCGGTCCGCGACGGCGTCGTCGAGGCCACGCTGCGGCCGGTGACCGCAGGGGCGCAGCCGATGTTCGGCGACACCGAGCGCACCGTCGAGCTGAGCTGGGAGGTCCGGCCGGACGGCCGGGTCGCCCTGCGCGGCGACGGGCAGGACCTGCTGTTGGAGAGCGATCCGGAGCTGAGGTTCCTCTACGACCGCGGCTTCTCCTGGGACCTGGGCAACGAGGCCGCCGTCAACCGGTGAACCTAGGCTGGGGCGCATGACGCAGGTCCGGCTCGGGCTCGCCGAGTGGACGGTCCTCGCCGTCACCGGCGAACGGCCGGTGCACGGCTTCGCGATCGCCGCGCTCACCGCCGCCGACGGGCACCTGGGCCGGGTCTGGCAGATCCCGCGGCCGGTGGTCTACCGGGCGATCGGGCGGCTGGTCGACGCCGGCCTGATCACCGCCGAGGCGGTCGAGACCGGCGGCGGGCCGCCGCGCACCCTCTACGCGTCCACCGCGTCCGGTCGCGAGCGCGTCGAGGCCTGGCTGGCCGCCCCGGTGCCGCACGTGCGGGACCTGCGCTCGGAGTTCCTGCTGAAGCTGGCCGTGCTGCACCGGCGCGGCGAGGACCCGGCGCCGCTGGTCGCGGCGCAGCGCCGGGAGCTGGAGCCGATCGTCGCGGCGCTGCGCAGCGAGCGGGACGGCACCGGGCAGGACGCCACCGGGGACTTCGACCGGATGCTCGTCACCTGGCGGCTGGTGTCCGCCGAGGCCGCGCTGGCCTTCCTCGACGAGATGTGATTCCGGCTTGACGACCCCGATCGGATATCGGATAGTTCTGGTATCCAATCGGAAGGAGCGGGCGGATGGACCTGCGCATCGGGGACCGCGAGCGCGAGCAGGCGATCGACCGGCTCGGACGGCACGTCGGGGACGGCCGCCTGGACCTGGCCGAGTTCGCCGAGCGCAGCGGCCGGGTGACCGCGGCCCGCACCCGGGCCGAGCTGGCCGCCGTGCTGGCCGACCTGCCGCGACTGCCGGATCCGGCGCGCGCCGCCCGGGGCAGGCGGATCGCGCTCACCGCCGCCTGGGGCCCGTGGCTGCTCACCGGCCTGATCTGCCTGGTGGTCTGGACGGCCGTCGCGCTCGGCGGCGGGGGCCTGCACAGCTGGCCGCTGTGGGTGCTCGGGCCGTGGGGTGCGCTGCTCGTGCTGGGCACCGTCGTGGCACCGGCGATGCCGGTCCCGCCGTCCTGGGATGGGCCGCGCCCGGAGCGGGTATGCCGGATGCATGGCCCGACGTGACCTGACCTGGATCCCGCGCCTGCTCGGCGCGGCCACCGCCGCCTACGGCGCGGCGATCACCGCCAGGCCGGAGCTGTTCCTGCGCCCCACCGGGCTGGTCGGCGACGGCGGCGAGCCGACCTCCGAGCAGCGGACGTTCACGATGGCGGTCGGCGGCCGGGACATCGCGTCCGGCCTGGCCATGCTGTTCGCGCCGGCCGGCACCCCGTTGACGACGGCGATCGCCGTCCGGGTCGGTGCCGACGTCGCCGATCTCGCGGTGCTCGGCTCCCGGCTGCCCGACCGGGACGCCCGGGAGAAGGCGACCATGGTCGCGGCCGGCTGGGGTGCGCTCTGCGCGCTGTCGTTCCTCGCGGCCGGCCGGCCGCAGCGGGGGTTGCTCCGGCGCTGACCGTTCAGCGCTGATCATCCGGCTGTTCCCGGCGCTCCGGCGCACCCCGGCATATGACAGCCGGGCCGGTCTCCACGATGATCGGCGGATGGCCACGAGTACCGGGGGCGACCCCCACCTGGAACGCGCGTACACGCTGAGCGGCCCGGACGACGCCCGTGCCCTCTACGACGACTGGGCCGCCACCTACGACGTCGACCTGACCGGCGACGCCCAGGGCTACGTCGCACCGTCGGTGACCGCCGACGCCGTCGTCGCCGCGGCCGGGACCGGCGGCGAGGTGCTGGACGCCGGCTGCGGCACCGGCCTGGTCGGCGTCGAGCTGAACCGGCGCGGGGTCGGCACGATCGACGGGCTGGACCTCTCGCCCGGGATGCTGGAGCAGGCCCGTGCGACCGGCGTCTACCGCGACCTGCGCGAGGCCGACCTGACGGCCGCACTGGAGCTCCCGGACGACCGCTACGACGTCGTCGTCTGCGTCGGGACGCTGACCCACGCACACGTCGGGCCGTCGGCGCTGTCCGAGTTCGCCCGGGTGATCCGGCCCGGCGGGTTCCTGGTCGCGACCGTGCTGGACGACGTGTGGGAGTCCGGCGGCTACCGCGCCGAGGTGGACCGGCTGTGCGCGGGCGATCTCGTCGAGGCGGTCTCCATCGAGATCGCCCCCTACCGCTCCGGCCAGCAGGTGGACTGCCGGCTGCTGGTCCTGAGGGTGCGGTAGCGGTGAGCTCCGCGAGTGTCGATCGCGGACCGGTCGTCGGGCGCCGCATCCTGATCGTGCTGCTGGCGCTCACCGCGCTGGTGCACGCCCGGCTGGCCGCCGGCACCGGCGCCGAGGGGCCGATCCTGGCCGCGCTGGACGGGATCGTCGCCATCGTCGCGGGTGTCGCGCTGGCCATGGTGGTCCGCCACGCCGACGCGACGGCGCTGCTGACCGCCGCCGTCGCGGGTGGTCTCGGGGTGGCGCTGTTCTTGGTGCCCGGCCTGGTCTCGGTCGCCGGCGGCGGGTCCTGGACGGCCTGGCTGGACCCGTGGATGTTCGGCGCGCTGCTGCTGGACGCGATGGTCGTCCGGGTCGCCGTGTTCACCATGCGCAAGGTCGGTGATCCGGGCCGGAAACCCCGCTGAACATCTCCGGAATGAAAGCAAGACGATCCGGGCGGTGATCGTCCGTGATCGCGCTTTCCGGTTCTGAACTGCAACGACGGGGATTCTCGTTATCCCGGTGTGATACGTCACCGGGACTCGGCTTGACCCGATCTCGGGATGTCGGCGACCTTCGTGGTCGCTCCCGGCCGTTCCGCGGCGGGAGCGTGCACCGAAGCGCCGGAACCACCACGCCAGGACGGCCCCGTCCCATGGTCACCGGCCAGTCGATCCGCCACGGACGGGACGGGGCCGCGGGCCACGGGCGCAGCTCCGTGAGACCGGACGTCGCTCCCCGCGTCGGACGGCCCGCCCGGAAAGCCGTGGGTCCGGATCCAGGTGAGAATCACGATGAGCAGCACCCGTATGTCCATCCGTGGGCGTTTTGTCGGAACTCTGACGGCCGGCATCCTCGCGTTCGGGGCCCCGCTCGCCCTGGCCGGCACCGCGAACGCCGCCCCCGAGACCCCGACCCCCGTCGCGCCGGCCGCCGCCGTCGCGCCCGCCCAGACCGTCGCGCCCAACCAGACGGTGCCCACTTCGACGTGGGACAAGCTCGCCGAGTGCGAGTCCAGCGGCGACTGGAGCATCAACACCGGCAACGGCTACTCCGGTGGCCTGCAGTTCCTGCCGTCGACCTGGAAGGCCTACGGCGGCAGCGGCGAGGCGCACAACGCCAGCAAGGCCGAGCAGATCCGCGTCGCGGAGAACGTGCTCGAGGGCCAGGGCTGGGGCGCCTGGCCGTCCTGCGCCAGCCAGCTCGGCCTGCGCTGAGCCACGGCACCCGCGGGGACGGGCGGCGACCGGTGCGTCCGGCGCCGCCCGTCGTCGTCCGCGGGGCCGGTCAGGCGGTGCGCAGCCCGGCGACGGTGTCGTGCACCAGCGCCGGATCGGCGTCGTAGGGGGTGTTCAGCGTCACCCGGTCGACCAGCCCGTCGTAGCGCGCGACGATCCCGGCGGCCACCTCCTGCGGGGTGCCGGAGACCGCGAACAGGTCCAGCACGTCGTCGTCGACGAGACCGGCCATCTCGTCCCAGGCCTGCTGCCGGGACAGCCGGTTGAGCCGGTCCGCCAGCTCGCCGCGGCCGTGGTGCTCCAGCACCGGCCGGTACGGCGGGGTGGACGCGTAGAACGCGATCTGCCTGCGCACCCCGGCCGCGGCGGCGGCCCGGGCGTCCGGATCGGCGCCGAGCACCGCGAACACCGGCAGGCACACGTCGAAACCGTCGAGCGTGCCGGTGTCGCCGCGGCCGCGGCGCAGTGCGGGCAGGGTGACCTCCACCAGGTACGACGGCGAGGTCAGCGAGTGCGCCAGCAGGCCGTCGGTGACCCGGCCGGCCACCTCGGTCATCCGCTCGCCGACGGCGGCGAGCATCACCGGCGGCGTGCCGTGCGGGTTGGGGCCGGGCGAGAAGAACTCGGTCATCAGGGTGTGCGAGTAGAACTCGCCCTCGTAGCGCAGCCGGTCGCCGGTCGCCCACGCGTCCCAGATGGCGCGCAGCGCCAGCACGAAGTCCTCCATCCGCGCCGCCGGCCTGCTCCACGGCATCCCGAACCGGCGCTCGATGTGCGGCTTCACCTGCGAGCCGAGCCCGAGATCGAACCGGCCGCCGGAGACCAGCGTGACGTCGTTGGCCTGGTAGGCGAGCGTCATCGGGTTCCGGGCGAAGGCGACCGCGATCGCCGACTGCAGCCGGATCCGGCTGGTGGCGCGGGCGGCGAGGGCGAGCGCGACGAAGGCGTCGTGCGAGGTCTCCGGCACCGAGAGGGTGTCGTAGCCGTCCTTCTCCGCCTCGACCGCGGTCTGCTCGGTCTCCAGCGGGCCGGCCGAGAAGCCTCCGGTGGTGTCGACGCGCACTATTCGTCCTTCCGTTCGGGGACGACCCGGTCCAGCCAGGTCTGCAGGTCCGCGACGATCTCGTCGCGGTTGGTCTCGTTGAACACCTCGTGCCGGGCGCCCGGCCAGATCCGGAGCGTCACGTCGTACAGCCCGGCCGCGGCGTAGCGCTCGGTGAGCGGGCGGACCAGTGCCAGGCCCGCGTTGACCGGGTCCTCGTCGCCGACGACGACGTACACCGGCAGGCCGCCGGGGATCCGCTTCAGGGTCGCGACGTCGGCGAGCGGGCGGGCCGCGGCGAACATCGCCCGGGTGCCGGGCAGGTCCAGGCCGAAGCCGCAGCGCGCGTCGCCGACGTAGGCGTCCACCTGGGCCGGGTCGCGGGACAGCCACTCGAACCCGGTGCGCTGCTCGAACGGCGCGTTGAACGACGACAGGTCCAGCGGACCGGACAGGTCCAGGCCCTGTTCCATCAGGTCGAGCACGGTGGTGCCGGACAGCACGACCGCGTCCGGCGGGTCGACGTCGGCGACCAGGTGCTGCTGCACCGCGAACGACCCCATGCTGTGCCCGAGCAGCACCAGCGGGGTGTCCGGGTGCGCCGCCCGGGCGTGCCCGGACAGCAGCCCGACGTCGGTGACGAGCTGGTCCCAGCCGTCCTCGCCGAGCACGCCGTAGCCGTCCGGGCCGCCGGCCGTCGCGCCGTGCCCGCGGTGGTCCTGGGCGTACACGGCGAAGCCGCGCCCGGTCAGCTGCTCCGCGAGCGCGACATAGCGCAGCGCGTGCTCGCCCATGCCGTGGGTGAGCTGGACGATCCCGCGCACGGCCCCGCCGTCCGCGCGGTCGGGGAGCCAGCGGTAGGCGGTGACGGCCGTGCCGTCGCGGCCGGTGAAGGTGAAGGTCTCGGTCGTCATGGGAGCGCACCGCCGTTGGTGTCGGATCGGACTCGCCCGGATCGTCCGCCACGGCGTGACGGGTGGTCAATGCCCGCTGGTCAACCCCCGCCGGTCGACGCCGCCGTGCCGGGTGACACTGCCTCCCACGACGACCTTCGTGCCGGCGCCCGGAGCGGACGGGCTCGGGGCGCCCTGGCTGCTGCCGGGATCGGAGCGGCACTACGACGATCCGGCGGAGGCCGCCTGGCCCGCGCCGCGGCGCTCGCCGCAGCCGGTCCGGACGTTCACCTAGCCGGTGCGGCTGTCCCGCCCGGTGGAGGAGTGGCCGCTGGGGCGGACCTACCTGCGGGCCGTCCGGGAGGACGTCACCGGCGGGGCGTTCGCCGCCGCGGCCGCCCGGGCGCGGGGCTCCGCGGCCTGGCGCTACGCCGAGATCGACTCGACGGACCTGGTGCCACAGAACCGGCCGGACGAGCCGGCCCGGATCCTGCTGGATCTGGCGGGTTGAGCCGGGGGCCGGGGCGCGGACGGGACGGTGGGACGGGGTCGGGGGTGCCGCCTCGCACTCCGGAGGTTGTCTCGCACCCCGCCGTCGGTGTCGCACCGTCGCTACACGGTGCGCCGTCGAGCGGGAGGTGCGATGTGGTCCGGGCGGGGTGCGGCGGCGCGGTCGGGGTGCGGCGCGGGGCCGGACCCGGTGGCGGATCAGGGTGCGGTCCGGTCCAGTCCGGCGGCCAGCCGGCGGGTCAACGGGTCCGGGGCGTCCCACCGGGCGACCGGGATCCCGTCCTCCTGCACCTCGCGCACCCACTGGATCCCGCGCAGCGCGTTGACCAGGAAGAACCCGTCGGCCTGCGGTAGCTCGCCGAGTGGCAGCGGGGCGATCCGGATCGCTCCCGGCGGCAGCAGGTCCAGCACCGCGCGGCGCCCGGTGCCGGGCAGGATCCGGCCGTCCAACGGGGGCACCCACAACCGTCCACCGTGCACTGCGCCGGCCGCGGAGCGGGCCGACTCCAGGATGCTCCCGGCCGGGTCGCACAGCAGCGGGGTGTGCTCGCCGGTCGCGGTCTCGTGCCCGGTCAGCCAGCGCCGGTCGGCGAACTTGTGCGACTCGCCGTCGGTGCCCCGGCGGACGTCGAGCACCAGGCCGGGCTGGTCGTCGACCGGGACCGGGCCGGCCCAGGCGGTCGCGTGTACGACGACCCGCGCCGGGTCGGTGGGCAGCGCCTCGATCCGCAGCCGGTGGTGCCCGGTCAGCCCGCGGGCGGCGGCGGTGATCTCGGCCTCCAGCGGCGCGGCCAACACCCGGCCGGTGACGGCGAGGTAGCTGCGCCGCAGCCGGGCGGCGTGCTCCCCGATCCGGGCCACCCGGCCGTCGGCGCAGGCCAGCGTCTCGAACAGGCCCGCGGCGCGGTCCGCGGGGCGGGTCACCGCGACCGTCGGCGGGGACGGCGGACCGCCCAGCGCCGCCAGCACCGGCGCCGCCTTGGTGAGGCACTCCGCGAACTCCTCGGCCGGGTCGGAGTCGACGGTGATCCCGCCACCCACACCGAGCCGCCCACGCCGGGTCCCGTCCGGCCCGGCCGGGCCGAGATCGAGGGTGCGGATCGCGACGTTCAGCTCCAGCCCGGCCAGCGGGCTGATCCCGCCGACGGCCCCGGTGAACAGGCCCCGCTCCCGGCCCTCGCACTCCGCGATCACCTCGCAGGCCCGGATCTTCGGTGCGCCGGTCACGGAGCCGGGCGGGAACGCCGCAGCGAGCAGGTCGTGGTCGGTGACGTCCTCGCGCAGCGTCGCGCACACCTCGGAGACCAGGTGCCACACCCCGGGATGCGGCTCCACTCCGAGCAACCGACCGGTCCGGACGCCGCCGGGTACCGCGACCCGGGCCAGGTCGTTGCGCATCAGGTCGACGATCATGACGTTCTCCGCGGCGTCCTTCACCGAGGCCGCGAGCCGGCGCCGCTCCTGCTCGTCGTCCGTGCCGGTGCGCGGGCGGGTCCCCTTGATCGGCGCGGTGCGGACCCGGTTCCCGCTGCGGTGCAGGAAGAGCTCGGGGCTCGCGCTGAGCGCCACCCGGCCGGGCGCGACGACGAGTGCCGAGCGGGCCGGCGGCGCGTCGCCGACCAGTGACGCCCACGCCTCGTGCACGTCGCCGTGCAGCCGGACCCGCAGCTCGGTCGCGATGTTCGCCTGGAAGATCTCGCCGCTCCGGATCTCGGAGACGCACCGCTCGACGGCGGCCAGGTGTGCGTCCCGGTCCGGCCACCGCTCGACCTCCAGCCGCACCGGCGCGGCGGGGCCGGGACCCTCCGTGGCGCTGCGCGCGCCTCGGTCCAGGTCCAGGTCCGCGAGCAGCTCGGCGAGCCGGCGCTCCGCCGAGTCCTCGTCGGGGTGCACCGGGAGATCCTCGGACCCGCCGATCCCGCCGGACACCAGCGCCTCGAACCACCAGCGGTCCCCGTCCTGCCGCAGCACGTCCCGGTACCAGCCCAGCACCGATCCGGGCCGGATCCCCGGCTCGGCGTAGTCGAGCGCGCCGAACCAGCCGCCGCCCACCCCCCGGTGCTCCGGGCCGGAACCCGGCCGGGGGACCGAACCGAGCACCGCGAACGGATCCGCCCCCGGCGGTGCGACCAGCACGGGATCGCAGGCCACCAGCGCACCCCAGGCCCAGCCACCGGCGAACGCGACCATCCGCTCGCGGTGGGCGAGCCGACGGACCAGCTCGGCGACCCCCGCGGTGACGGGCAGCGGTCGCGCGTGCAACCGGGTCCGGGCCGGTGCGGGAGCAGGGGTGGTCACCGCCAGAGCATGCTGACCCGATCGGCGGCCGGGAAGGGGCCGGTGGCGTAGTGCACGTCGGCGCAATGACCCACGGAGCCCCCACGAAGCCGGCGCAGAGCCCCCGCCCAGCCCCCGCCCAGCCCCCGCCCAGCCCCCGCAGAGCCCGGCCCAGCCGCTTCCCGGCCCGCGCTCAGACCCAGCTCGCGGGTCGGCGGGCGATCGCGTGGATCCGGTCCACCTCCCCGGGATCGAGTACCGGGGCCATCCCGCGCAGGGCGGGCACCAGCGCGCCCTCGGTCGCGACGACCACGTCGTCCGGCCAGCGGCGCACCCGTACCGGCGTGCCCACCACCGCGATCACCGGACGCACCGGCACCCCGGCACCGTCCGGCCCCAGCCGGGGCAGCAGCAGCTCGCGCACCCGGTCGGCCTCGGTGCGGGCCCGCGGTACGGCGTCGGTCGCGGTGCCGGAGACGACCAGCCGGTCGCCGTCGAGCAGGACCGTGCGGTGCCGGTGGTGCCTGGTGTTGATCACGCAGATCCCCGGCGGGCCGATCAGCACGTGATCGAGATCCGCGGCCCCGCCGTCCAGCGGGACGGAGTGCAGCACCCGCCAGCGCGGTGGCCGGTGCAGCAACCGGTCGCGGCGGGTGCGGCCGGTCAGCGGCTCCAGGAGCCGGGCGGTGCGCAGCTCCCCGTCGGCGCCGAGCCGCCAGTTCCGGTCCGGCAGGCCGGTGCCGCGGACGTGCGCGGCGACGTGCCCGGCCCGGCGGCCGGGGTGGTGCCGGGCGAGGTCGATGGTGCGGGAGCGGTCGATCAGCGGGCTGGTGTCGGTCATGCCGGGAGTGTGGACCCGACCCCCGACAGGAAACGTCTCCGCGGCGGTACCGTCGGTCCCGGGGTGATCGCCGATGGACGCTGCGGACCCGCGTTCCGAGTCGCCGGTGGAGCGTGCGATCCGGGAGGCCGTCGAGCGGGGCGAGTTCGACGACCTGCCCGGCAGGGGCGAGCCGCTCCCGGGCGCCGGGCGGACCGGCCCGGTCGACGCGAACTGGTGGGTGCGCGGCTACCTGGAGCGCGAGGGCCTCTCCGGCGAGGCGCTGCTGCCGCCGGCCGTCCAGCTCCGCAAGGAGCTCGACCGGATCGACGGGACCGTCGCCCGGTTCACCGACGAGCGCCGGGTCCGCGACCACGTCGAGGAGATCGACGCGCGGGTCGTCGACCACATGCGGTACCCGGTCGGGCCGTGGGTGCCGATCCGCAGGCCGGACGCCGACGCGATCGTCGCCCGGTGGCGGGCCGCCCGGGAGCGTCCCCGGCCGACGCCCGTCGGACCGTCCGCCCGGTCCGGCGCCGGGGACGACGACGGCACCGCGGCGCCGGTCCGGCGCCGGTGGTGGTCCCGGCTCCGGCGCCGCTGACCGCCGGCCGGCCACCACCCGGTCAGGCGCGGGCCGGGATCCGGGGCGCGAAGTGCCCCGGCGACGCCAGCGGCCGGTCGGTCTCCAGCAGCGTCTTCAGCGCGGCGAAGATCGCGGGCCAGCCCTCGCCGACGTCGCGCATGTCCTGGTCGCCCTGCTCGTCCGCGGTGAACCCGGTGTGCACGACCCGCAGCCGCACCGCCTCGTCGCCGAACGGGTCGACGGTGAACTCGACGAGCGTCGGCGGTCGTCCGCGCTCCTCCTCGGCACGTCCGGTGAAGGTGTAGGAGAGCCGGCGCGGCGGCTCGACGGCGACGATCTCGCCGACGAAGTCCTCCCGGTCCGGATGCAGTGCCTCCAGCCTGCTGCCGACCCGCCAGTCCGAGGTCAGCTCGGCGCCGCCCCAGTACTGCATCGTGAACTCGGGCGTGGTCAGCGCCCGGAACACCTGTTCGGCGGTGCTGCGGATGTAGGTGGTGTAGACGTAGCTGCGGTCACTCGGTTCGGTCATCGCCGTCCTCCAGCGCGGCGCGCAGGGCGGTGATCGCCTGTACCCGGCTGCGCTCGAACTTCCCGATCCACCGGTCGTGGATCTCCTGGATGGGCACCGGGTCGAGATGGTGGAGCTTCTCCCGGCCGCGGCGTACGACGGACAGCAGCCCGGCCGACTCGAGCTGCGCGACGTGCTTGGACACGGCCTGCCGGCTCATCCCCAGCCCCTCGCACAGCTCGCCGAGCGCCTGCCCGCCCCGTTCGTGCAACCGGTCGAGGATGCGGCGCCGGGTCGGGTCCGCGAGGGCCCGGAAGACGGCGTCCACGGCGGTCACGAGACCAATTATGCAACCAAATGGTTGCGTGTCAACAGCGGCGCAGCCGTCCCCACGGCTTCTCCACCGACAGCACGGTCGCCGACAGCAGCATCACCTGGTGCAGTGCCGCGCTGAGCAGCAGCGGCCACAGCAGCGACGGATCGGCCGCGGCGGCGTCGATCCAGCCGGTGTTCATCGCGACCGAGCCGGCGATGACGGCGAGCGCGAGCACCGTCTTGGCGACGACCCAGCGGTACCGGAACAGCCCCCATGGCGTCCCGATCCCGAGCGCGGCGCCGGTGAGCACGGTCCCGACCGCGAAGAACGGGACGAGACCCCCGCCGACCAGCGCCATCGCGGGCACCGCGAACTCCGATCCCGATCCCTGGACGAGTGCCGCTGCCGGGAGCACGAGCAGCACCGCGGACAGCCCGGTCCACCCGATCGCCAGCACCACATGCGCGGTCCGCAGCACCGCACGCGGGCGGCGGCCCAGCCGGCGCGGTGCCGCCGCCGTGCCGGCGCGCCGCTCGGCGGTCCCGGTCACCGGAGCTCGTCGGGCACGGTCGTGTCCGGCGAGGGCTCCCGCTCGGCCCGGCGGGAGTGCACGAACAGGATCAGCAGCATCAGCAGCACCGGTCCGACCGGCACGAACGGGGCGGCGCCGAGCAGCCAGGGCAGCACCATCAGCAGGAACATCGCGGCGGTCACCCCGGCGTGCACGGCCAGGATCCGGCGGGCCCGCGGCGTCAGCGGCCCGCGCCGGGGGCGCGGTGGCCGGGCCGGCCGGGGCAGGTCGGAGACCAGCGGGACCAGCTCGTCGCGGGTCCGCGCGGCGTACGCGGCGGCCTGCCGCTCGTCGGCCTCGACCAGGGTCAGCCTGCCCTCGGCGGCGGCCGCCCGCAGCCGGTCGGTCACGTGCTCGCGTTCGGCGTCCGAGGCGAGCACGGCGTCCCCTCCGGGCGGGACGGTCCGGTGCGCGCCGGCCGGGACGGGCGTGCCGGATGTGTCGGAGGTGTCGGGATCGGTGGTCACTGTGTCGGTCATGCCGGTCAGCGTGGCGGCGGGGCCGGGGCCGGCGCGTCCGTCGGTGGTCGCCGATCGGCCTGCTGCCCCGGTGCCGGTCGGACCCTGCCGGGTACTCCCGGTGCGGTAGCGCGGCCGTCTCCGCGCGGACGACGCAGATCGTCGGCCCCCCGGTCTACCGTGACGCCCGTGCCCACCCCGACCCGTCCGAGCTGGTGGGGCGGGGTGCTGCGGACCCTCGTCCTGCCGGCCGTGGTCGCGCTGCTCACCGCGGGTGGCACCGCGTTCGCGCTGCACCGGCCGTGGGACGCGGCTCCGGCCGGCACGCTGGACGGGATCGGGATCGCGCTGCTCGCGGCCGGGCCGCTCGCCCTGGTGTTCCGCCGGGCGAACCGGGTCGCGGCGCTCGCGGTGGCCGCCGGCGCGGTGGTCGCCTACCTCGGGCTCGGCTACCCGCCCGCCGGGCCGACCGGGCTCGCCTTCGCGGTCGCGCTGGTCTCCGCGGTGGCGGCCGGGCACCACCACCGGGCGCTCGCGGTGGTCGGTGCCGCAGCCGCGACGCTGCTCGGCTGGCTGCTGCTGACCGGCCGTGCGGTGCCGTGGTCCGCGACCGGGCCGCTGCTCGCCTGGATCGCCGTGCTGTTCGCCGCCGGGCTGCTGTGGCGGGTCCGCCGGGAGCGGATCGAGCAGGCCCGCCTCGCCGCCGAGCAGGAGCGCCACCGCCGGATCGGGGAGGAGCGGCTGAGGATCGCCCAGGAGCTGCACGACGTGCTCGGCCACCACGTGTCGCTGATCAACGTGCAGGCCGGCGTCGCGTTGTTCCTGATGGACGACGACCCGGAACAGGCCCGCACCGCGCTCATCGAGATCAAGCGGGCCAGCCGGGACCTGCTGCGCGAGATGCGCTCCACCCTCGGCGTGCTGCGCGGTGTCGACGAGGCGGCGCCCCGGTTGCCCACCCCCGGCCTGGACCGGCTCGACGCACTGCTCGACGAGGCCCGCGCCGCCGGGCTGCCGGTGCGCCGGGACACCACCGGCGAGCCGCGGCCGCTCCCGACCGGCACCGATCTGGCGGCGTACCGGATCGTCCAGGAGTCGCTGACCAACACCCGCAGGCACGCCGGTGCGGCCACCGCGGTCGTCGCCCTGACCTACTCAGCGGACTCCCTCGAGCTGCGGATCGACGACGACGGCCGCGGCCCCGCCGAGGGCGTCGCCGACGGCACCGGACTGACCGGCATGCGGGAGCGGGCCCGGTCGGTCGGCGGCACCCTGGAGGCCGGCCCGGGGCCGTCCGGCGGGTTCCGGGTGCTCGCCACCCTCCCGGCGGGGAGGGTGGACCGGTGATCCGGGTGCTGCTGGCCGACGACCAGGCCCTCGTCCGGTCCGGGTTCCGGGCGCTGCTCGGGTCCCAGCCGGACCTGGCGGTCGTCGCCGAGGCCGCCGACGGCGCCCAGGCGATCGCCGCCACCCGCGAGCACCTGCCGGACGTGGTGCTGATGGACATCCGGATGCCCGGCACCGACGGCATCACCGCGACCCGCGAGATCAGCGCCGATCCCGCTCTGGGGGCGGTGCGGGTGATCGTGCTGACCACGTTCACCGACGACTCGTACGTGTTCGATGCGATCCGCGGCGGCGCCAGCGGCTTCCTGGTGAAGGACGCCGAGCCGGCCGAGCTGATCCGGGCGATCCGGGTCGTGCACGACGGCGAGGCGCTGCTCGCGCCGGGCGTCACCCGCACCCTGATCGCCGAGTTCGCCGCCCGGTCCCGCGGCGGCCCGGCCGGCGCCGCGCGCCTGGGCGCGCTGACCGACCGGGAGCGGGAGGTGCTCGTCGAGGTCGCCGCCGGTCTGTCCAACGACGAGATCGCCGCCCGCCTGCACATGAGCCCGACCACCGCGAAGACGCACGTCAGTCGCTCGATGAGCAAGCTCGGCGCGCGGGACCGGGCGCAGCTGGTGGTGCTGGCCTACGAGTCCGGGCTGGTCCGCCCGGGCTGGACCGGGTGAGGTGGCAGGATCACGGCGGTGACCACCGTGTACGTGTTCAACGGTCCGAACCTCAACCTGCTCGGCGTCCGCAAGCCGGAGGTGTACGGCACGACCGTGCTCGCCGACGTCGAGGCGCTCTGCGCGACGACCGCCGCCGGGCACGGCCTGGAGCTCGACTTCCGGCAGACCAACCACGAGGGCACCCTGGTCGACTGGATCCAGGAGGCCGGCGCCGCGGTGAAGCGCGGCGCCGCGCTCGGCCTGGTGCTGAACGCGGCCGCCTACACCCACACCTCGGTGGCGCTGCACGACGCGATCGAGGGCGCCGAGCTGCCCACCGTCGAGGTGCACGTCTCGAACGTGCACGGCCGGGAGGGCTTCCGGCACCACTCCTACGTGTCGCCGGTGGCGGCCGGGATCGTCGTCGGGTTCGGGGTGGACGGTTACGCCCTGGCCATCGACGGTCTGGTCCGCAAGCTCCGCCCGGTGCGCTCCGCCTGATCGCGCGCTGCGCCCGGCCCGGGAGCGCCGCTGCCGGAGGGCACGCCGCACTCCCGGGACGCGGGCTGCGGCCGGCTCAGCCCTCCATCGCCGAGACGTCCATCCAGACGAACTCCCAGCGGTGACCGTCCGGGTCGTCGACGCTGCGGCCGTACATGAAGCCGTGGTCCTGGGTCTTCCCGCCCTGGGTGCCGCCGGCGGCCAGGCCGGCCTCGGCGAGCCGGTCCACCTCGTCGCGGTCGGCGGCGCCCAGCGCGTTGATCACCTCGCGGGCGGTGCCGGTGTCGGCGACGCCGGACTGCTCGGTGAACTCGCGGAACCGCTGCTCCACCATCACCATGACGACGATCGCGTCACTGATCACGAAGGACGCAGTCTGCTCGTCGGAGAACTGTTCGTTCAGCGTGAAGCCGAGCGCGGAGTAGAAGGTCTTGGCGACCGCCAGGTCGGCGACGGGGAGGTTGACGAAGATCGAGCTGGGCATCGCGGGCTCCTGTGCTCCTGGGCGCCGTCGTCGGCGCCGTTACGAGAGGAAAGACCGGGACGGCGCCGGGAACTCATCGGTGACGATCCGGCAGGATCGGGGCATGACCGTCAGGTGGGGAATCGTCGGACCGGGCCGGATCGCCGACGCCGTCGTGCGGGACTTCCCGCACGTGCCCGACGCCGAGGTGGTGGCTGTGGCGTCGCGTTCCGCGGAACGCGCCGCGGCGTTCGCGGACCGGCACGGCATCGCTCGCGCGCACACCGGGTACCGGGCGATCCTGGACGACCCGGAGATCGACGTCCTCTACGTCGCCACCCCGCACCCACAGCACCGCGCCGTCGCGCTGGCCGCGATCGCGGCCGGCAAGGCGGTCATGGTCGAGAAGGCGTTCACGGTCAGCTCGGTGGCCACCCGGGAGATCGCCGCGGCGTCCCGGCGCACCGGCGTCTTCGCGATGGAGGCCATGTGGACGCGGTTCTTCCCGGCGATCGTCCGGCTCCGCGAGCTGGTCGCCGAGGGCGCGATCGGTGAGGTCCGGTCGGTCCAGGCCGACCTGGGCGTGCGGAACCTGTCCGACGCGGGCGACCGCTACCTCGCACCCGAGCTCGGCGGGGGCGCGCTGTTCGATCTCGGCGTCTACCCGATCTCGTTCGCGCAGATGGTGCTGGGCGATCCCTCGGTGATCGCCGCGACCGGCGCGCTCGCGCCGACCGGCGTCGACCTGGAGGAGTCGATCCTGCTGGGCTGGCCGGACGGCCGCAGCGCCGCCCTGCAGGCGAGCCTGCGGTGCGCGATGCCCGGCTCGGCCCGGGTGATCGGCACCGAGGGCTGGATCGAGGTGCCGCCGCGCTTCCACCATCCGGACCGGATCGAGCTGCACCGACACGGCGCCGAGCCCGAGGAGATCGTGCTACCCGCCACCGGCGGTGGCTACTCGCACGAGATCGCCGAGGTCACCCTGCGGGTCGCGGCCGGGGAGCAGGAGAGCCCGGTGATGCCGCTGGCCGACACGATCGCCGTGCAGGACGTGATGGCGGCCGTCGCCGACCAGCTCGGGATGGTCCCGGAGGAGGGTCCCGCCACCCTGTGACCGGTCCGGGTGGGCGATCTTTACCCGGCGCAACGACGGGTGTAGACCGGGCGGGTGCCCGATCCCACGACGACCCCACCGCGTGAGAAGACCTTCCTCGGTCATCCCACCCAGCTCGGGACGCTGTTCGGCGTCGAGATGTGGGAGCGCTTCTCGTTCTACGGCATGCAGGCGATCCTGCTGCTGTACATGTACTACTCCGTCACCGACGGCGGCCTCGGCTACGACCAGGGCGTCGCGGCGGGTGTGGTGGGCGCCTACGGCGGCACCGTCTACCTCTCGACGATCCTCGCCGCCTGGGCCGGTGACCGGCTGTTCGGCCCGGAGCGGGTGTTGTTCGGCAGCGCGATCTCGGTCATGACCGGGCACGTCGCGCTGGCCCTGCTACCCGGCGGGACCGGCCTGGCCGTCGGTCTCGTCCTGGTCGCGCTGGGCAGCGGCGGCATCAAGGCGAACGCCTCGACCATCGTCGCGATGCTCTACGCCCCCGGCGACGACCGCCGCGACGCCGGGTTCTCGATCTTCTACCTGGGCATCAACATCGGCGCGCTGGCCGGCCAGCTGCTCACCCCGGTCCTGCAGACGGCCGCCGGGTTCCACTGGGGCTTCGGCCTCGCCGCCGTCGGGATGGCGCTCGGCCTGGTCCAGTACACGGTCGCCCGCCGGAACCTGCCGCCCGAGGGTCGGATCGTGCCCAATCCGCTCCCGCCCGCCGGACGGGTGCGGGCCGGCCTGATCGGCGCCGCCGCGGTCGTCGTGCCGGTGGCGCTGACGCTCACCGGGGTGATCACCGCCGGGCGGCTGGGCTACATCGTCACCGGCATCGTCGCGGTCGCCGCCGTCGGCTACTTCACGCTGCTGCTCACCAGCCCGAAGGTGGACCGGACCGAGCGCAGGCGGGTGCTGGCGTTTCTGCCGATGTGGGTCGCCAGCGCCGTGTTCTGGGCGATCTTCCAGCAGATCTTCACGGTCCTGACGATCTACGCCGACCAGCGGCTGGACCGGTCGGTGTTCGGCCTGTTCGTGCTGCCCGCGGGATCGGTGCAGGCGATCGAGCCGCTGTTCGTCGTGCTGCTCGCCGGGGTGTTCGCGGCGGTGTGGACGCGGCTGGGGCCGCGCCAGCCGTCGTCGCCGACGAAGATGGCGATCGGCACGATCGTGGTCGGGATCGGCTTCCTGCTGTTCGTCCCGCTGGCCGGCACCGGCCCGAACGGCACCCCGCTGCTCGCGGTCGCCGGCATTCTGCTGGTCTTCTGCGTGGCCGAGCTGTTCACCTCGCCGGTCGGCCAGTCGCTGTCCACCAAGCTGGCGCCGCAGGCGTTCCGGACCCAGATGGTGGCGCTGTTCTTCCTGTCCGTCTCGATGGGCACGGTGCTCGCCGGGGTGCTCGCGCAGTTCTACAGCGCGGAGAACGAGATCGCCTACTTCGGCATCACCGGTGCCGTCGCGATCGTGGTCGGGCTGGTGGTGATCGCGGCGGTCCCGCGGCTGACGGTGCTCATGGCCGGCGTCCGCTGATCGAACGCCGGTTCGAGTTGTCCCCAGCTGTGTGCACACCTGTGGACAACCCGGACCGGCCTGTGGACAACCATCACCGACGACGGGTGCGCCGGACCGAGGGCTGGTCCAGCCCGTCCCCGGTCATCTCCCGGGCGACCCGCACGACGTGCGCGCGGACGTCCGGATCCAGGTCGGCGACCCGCAGTGCCAGCAGTTCGAGGATCGAGGCCAGGCCGAAGGCGAACTCCGGGTGGGCCAGGCCGGCGTAGTGCGCCTGGACAGCCTCATGGCGCAGCCGGGCGGCGGCCGCGAGCACGGTTTCCCGGTCGGTGCGCAGCGCGGCGGACCGGCGTCGTTCGTGGGCGTTCATGCTCCCCCGTGGATGGGCGTCGGGTCCGGCCCGGGGGAGCGGGCGCCGGACCAGGGTGCATCCCGGCCCCGCCCCGCCGCCAGGGGGGTGCCCGAGATGTCGCACACACGTTCGAGTGGATGTGGACTCAGAGCAGCAGCAGCGCCACGGCGAGTGCCGAGGTCGCCGTCCGCAGGTGGTTCGCCCGCGTCCACCGCCGGTCGAACGCCGACCACGGGCCGCCGCGGTCCAGCGCGGTGTTGAGCGGGATGTTCACCGCCGCGGTGACGGCGAAGCCGGCCAGCCCGGCCACCGCCCCGGCGATCCGCAGCGGCTCCCCGTCGAGCGCCCCGGTGACCAGCGCCGACCCGCACGCGAGCGCCGTCCCGCCGAACAGCGTCCCGAACACCGGGTTCAGGATCACCCGGTTGACCTCGCGCATGGTGGCGGCGGCCTCGGCGTCCGGCCGGCGGCGCAGGGCGGGCAGCACCGCCGTCGAGAACGCCAGGTAGACCCCGCCGAGCAGGCCGGACCCGGCGGCGGCGAGCGCGGCGCTCATGCGACCGCCTCCGCCACCCACGCCTCGACCGTCAGCAGTCCCCCGGCGTCGCCGCGCGGTGCGTGTGCGCGCACCCGCCCGTCGTTGAACGCCCGGTTCATCGCCACCTGCAGCCGGGCGACGTCCGGCGGCAGGCCCGCGTCCAGCAGCACCGCGGTCAGCTCCGCGTCGGGGAGCCGGGCGTAGCCGGCGCCCGGCACGCCGAGCGCCGGGCCGAGCGCGGCGACCACCTCGGGCACCGTCCGGTCGGCGGGCCCGGGCACCTCGACGACGGCCGGTCCGGCCGGGTCGAGCAGCGCGGCCGCGGCGGCCCGGCCGACGTCGCGGGTGGCGACCATCGGCAGTGCCCGGTCCGGGTCGATCGAGTCGGCGTGCCCGCCGTGGGCCCGGATCGTGTCGAACGCGGGCCGGAACGACTCCAGGAACAGGCCCGGCCGGATCCGGGTGACCCGGGCGTCCAGCGTCGCCAGCCGCTGCTCCTGCTCGTACAGGCCGCCGAGGAAGCCGGTGCCGGACAGGTCCGGCCCGCCCGGGATCTCGGCGCCCAGCGAGCTGAGCGCGACCACCCGGCCGATCCGCGCGCCGCGCAGTGCCGCGACCACCGCCTCGCCCACCCGGCGCTGGTGCGCGGCGTGGTCCGGTTCGGACAGGTCGAGCGGCTGCAGGGTGAAGGCGGCCGCGGCGCCGTCGAACGCGCGGAGCAGGAAGCCGGTGTCGGTGATGTCGCCGGTGCACGGCTCGGCACCGGCCGCGGCCGCGGCGTCCAGCCGGTCCGCGTCGCGCCCGACCGCCCGCACCGCGACGCCGGCCGCCCGCAGCTCGCGGACGACCTGCGAGCCGACGTTCCCGGTCGCCCCCAGAACGGTGATCACGATGGTCCCCTCTCGTCGATGTGGATCCAGCATCTCCGCCAGGTACCGGACGCACGATCGCTGTTCGTCCACAGTTCCTGCTTGTTCGTCCACAGCTGGGGATCGGCTGTGGACGGGCTGTCATGCTGTGCCTCATGCAGACCGCGCCGCCGTTCCCGGCCGCCGACCCGGTCGGTGAGGCGCTGCACGTGCTGCGGATGGACGGCGTCTTCTACTGCCGCTCCGAGCTCGGCGAGCCGTGGGGGATGACGTTGCCCGCGACACCCGGCTGCCTGTGGTTCCACGTCGTCACCTCCGGGGGCTGCCGGCTGACGGTCGGCGGGCACGACGACGTGCTGCTGCGCCCCGGCGAGCTCGCGCTCGTCCCGCAGGGCGCCGGGCACGTGCTGCGCAGCGCCCCGGAGGTGTTCGCGCCGGACATCCGGTCGATCCCGCATCCGATGCTGGACGGCCGCTACGCGCTGCTCCGGCACGGCGGCGACGGCCCGGTGACCCGGATGGTGTGCGGGGCCGTCCGGTTCGGCCATCCCGCGGCCGGCGATCTCGTCGACCGGCTGCCCGGCCTGATCCGGGTCGAGCCGTCGCCGGTCGGCGACCGGGTGCAGGACACCCTGCGGCTGATCGCCGCCGAGGTGGAGGAGGGCGGCCCCGGCGCCGCCGCGGTGATCACCCGGCTGGCCGACGTGCTCGTCATCCAGGCCGTCCGCGGCTGGCTGGAACGCGACGCGGCGGCCCGCACCGGATGGCTCGGCGCGCTCGCCGACGACCGGATCGGCCGCGCGCTCGCCGCGGTGCACCGGGAGCCGGACCGGGACTGGACGGTCGCGTCGCTGGCCGCGACGGCGACGATGTCCCGGTCGGCGTTCGCCGCCCGGTTCACCGAGCTGGTCGGCGAGCCGGCGATGGCCTACGTGACCCGCTGGCGGATGCACGCGGCCGTCGACGTCCTGTCGGGGGGAGATGTCACGGTGGCCGAGGCCGCCCGGCGGTTCGGCTACCGCTCGGAGGCGGCGTTCGCGCGGGCCTTCGTCCGGGTGGTCGGCGAGCCCGCCGGGCGGGTGCGGCGTCGGGCGGCGGCCCGGGGACCGGCCGGGCTCGGTGCGTTCGCCGACGCGATCTGACCGTTCGTCCGGCTCCGCGGGGCGTCGCACACACGTTCGACGCAGGGGTGTTACGCTGCGACGACGCGGCCGGGGTGCGGTCGCCGATACTGCTCGATCGCCCGCTATCGAGCAGTATCGTGACAACGGTAGAGAGCGGTATACGCCGCCATCGAGCATGCTCGATGGCGAAGTATCCACGTGTCTCGACCATGAGCTAGAAAGCGGTAGAGGCTCCGATCGGAGCGTCGATGCCGAGTTATGGCCGTTTCTCGGGTGAGTCCGAGAAACGGGTAGACGACGGCATCGAGGCGCTTCGATGCCGTCGTCTGCGGTTCTCTAGCCCGGATCCGAGAGAGCCCGATGCTGCCCGATCGGGCCGGTCAGAGATGGGCCAGCTTGTCCGGGTTGCGGACGGCGTAGACGGCGGTGACCAGGTCGGCGCCGTCCACCTCGGACACCTCGAACAGCATGACCGTGTCCACGGTGTCGCCGTCGCGCACCAGCACCCCGGGCATCCCGTTGAACACGCCGAACTCGGGTCCGGGCCCGGGGATCGGCCACCGGGTGATCCCGACCAGGAACCGGGCCACCCGCTCCCGCCCGACGATCGGCCGCAGCGCCGCCGAGGCCCGCCCGCCGCCGTCGGACATCTGCACGGCGTCCGGCGCGAGCAGCGCCGTCACCGCCGCGACGTCCCCACCCAGCGCGGCACCGACGAACGCCTCGGCGACCTGCCGGGCCCGGTCCGCGGGCACCGTGAACCGCGGCCGCCGGGCGTGCACGTGCTCGCGCGCCCGGTGCGCGATCTGCCGCACGGTGGCCGCCGGCCGGTCCAGGGTCGCGCCGATCTCGTCGTAGTCGATCCCGAACGCCTCCCGCAGCACGAACACCGCCCGCTCCTCCGGCGAGAGGCTCTCCAGCACCAGCAGCATCGCCACCGTGACGTCGTCGGTCCGCAGCGCCCGGTCCGAGGCGTCCTCGCCGGTGGGCAGCGGCTCGGGCAGCCAGGTCCCGGGATAGGTCTCCCGGGCCCTGGCGGTGCTGCGCAGCCGGTTCAGCGCCTGCCGGGTGACCAGCCGGGCCAGGTAGGCGCGCGGATCGAGCACCCGCGCGTGGTCCACCTCGGTCCAGCGCAGCCAGCTGTCCTACAGCACGTCCTCGACGTCGGCGACGCTGCCGAGGATGTCGTAGGCCAGCCGGAACAGCAGCCCGCGGTGCGCGCCGAACTCGGCGAGCGGGTCCGGGCCGGTCATGCCGCCCGGCTCCGGATCGCGCGCAGCGTGTGGCGGACCACCTGCTCCTTGATCGCCGCGCCGGCCCGGCCGCCGATCGCGATCCGCCGGGGCACGTCGTGGGTGTCGACGAGCTGCACCAGCCCCGCGCCGGGCCCGAGCGCCAGGCACTGCGCGCCGTAGACGACCGACGCCGCCGGTGCGGCCCGGCCGGCGAGCCCGGCCAGCACGGTGCGGGCGGCCGCGTTCCCGAGCGGGATGGCGGCCTGGCAGCTGGCCCGCACGAAACCGACCTCCGGCGGGGCGCTGATCGCGTCCCCGGCGCCGACGATCCGCGGATCGCCGAGGGCGGTCAGCGTCGCGTCCACCCGCAGCCGCCCGGCGTCGTCGGTCGGCAGGCCGCTGCGCCGGGCGAGATCGGGGACCGCGGGCGGGGTCGCCCACACGACCACGTCGGCGCCCGGATCCGCGGTGCCGGTGACCCGGGTGTGCTCGCGCAGCCCGACGCCGAGCGCGCGCAGCCGGGCCCGGACCCGGTCCCGGCTGCGGGCCGGGAGCCCGCCCGCGACCTCGGCGTCGGTCACCAGCCGGACCGCCAGGTCGGGCCGCGCGGCGGCCAGCTCGGTCGCCGTCTCCACCCCGGTCAGCCCGCCCCCGACGACGGCGACCGTGCCCCCGGCCGGCAGCGCGGCGACCGCGGCGTGCAGCCGGCGGGCGTCCTCCAGCGAGTCGACCCGGTACCCGTCCGCGCCGGGATCGGGGTCAGGATCGGGATCGCCGCTGCCGACCGCGTACACCAGCCGATCGAACCGCACCGTCGAGCCGTCGTCGAGCAGCACCGTGTCGTTCCCAGGGCTGTCGTTCCCAGGGCTGTCGTTCCCGGGGCCGGCCCCGATCAGCGTGGCCAGCCCGGACCGGTGCTGCACCCGCGGGTGCAGCACCGTCCGCAGCGGCACCGTCGCCTCCCCGCTGCCCGCCGCGAGCCGGTGCAGCCGGATCCGCTCGACGAACACCTCCCGCGGGCCGACCACCGTCACCTGCGCGTCCGAGCCCGCCGCGATCCGGTTCGCCGCCGCGATCCCGGCGTACCCGGCCCCGACCACCACCACCGCACGTCCCATGACCGTCCCCTTCCGTCGTCGTCGGTCGGGATGGGGACACCGGCGGGCGCCCGCGGCGTGACACCGTGTGGCCCGGATCACGCCGGTACGCGTGCCAGGGTGGGGGCATGAGCGGGGTGGCGGTGGTGACCGGGGCCGGATCGGGCATCGGGGAGGCGGTGACGCGGGGGCTGCTCGACGCCGGCTGGCGGGTCGCGCTCGCCGGCCGGCGGACCGAGCGGCTCGACGCCGTCGCCGCCGGTCACGCCGGGGCGCTCACCGTCGCCGTCGACGTGACCGATCCCGGATCGGTCGCCGCGCTGTTCGCGGCCGTCGACGACCGCTGGGGCCGGGTCGACCTGCTGTTCAACAACGCCGGCACGTTCGGCCCCGCCGGCACCGTCGACGAGATCGCCGTCGACGACTGGACGGCCACCGTCGCGACCAACCTGACCGGCTCGTTCCTGTGTGCCCGGGCCGCGTTCGGCGCGATGCGCGCCCAGCACCCGCAGGGCGGCCGGATCATCAACAACGGCTCGATCTCGGCGCACGCGCCGCGCCCCGGCAGCGCCGCCTACACCGCCACCAAGCACGCGATCACCGGGCTGACGAAGTCGCTGTCGCTGGACGGCCGGGAGTTCGGCATCGCCTGCGGGCAGATCGACATCGGCAACGCGGCGACCGACATGACCGCGGGCATCGCGACCGGGGCGAAGCAGGCCGACGGCTCGGTCCGGCCGGAGCAGACCTTCGACGTGCGGCACGTCGCCGACGCCGTCGTCCACATGGCCGGGCTACCGCTGTCGGCGAACGTGCAGTTCCTGACCATCGCCGCGACCACGATGCCCTGGCTCGCCCGCGGTTGAGCGGGCCGCTACGACCGCTGCTTCACGAAGCCGACGACGGCCGCGTTCACCTCCGCCGGGTTCGACGCGCTCAGGAAGTGCCGGCCGCCCTCGACGATCCGCAGCTCGGCGCCGGGGGAGTTGACGAAGCGCGCGATCCCGTCCTCGGCGTTGGCCACCGAGTAGACGGTGTCGGCGGTCCCGTGGATCCACAGCACCGGGCACCGGACGTCGTCCAGCCTGCCGTGCAGACCGTCCCGGTCGCGCAGGTTCACCGTGCTGACCCGCAGCCGGTGCCTGCCCTCGTCGCCGGTGTAGGTGGCCCGGTAGGTGGCGTGCCAGAACTCGCGGTCGGCGTCCGACACGGTGTCGCCCAGCCCGGCCGCGAGCACGGCGTCGACGAACTCGCCCGGCACCACCCAGTCGTCGCCGACCGGCTCGGCGAGCGCGTCCACCGACGGCGTGCAGAACTCGATCCCGTCCCAGCAGCCGAGCTCGCGGCTGCGCGGGCTCTCGAAGTCCATCGAGGTGCCGAGCGGGACGATCCCGCGGATCCGGTCCGGCGCGAGCAGCGCCATCCGGGCGGCGATCCAGCCGCCCTGCGAGGTGCCCAGGACGAACGCGTCCGGGATGCCGAGCGCATCCAGCACCTGCAGGTTCGCGACGGCGCTGTCCCAGTAGGTGAAGTGCCGGTGGCCCGCCCGCGTCGCGCCGTGCCCGTACGGCTCGACGGCAAGCAGGTTGACGGTCCCGGCGAGGGCCGGGTCGTCGAACTGCGGGCGGTACAGGTCGACCGTGGTCGTGAACGAGTTGACCAGGACGAGCGTGGGGAGTGCCGGGTCGTACGGCCTGCCGAAGCGGTGGCCGATCGTGGAGGTGCCGAGGTGGCTGACGTCGACGGTTCCGGTGCTGCTCATGGGTGTCTCCCGGGTCGTGGTGCGGAGGATCAGGCGGGTGTGCCGGTCAGGTGGTCGTGGGTCCGGGGGCCCGCCGAGTAGGTGAAGGTGACGTCGCCGTAGAGCACCGACGGCGCCCGCAGCGGGGCCACCGGTGCCAGCTCGGCCGCCGGGTGCCCGTCCGGGAACGAGAACGTGATGTCGTCGACGGTCGCGGCGTACAGCTCCACCACGAACGGCAGCGGCAGCTCGATGAGCTCGCTGATCGCGGCCCGCCCGCCCTCGGGGACCGGGATCTGGCGGTGCGCGTAGTAGTTCAGGTGCCCGCCGAGCGTCCCGGCGGACTCGTCGGTGACCGACGCCCTGGCGGTGATGACATCCCGGCCTCGTACATGTTCATCTGGACCAGGTTGTTCGGGTGCGGCGTCAGTCCCGGCGGCAGCACGGCCTCCAGCGCCTCCCGCCGGGCCTCGTAACCGACGATCAGCATCCGCGCGTTCCGGATCAGCTGCGGGGCCGGCGGCGCCCAGATCTGCGGGGGCATCCCACGGTAGGTCGTCACGTGTCCTCCTCGTCGAGCGCTGGTGACCGCGTCATCAGATCGCCCGCGGGGCGCCGCGTCCAAGATCGGTGCGCTATCGACCGATAGTTCGCAACTATCGTTCGCGGTGCTGATCTCGGCTACTGTCGGCGCCGTGAGCATACCGTTCGAGATCCGGACACTTCGGTATTTTCTCGCGGTCGCCGAAGAGCTCCATTTCGGCCGGGCCGCGGCCCGCCTGCATATCGCCCAGCCGTCCCTGAGCGTGCAGATCCGGAAGCTCGAACAGGGGATGGGGGTCGCGCTCTTCGAGCGGACCAGCCGGCGGGTGAGCCTCACCCGGGCCGGTGAGGTCCTGCTGGCGGAGGCGCGCGACCTGATCGTGGACGCCGAGCGGATCTGCCGGGTCACCCGGGAGGCGGGCGCCCCGGACCGGCGCACGGTGCTGATCGGGTTCCAGGCCAACGCCGCCGCGGAACTGACGCCGCGCATTCTCGCCCGTTATGCGGAGCGCTTTCCCGGGCGGGCGGCCGATATGCGCTCGCACGATCTTTCCGATCCATTCGCGGGATTGGCCGACGGATCGGTCGACGTGGCTTTCCTGCGGACCGGCGTCCCGGTTCCGGACTGGCTGTCGGTGGCGGTGCTGTTCCGGGAGCCGCGGGTGCTGGCGGTCGGTGTCGACTCGCCGCTGGCGGGAGCCGGGCCGATCTCGGTGGGCAGGCTGGTCGACGAGCCGTTCGTGGCGCGCAAGGGCCCGGACGCGTGGCGCGACTACTGGCTCGCGACCGGCTCGCGGGGCGGCCAGGACGTGCGTGTCGGCGCCCGGATCGCCCAGGTCGAGGAGTGCATCGAGGCCGTCACGTCCGGCCGCGGCGTCGCGTTCACCCAGCTGTCGACGCTGCGGTACTACTCCCGGCCCGGGCTGACCGCGGTGCCGGTCGTCGACGTCCCGCCCTCGGAGGTGGCGATCGCCTGGCGGACCGCGGACGGCTCCGATCTCGTCCGGGACTTCGTCGAGACCGCCCGTGCGGTCGCCGCGACCACCCGGGTGCCCGGTGCGCTCGACCGGGTACTGCCCCGGATGGCTGGCCAACCGGTGGGAAGCGTCTCGTTGTGAGACACGGACCGGCCCCCGGGGTGGGATACTGCCGTGACCCCTGTCACGGGAGGGTTGGATGGCCCGGACGATGCACGTCCTGCGACTGATCGTTCACGCCCGTTCGCGGCAGCCGGTGCTGCTGCTCGGCGAGGCGGGCGGGGACCGCTGCGTCCCGGTGTTCCTGAGACCGCCGCAGGCCGAGGTGATCGCGGCCGGCCGGCGGGACGAGTCCAGCGTCGCCCTCACCCAGGACGTGCTGCTCCCGGTCGTCGAGGCGCTCGGCCGGACCTGCGAGTCGGTCGAGATCAGCGACCTCACCGACGGCGTCTACACCGCCGAGCTGGTGTTCGACGGCGACGTGCGGCTGCAGGTCAAGCCGTCCGACGCGCTGTCGATCGCGGTCCGCGAGGGCCTGCCGATCGGGATGGCCGAGCACGTGCTCGACGAGGTCGGCCAGCCGATCGAGGAGGTGCTGCCGCCCGACTCGGAGGACGCCAGCGGGATCGCCGCGCAGGCCCGCGCGGCCACCGGCGGGATCCCCACCGAACCCGCCGAGCACCCCGAGCAGCAGCTCCGCGAGTTCCGCGAGTTCATCGACGACGTCTCGCCGGAGGACTTCAGGTAGCGGCCAGCGCCCGGTACCGGCCGCCCAGCTCCAGCAGCGAGGCGTGCGCACCTCGCTCGATGATCCGGCCGTGCTCCAGGACGAGGATCTCGTCGGCGTCGCGCACCGTGGTCAGCCGGTGCGCGATGACGATCGCCGTCCGTCCCTCCAGCGCCTCGGCGAGCGCCTCCTGCACCGCCGCCTCGGACGTCGTGTCCAGGCTGGCGGTGGCCTCGTCGAGCACCACGATCCGCGGCCGCGCGAGCAGCACCCTGGCGATCGTCAGCCGCTGCCGCTCGCCGCCGGAGAGCCGGTAGCCGCGCTCACCGACGACGGTGTCCAGGCCGTCCGGCAGGGACGCGACCAGCTCGTCGAGCCGGGCCCGGTGCAGCGCCTCCCACAGCTGCGCGCCGGTCGCGTCCGGCGCGCCGATCCGCAGGTTGGCGGCGACCGTGTCGTGCAGCAGGTGACCGTCCTGGGTGACGAACCCGACCGCCCGGTGCACCGACGCGACGGTCAGGTCCCGCACGTCGACGCCACCGATCCGGACGGTGCCCGCCGACGCGTCGTAGAGCCGGGCGACCAGCTGCGCAACGGTCGACTTGCCGGCGCCGGACGACCCGACGAGCGCCACCATCCGCCCGGCCGGCGCGGTGAAGGACACGTCCTGCAGCACCTGCTCGCCGCCGCGGGTGTCCAGCGTCGCGACCTCCTCCAGGGAGGCCAGCGAGACCTGGTCGGCGGTCGGGTAGGCGAACGACACCCGGTCGAACTCGACGTCGAGCGGGCCGTCGGGCACCTCCCGGGCGTCCGGCCGGTCCCGGATCGAGGGCTCCAGGTCGAGCACCTCGAAGACCCGCTCGAAGCTCACCAGCACCGTCATGATCTCCATCCGGGCCCCGGCGAGCGCGGTCAGCGGCTGGTAGAGCCGGGTCAGCAGCATCGCCAGCGACACGACGTCACCGGCGGACAGCGCGCCGGCCAGCGCGAACCCGCCGCCGACGCCGTAGACCAGCGCCACCGCCAGCGACGACGCCAGGATCAGCGCGGTCACGAACACCCACTGCAGCATCGCCGAGCGCACCCCGATCGCGCGCACCCGCCCGGCCCGGTCGGCGAACTCGGCGGACTCCTGCTCCGGCCGCCCGAACAGCTTGATCAGGGTGGCGCCGGGCGCGGAGAATCGCTCGGTCATCCGGGTGCTCATGGCCGCGTTGTGATCGGCGGCGGCCCGCTCCAGGGCGGCCAGCCGCCGTCCCATCAGCCGGGCCGGGACCAGGAACGCCGGCAGCAGCAGCGCCGCGAGCAGCGTCACCTGCCAGGAGATCGCGAGCATCACGCCGAGCGTGAGCAGCAGCGTCACCAGGTTCGACACCACCCCGGCGAGGGTGTCGGAGAACGCCCGCTGGGCCCCGAGCACGTCGGAGTTGAGCCGGGAGACCAGCGCGCCGGTCCGGGTCCGGGTGAAGAACGCGACCGGCAGCCGCTGCACGTGGTCGAACACGGTGGTGCGGAGCTGGTGGATCAGTCCCTCGCCGAGGTTCGCCGAGAGCCACCGGGTGACCAGGCCGAGCGCGGCCTCGGCGACCGCGGCGGCGGCGATCAGCCCGGCGACGACGCCGAGCACGGCGAGCGGGGCGCCGGTGGTGATGGCGTCGGTCGCCCGCCCGGCCAGCACCGGCGTGACGACGGTGAGGACCGCGCCGAGGGTGCTGGTGACCAGGAACCACGCCATCCGCCTGCGGTGCGGGCGGGCGAGCCGCAGGATCCGGCGCCCGGTCTCGCCGGCCGGCCGGGTGCGGTGCACCGGCTCGGTGCCCGCGTTGCGCATGGCGGTGTAGATGCTCGCGTCCATGCCGCCGGACGCTATGATCTGAAGTTCACTTCAGGGCAAGAGGTCAGGCGTCCTCCTCCAGGTCGGGCAGCGTCCACGGCCGCACGACCAGGACCAGCGCCAGCCCGGACAGCGCGATCGCGCCGAACATCGACAGGCCCATCGCGGCGGCGTCGTTGCCGAGCAGGCCGACCACCGGCGAGGTCGCGGCGCCGATGCCGAACTGCAGCGAGCCGAGCAGCGCTGCCGCGGTGCCCGCCGTCCTGCCGTGCCGGGCCAGCGCCAGGGCCGGCGCGTTCGGCAGGATGAAACCGCAGGTCAGCAGCAGGGCCCAGACCCCGCCGAGCACGGCGGGCAGGCCGCCGGTGCCGGTCGTGGTGAGCACCGCCAGCGCCAGCCCGGCCAGCACGCCCGCGGCGACCGCGGTGGTCATCACCCGGCGCGGCTCGACGTAGCGGAGCAGGACCGGATTGAGCTGGGTGCCGACGACCAGCCAGATCGCGCCCGCGCCGAACAGCAGCCCGAAGGTCTGCTGGTCCACCCCGAACTGCTCCTGGAAGACGTACGCGGCGCCGGAGACGTAGCTGAACAACGCGCCCATCGCGAGCCCGGCGACCAGCACCAGACCGACGAAGGCGCGATCGCGCAGCAGCATCCCGTAGGTGCGCACGGTGGGGCCGAACCGGGCGGAGCGGCGACGCTCCGGCGGCAGCGTCTCGGGCAGCCCGGCGGTGACCACGGTCAGCATCACCAGGCCGTACAGGGCGAGGAACAGGAACACCCCGCGCCAGGACGTCCAGCTGAGCAGCAGCCCGCCGAGGGTCGGCGCGAGCACCGGCGCGGCGCCCATCACCAGGATCAGCCGGGACAGCATGGTCGCGGCGGCCCGGCCGCTGAACAGGTCCCGCACCACCGCCAGCCCGACGACCGCACCGGCCGCCGCGCCGATCCCCTGCAGCACGCGGAGCGCGGCGAGTACCTCGATCGAGGGCGCCACCGCGACCAGCGCCGACGCCAGCACGTGCAGCCCGGTGCCGGCCAGCAGCGGCAGCCGGCGGCCGTAGGCGTCGGACAGCGGGCCGATCAGCAGCTGGCCCAGCGCGAGCCCGGCCAGCGTGCCGGTCAGGGTCAGCTGCACCGTCGTGCCGGACGCGCCCAGGTCCGCGCCGACCTGCGGCAGCGCGGGCAGGTAGGTGTCGATGGTGAGCGGCCCGAGCGCGATCAGCGCGCCGAGGATCAGCGCGATCCGCAGCCTGCTCGGCGCCGCGGTGGTCGTGGATGTCACGCGGTCCCCCTCAGCGGGGGCACGGACGTGTGTTCCCCGCGACGTCCAACCACACCGGCGGTGACCGGGATTCCGGTCCCGGCCACCCGGCCGGGTGACCGCGCTCACACGGCGCGGGCCGGGATCGCGGGCTCCAGCCGGACCTCGATCCACTTCGACGTCGGGCAGCGCGACTCGTCGGCGTAGGAGTCCAGCGCGACCAGCGGGTTGGTCTCCGGGTAGTAGGCGGCGATGCATCCCTTCGGCGTCGAGTACGACACCAGCCGGAAGTCGTCGGCGCGGCGCACCGTGCCGTCGGTCCACTCGCTCACCAGGTTCACCCGGTCGCCGTCGGCGAAGCCGAGCTCGCGCAGGTCGGCGGGCGAGATGAAGACCACCCGGCGGCCGGAGTGGATGCCGCGGTAGCGGTCGTCCAGGCCGTAGATGGTGGTGTTGAACTGGTCGTGGCTGCGCAGGCTCTGCAGCACCAGCCGGCCCTCGGGCAGGGTGGTGACGCTCAGCGGGCTGACCGCGAACTCGGCCTTCCCGGACGCCGTCGGGAACTGCCGGAAGTCCCGCGGCGGGTGCGGGAGGGTGAAGCCGCCGGAGCGGGCCACCTTCTCGGCGTAGGCCTCGCAGCCTGGCACGACCCGGCCGATCCGGTCCCGGATGCGGTCGTAGTCGGCGGTGAACTCGGCCCACGGCACGACGTGGTCGTCGCCGAGGGTGGCGCGGGCGATGCTGCAGACGATGTCGACCTCGGAGCGCAGCAGCTCCCCGGCCGGCTGCGAGCGGCCGTGCGAGGCGTGCACCGCCGACATCGAGTCCTCGACGGTCACCTGCTGGGCGCGGCCGCCGGTGAGGTCCTTCTCGGTCCGGCCGAGCGCGGGCAGGATCAGCGCGTCGGTGCCCGCGACGACGTGCGACCGGTTGAGCTTGGTGGAGATCTGCACGGTCAGCGCGCACTGCTCGAGCGCGGGCTCGGTGACGCCGGTGTCCGACATCGCCTGCGAGAAGTTGCCGCCGAGGCCGACGAAGACCTTGCCGTGTCCGGCGGCCATCGCCTTCACGGCGGCGATCGAGTCGTGGCCGTGCTCGCGCGGCGGGTCGAAGCCGAACTCGTCGCGGACGGCGTCGAGGAACGCGTCGGGCATCTGCTCCCAGACGCCCATCGTCCGGTCGCCCTGCACGTTCGAGTGGCCGCGGACCGGGCACAGACCGGCGCCCGGCTTGCCGATCATGCCCTGCAGCAGGGACACGTTGACCATCTCGCGGATGGTGGCGACCGCGTTGCGGTGCTGGGTGATGCCCATGGCCCAGCAGTTCACGGTGCGCTTCGAGGAGACCAGCATCGCGGCGGCCGTCTCGATCTGCTCCCAGTCGAGCCCGGTGGCGGCGACGACGGCGTCCCGGTCCAGGTCCTTGACGTGCGCCGCGTAGTCCTCGAAGCCGTTGGTGTGCCGCTCGACGAAGTCGCGGTCCAGCACGCTGCCCGGGTCGCGCTCCTCGGCGGCGAGCAGCAGGTGCCCGAACGCCTGCCAGAGCGCGAGATCGCCGCCCGAGCGGATCTGCAGGAACTCGTCGGCCAGCCGGGTGCCGATCCCGGTCATGCCGCGCACGTGCTGCGGGTTGTCGAACTTGAACAGCCCGGCCTCGGGCAGCGGGTTGATCGCCAGGATCCGGGCGCCGTTCTTCTTGGCGATCTCCAGCGCGGACAGCATCCGCGGGTGGTTGGTGCCCGGGTTCTGCCCGGAGATGACGATCAGCTCGGCCTCGTGCAGGTCGCGCAGCGATACCGAGCCCTTCCCGATGCCGATCGACTGGGCCAGCCCGACGCCGGTCGACTCGTGGCACATGTTGGAGCAGTCGGGCAGGTTGTTGGTGCCGAACGCGCGGGCGAAGAGCTGGTAGCTGAACGCGGCCTCGTTGGACGCCCGGCCGGAGGTGTAGAAGATCGCCTCGTCCGGCGAGTCGAGCGCCCGCAGGTGCTCGCCGATCAGCTCGAACGCGCTCTCCCAGCTGATCGGCTCGTAGTGTGTGCCGCCGTCGCGGCGGACCATCGGGTGCACCAGTCGGCCCTGGCTCTCCAGCCAGTGCGCGCTGCGGGTGCGCAGGTCGGCGATCGGGTGCCGGGCGAAGAACTCCGGCCCGACCTGGCGGCGGTCGCCCTCCCAGGCGACGGCCTTGGCGCCGTTCTCGCAGAACTCGGCGATGTGCCGCTCCCCGGGCTCCGGGTCCGGCCAGGCGCAGCTCATGCAGTCGAAGCCGTCGACCTGGTTCAGGGTGAGCAGGTTGCGCGCCGTCTTGACCACACCCTGCTCGGCCAGCGACCGCTGCATGGAGACGGCCACGGCCTTCGCCCCGGCCGCGCTCGTCTTCCGCTCGGTGACGCGGAGCTCGGACTCCTCGGCGTCGACCGGGGGGTGGATCGGGGAGACGGACACGGGTTCCTCACCTGCGCAGACTTCAGCGTCGAACAACAACAACCTTCACGGTCGAGCGTAAGCGCGCCCGGCCGCCGGCTCCCGCTGGAGCGGGGTGGGTCGGCTCACACGGCGCGGGCCGCGCGGCGGTGGCTGCCCGCGATCTGCCGGGTGGCCACGTTGATCCGGTTCCAGGCGTTGATCGTCGCGATGGTGGTGACGAGCTGGGCCAGTGCGCGCTCGTCGAACACGGCGGCGGCGTCGTCCCAGATCTCGTCGGGAACCGGGTCCGGGCGGTCGGCCAGCCGGGTCACCGACTCGGTGAGGGCGAGCGCGGCCCGCTCCTCGCGGGTGAAGTACGGCGCCTCCCGCCAGGCGGCGACGGCGAGCAGCCGCTCGGTGCTCTCGCCGGCGGCGAGCGCGTCGTGCGAGTGCATGTCGACGCAGAACCCGCAGCCGTTGATCTGGCTGGCCCGCAGCCGCACCAGCTCCTGGATCTCCCGGGTGAGCACGGCGTCGTCGCGGGTGGACCGCTCCAGCTCGGACAGCGCGCGGTAGCCGGCCGGGACGTGCGAGTACGGCTTCGTCATCCGCGGTTCCATGGTGTCTCCTCAGGTGGTGAGTGCGGTCCGGACGCGGTCGGCCGCGCCGGGTGTGTGCCGCAGGACGTCGGCGGCGACGTCGGCGAGCGAGCGGCTCGCCAGCTCGCGGCGCCAGGCCAGCTCGGCCCGGCGCATGCTCATCGAGATCGCGCAGGTGTCGGCGTAGTCGGTGCCGGGATCACCCCCCGGTCCGGCGGCCAGGATCGAGGTGCAGCGGAACGCGTCCTCCGGGCCCTCCAGGGCGACGACGACGTCGAGCAGGGACACCCGCGCCGGGTCCCGGTCGAGCGCGAAACCGCCGCGCGGCCCGGGCACCGAGGCCAGTACTCCGGCCCGGACGAGCGCCTGGAGCTGCTTGTTCAGGTACGCGGGCGGCAGGTCGTAGAGCCCGGCGAGCCGCGCGGTGGACACCGGCGCACCGGCCCAGGCGAGGTTGACGCAGCAGTGCAGCGCCCACTCGACGCCCCGTCCCATCCGCATGTCCTGGACAGTACATGTCCTGGATAAATAAAGTCTAGAATTAGCCCCGGATGCGCCGTACGGCGCTGAGACGGGGTCCGTATGTCAGGCAGGTTGCCGCGACCGAATGGGTGTAAGCGCACGGTTACATCTCCGCCGGATGTCTGGAAGATCCGCTTCGGGCGCCACACGATGACCGGGTCAGTCCGCTCCCCGAAAGGAACCGATCCCCATGAGCAAGCGCCGCATCGCCGGAATCACCGTCGCCGGCCTGGCCGCCCCGCTGCTGATGCTGGGCCTCGCCGGCTCGGCCAGCGCCGCCGAGATCACCCCGGTCGCCGAGTACGTCGACGCCACCGTCGCCGACCTGCTCTCCACCGTCGGTGGCGTGCTCGACGCGCTGGGCCTCGCCGCCTGATCCGGCCCCGCCACACGCGAACGGCCGGCCCCCGGGTCCAGGGGGCCGGCCGTTCGCGTGTCCGCACGGATCAGCCGGTCTCGACCGAACCGGTGACCGGCTCGGCCGGGGCGCCCGGCGCCGGGGCCCACGCCTCGTCGTCGAGCATCGGGCAGGCCAGCAGGTTCTCCGGGATGCCGAACGCGTCGACCAGTGTGCGGGCGTAGGGCCGCAGCTCCCGGCACAGGTCGTTGACCAGCGGGCGGAGCGAGCGGGACTCGGCCGCGGTCAGCCGGCCGGTCTCCAGGTACCAGGCCCGCTCGCGGTCGATCACGCCGAGCACGTGCAGGTCGTAGACGCGCTCCAGCAGTGCCCGCACCCCGGCGTCGTCGATCCGGTCCAGCGCCGCGGCGAACGATCCCTCGACGAGCGTGTCGACGTGCGCGCGGGCCGCGGTCAGCAGCAGGTCCTGGTTGGCGTTGAAGACGGTGAACCCGTCGTTCCCGCGGCGTACCGCCGGTGCCAGGTTCCGGATCGCGGCGGCCAGCGTGTCGTCCCGGCGCACCCGCAGCAGCGTGCGGCGGCGCTCCCGGTCGGTCAGGTCCAGGCCGCGCAGCGGCAGCCGCCGGGCCGCCGAGGCCAGGCCGGTCCGCTCGGCGAGCACCCCGGCGAGCTGGCGCCCGAGCAGCGGGGCGATCTGCAGCGGATCGCCCTTGCGGATCGTCCTGCCGTAGTCCGACAGCAGCTCCTTGGCGAGCAGCTGCAGCAGTACCGTGTTGTCGCCCTCGAAGGTGGTGAACACGTCGGTGTCCGCCTTCAGCGCGGGCAGCAGGTTCTCCTCCAGGTAGCCGGCGCCGCCGCAGGCCTCCCGGCAGGTCTGGATGGTCTGCGTGGCGTGCCAGGTCGCGATTGCCTTGATCCCGGCCGCGGACTGCTCCAGGGTGCGCTGCTCACGGGCGCCGACCGGGCCGGATCCGGGCGCCTGGATGTCGTGCATCCGGGCCACCAGGTCCTCCTGGGTGAAGTGCAGCGCGAAGGTGGTCGCCAGCGCGGGCAGCAGCTTGCGCTGGTGGGCCAGGTAGTCGAGGACGGCGATCTCCTCGCCGGTCGACGGGTACGAGAACTGGCGGCGGCGCTCGCCGAACCGGACGGCGAGCGCGAGCGCCTTCTGGGTGGCCCCGCCCGCGCCGCCGGCCACCGAGATCCGGCCGCGGACCAGGGTGCCGAGCATGGTGAAGAACCGGGCCGTCTCGTTCTCGATCGGCGAGGAGTAGCTGCCGTCCTCGGCGACGTCGGCGAACCGGTTGAGCAGGTTCTCCCGCGGGATGCGGACCCGGTCGAAGCTCAGCCGCCCGTTGTCGACGCCGTTCAGGCCGGCCTTGCGGCCGTCGTCGCCGATCGTGACGCCGGGCGCGGGATGGCCGTCGGAGTCCCGGATCGGGACGAGGAAGGCGTGCACGCCGTGCGTGCCGGCGTCGGTGACGAGCTGGGCGAAGACCACGGCCATCCGGCCGTCACGGGCGGCGTTGCCGATGTACTCCTTGCGTGCCTGCGGGTAGGGCGTGTGCACCACGAACTCGCCGGACGCCCGGTCGTAGGTCGCGGTGGTGTGCAGGTGCTGCACGTCCGAGCCGTGCCCGGTCTCGGTCATCGCGAAGCAGCCGAGCAGCTCGCCGTCGATGATCCGGCGCAGGTACCGCTCGTGGTGCCCGGCGGTGCCGAGCACCTGCACCGCGCCGCCGAACAGCCCCCACTGGACGCCGGCCTTCACCAGCAGCGACAGGTCGCCGTAGGCGAGCATCGCGAACGCGGTCACGACGCCGCCGACGTCGCCGCGCCCGCCGACCGACCGGGCGAACCCGCTGTGTGGCCGCCCGGACGAGATCAGGATCTTGAGCGCCTCGGTGATCCGGGCGCGGTACTCCTCGGACGAGGCGTCCGGATCGGCCAGCACGCCGGCGGCGGCCAGCTGCTCGCGGGTCTCCCGCCGGACGTCGATCCACCGGCCGTCGACGACGTCGCGCAGTATGTCGGCCGGGATCCGGTCCGGTGCGGGAAGGATGCCGGTCGGGGTCGCCGGAGTTGTGGGGGTCATGGCTGAACCTCCTGCACGTGCGGTGCCAGGCCGGAGAGTCCGGACCAGGCGAGGTCGGTGAGGTGTGCGGTGAGCCGGTCGCGGGTGGTGCCGTCCGGGCGGGCCAGCCAGTCGTCGGCGGCCCCGCGGACCAGGCCGACGATCGCGTGCCCCCAGATCCGGGCGGCGGACGGCCCGTCGCCGCCGGTGACGCGGGCGCCGATCACGGCGGCGATCTCGTCGCCGATCACGGTGACCAGGTCGTTGACCGGGTCGGTGGTGCCGTCCTCCCGGGCGGGGCGGCGGCCGGTCGCCGGGCCCTGGGAGAGCAGCGGGCGGTGCACCACGAAGCGGTAGAGCTCCGGGTCGATCTCGATCAGCCGGAGGTAGGCGTCGATGCCCGCGGCGACGGCGGCCCGCGGGCCGCCCGCCGGTGCGGTCAGCGCGTCGGCGGTGGCCCGCCGCACCTCGGTGAGCAGCACGTCCGCGACCGACTCGCAGATCGCGGTGTAGAGGCCGCTGCGGTCGCCGAAGTGCCGGTAGATGACGGTCTTGCTGGTGCCGGCCGCGGCGGCGATCTCGTCCATCCCGAGGCCGGCGCCCTGGTGGCGGATGGCGCCGATGGCGGCGGCGACGAGCTGGACGCGCCGCTGCTCGCGGTGCGCGTCCCACCGGCTGTCCCGCCTGTCCCGTCCCACCTTCACGAAACCGACAGTACCGTGTACCTTGAGTATCGGCTACCCGGTGGTAATCACGACCACCAGCTCCTGCCCACGGTCCTACCCCAGGAGGGACGACCCCATGCCAGCCAGCACCCGGCGGGCCGCCGTCATCGGCGGCAACCGGATCCCGTTCGCCCGGGCCAACCGCGCGTACGCCGGCGCGTCCAATCTCGACATGCTCACCACCACCCTGGACGGCCTGGTGGCCCGGTTCGGGCTGGCCGGCGAACGGCTCGGCGAGGTCGTCGCGGGGGCGGTGCTCAAGCATTCGCGTGACTTCAACCTGACCCGGGAGGCCGTCCTGGGCTCCCGGCTGAGCCCGGCGACCGCCGCCTACGACGTGCAGCAGGCCTGCGGCACCGGCCTGGAGGCGACCATCGCGGTCGCCAACAAGATCGCCCTCGGGCAGATCGAGTCCGGGGTCGCCGGCGGCGTGGACACCGCGTCGGACGCGCCGATCGCGCTGAACGACGACCTGCGTCGGGTCCTGGTCAAGCTGAACGCGGCGCGCACGCCGCTGGAGCGGCTGAAGCTGGTCGGGCAGCTGCGGCCGGGCCAGATCGTGCCGGAGATCCCGAAGAACTCCGAGCCGCGGACCGGCCTGTCGATGGGTGAGCACGCCGCCCGCACCGCGCTGGAGTGGGGCATCGGCCGCACCGAGCAGGACGAGCTCACCGTGCGCAGCCACCGCAACCTGGCGGCCGCCTACGAGCGCGGCTTCTTCGACGATCTCCTCACCCCGTACCTGAAGCTGACCCGGGACGACAACCTGCGCGCCGACTCGTCGCTGGAGAAGCTCGCGAAGCTCAAGCCGGTGTTCGGGAAGGGCCCGGACGCCACCATGACGGCCGGCAACTCGACCCCGCTGACCGACGGCGCCGCGCTGGTGCTGCTCGGCTCGGACGAGTGGGCGGCCGAGCACCGGCTGCCGGTGCTCGCGCACGTGGTCGACGCGGAGACCTCCGGCGTCGACTACGTGCACGGGAACGACGGACTGCTCACCGCGCCGGTGTTCGCGGTGCCCCGGCTGCTGGAGCGCAACGGCCTGTCCCTGCAGGACTTCGACCGCTACGAGATCCACGAGGCGTTCGCCTCGGTGGTGCTGGTGCAGCGCAAGGCCTGGGAGGACGCCCGGTTCTGCAAGGAGCGGCTCGGCCGGGACACCCCGCTGGGCCCGATCGACGACGACCGGCTCAACGTCGCCGGCTCCTCGCTGGCGGCCGGGCACCCGTTCGCCGCGACCGGCGGACGGATCGTGGCCACCCTGGCGAAGCTGCTGCGCGAGCGGGCCGACGCCGAGGGCCGCGACCAGCGCGGCCTGATCTCCATCTGCGCCGCCGGCGGCCAGGGCGTCGTCGCGATCCTGGAGGCCACCGCGTGAGCGACTTCCTGGCGACCCTGTCGCACACCGGCATAGCCAAGCAGCTGGGGCTCCCGACGGTGCCGGTGCTGCGCCGGCACCGGCCGGGCGATCCGCTGCTGGCCGGTCCGGTCCTGGTGGCGTCCCCGGGCGCGGCCGACGGGCGGTTCGCGAAGGCGGTCGCGGCGCTCGTCGAGGAGAACGGGCAGCCGGCGCTCGCCGAGGCGGGCGAGGAGAAGCTGCACGGCATCGTCGTCGACCTGTCCGGGGCGCGGACGCTGGCCGATCTCGCCGCGGCCCAGCAGCTTCTCACCCCGGCGGTGCGCAGGCTGCGCCCGTCCGGCCGGCTGCTGCTGATCGGTGCCGAGCCGGCCGACGCGTTCGCGACCGGGGGTGCCGAGGCGGCCGCGGTGGCCCAGGCGCTGGACGGGCTGGTCCGCTCGGTCGCCAAGGAGCTGCGCGCCGGGGCGACGGCGAACCTGCTGGTCGTCGCGGAGGATGCGGCGCCGGTGGCGATCGACTCGTCGGTGCGGTTCTTCCTGTCCGCGCGCTCGGCCTACGTCGACGGCCAGGTCGTGCACGTCGCCGCGCCGATCGGCGTGCTGCCCGAGCCGGCCGAGGTGGACGACCCGCGTGGCGAGGAGCGGCCGCTCGCCGGCCGGGTCGCCGTCGTCACCGGGGCGGCCCGCGGGATCGGTGCGGCCATCGCCGACACCCTGGCCCGGGACGGCGCGACGATCGTCGCGGTCGACGTGCCGGCCGCCGGGCAGCTGCTCGCGGAGACGGCGAACCGGACCGGCGGCACCGCGCTGCAGCTCGACATCACCGCCGCGGACGCCGCCGACCGGCTGCTCGGGCACCTCGCCGAGCGGCACGACGGCGTCGACCTGGTGGTGCACAACGCCGGGATCACCCGGGACAAGCTGCTGGCGAACATGACCGCCGACCGGTGGGACGCGGTGCTGGCGGTGAACCTGGGCGCCCAGCTGGCGATCAACGACGCGCTGCTGGCCGACGGGTCGCCGCTGCGCGAGGCGGGCCGGGTGGTCTGCGTGTCGTCGCAGTCCGGGATCGCGGGCAACCGCGGGCAGACCAACTACGCCGCCTCCAAGGCGGGCGTGATCGGGATGGTGCGCGCGCTGGCACCGCGGTTCGCCGAGCGCGGCGCGACGATCAACGCGGTGGCGCCCGGGTTCATCGAGACCGACATGACGGCGACGATGCCGCTGGCCACCCGCGAGGGCGGCCGCCGGATCAACTCGCTCCGCCAGGGCGGGCTGCCGGTCGACGTCGCCGAGACGATCGGCTGGTTCGGCCGTGCCGAGTCCGGCGGGCTGAACGGGCAGGTCGTGCGGGTCTGCGGCCAGTCCATGCTGGGGGCCTGAGATGACCGGGAACGCCGGGAACGCCGGCGCCACCGCGGTGACCGAGCTGTCCGGGGCGCCCGCGCTGGGCCCGCTCTACGCCGCCGCGGCGGTCCGGACCGTGCTGCCCGGCCGGGCCGGCAGCCTGCCGGACCGGGAGCTGGCACGCAGCGGGATCGTGGTCGACCCGGCGCACCTGGCCGACTACGCCCGGGTCTGCGGCTTCCGGATCGGCGACGCGCTGCCGGTCACCTATCCGCACCTGCTGACCTTCCCGCTGCAGGTCGCGCTGATGGCCGGCCGGTCGTTCCCGCTGCCGTTGCCCGGCCTGGTGCACCTGGCGAACCGGATCACCGTGCAGCGGCCGGTCGCGGTGTCCGAGACCGTCGACGTGCGGGTGCGCGCCGAGCGGTTCACCGCGCACCCGAAGGGCGCGCAGGTCGACCTGGTGGGGACGGTCTCGGCGGGCGGGGCGACGGTCTGGGAGGGCCGCTCGACCTACCTGTCCCGCGGCGCGCGCGCACCCTCCGGTGAGCCGGCCCCGGCGCCGCCTGAGCCGGCGGTGCCGACCGGCCCGGCCGCCGCGCTGTGGCGGGTACCGGGGGACACCGGGCGTCGCTACGCGGCGGTCTCCGGTGACGTGAACCCGATCCACCTGTACCCGCTCACCGCGAAGGCGATGGGCTTCCCGCGGGCGATCGCGCACGGCATGTGGACGGCGGCCCGGGTGGCCGCGGCACTGGAGGGCAGGCTCCCGGACGCGGTCGGCTTCGACGTCACCTTCCGCAGGCCGCTGCTGCTCCCGTCGACCGCGGAGCTGGTGACCGCCCGCGACGGCGACGCGTGGCGGTTCGCGGTCCGCGGCGTCAAGAAACCGGAAGTGATCCATCTGGTGGGCCGGATCGGCCGCTAGGCAGGTACCGCCCGGCCGGGTGGACAGGTCGCACTCACCCGGCCGGGTGCATCTGGATCGGTCCATGAGCCGGTACAGCAACCGGAACCCGGTGACGTACGTCCATCCCTGTGTCCACCATTCGTCACCGGACACTCAGCAGGAGGCCATGATGAACACCGCCGACAGCACCGCCACGCGGGCCGACGTCGAGGAGCACGAGGACGAGGGGAACATCGTCCGCGGCCTGGACTGACCCGCGCGGCCGGGCCCGGGCCGCCCCGGCTCTACTGTGGGAACCATGCTGGTCGAGCGCATGCGCCCGTTCACCTCCACGATCTTCACCGAGATCTCCCGGCTGGCCGCGCGGACCGGGGCGATCAATCTCGGCCAGGGGTTCCCGGACACCGACGGTCCGGCGTCGCTGCTGGCCGGCGCCGCCGCGAACATCACCGAGCACGGCCTCAACCAGTACCCGCCGGGGCCGGGCGTGCCCGCGCTGCGCGAGGCCGTCGCCGCACACCAGCGGCGCTTCTACGGCCTCGACGTCGACCCGGACGACGTGCTGGTCACCACCGGCGCGACCGAGGCGATCGCGGCGACCCTGCTCGGGCTCTGCGGCCCGGGCGACGAGGTGATCGCGTTCGAGCCGAACTACGACTCCTACGCGGCCACCGTCGCGCTGTCCGGCGCGACCCTGCGCCCGGTCCCGCTGCGCGCCCCCGGCTTCGACGTCGACGACGACGAGCTCGTCGCCGCCTTCTCCGAGCGCACCCGGGTGGTGCTGGTGAACACCCCGCACAACCCGACCGGCGCGGTGTTCACCCGCGACCGGCTGATCCGGATCGGCGAGCTCGCCCGCGCGCACGACGCGGTGATCGTGACCGACGAGGTCTACGAGCACATGACCTTCGACGACGCCCGGCACGTCCCGATGGCGACCCTGCCCGGGCTCGCCGACCGGACGCTGACCATCTCCTCGGCGGGCAAGACGTTCTCGGTGACCGGCTGGAAGGTCGGCTGGGTGCACGGCCCGCCGGAGCTGGTCGGCGCGGCCCGGGCGGTGAAGCAGTTCCTCACCTTCCACGGCGGCGCCCCGTTGCAGCCCGCGGTCGCCGAGGCGCTCGCCCTCGGCGACGACTTCTACGCCGGGATCACCGCCGACCTGACCCGCAAGCGGGACCTGCTCTCGGCCGGTCTGCGCGCCGCCGGGTTCGACGTGCTCACCCCGCGCGGCACCTACTTCGTGGTCGCCGATCCGCGCCCGCTCGGCCACGACGACGGCGTCGAGCTGGCCTGGAAGCTGCCCGAGCTGTGTGGGGTCGCGGCGGTGCCGGTGTCGGTGTTCTGCGCGTCCGAGGCCGGTGTCGCGGCGACCCGGCCGCTGGTCCGGTTCGCCTTCTGCAAGCGCGACGCGGTGCTCGTCGAGGCCGCCGAACGGCTCGCCGCCCTGCGCACCTGATCGGACCACCCTTTCGGCCTAGACTCCGGCCATGACCGATCAGCGGCCTGCGCAGCCGGGACGCCCGGTCGTCGGGCTCCCGGTGCGGGCGCTGCTGGCGTTCGTGGTGGTCGCGGCGAACGTCGGCGGCGCGGCCGTGGTGCTGGTGATCTCGGCGTTCGTGCTGCCCCGCGAGGAGCTGCTGGACGCGGCCGGGATCCGGCTGGTGAACCTGGTCGTGCTGGGGGCGTACCTGCTCCTCACGGTCCCGATCGGGATCTGGTTCGGCCGCCGCAAGCTGACCCTGCCCCGGCGCACCACGGACCTCGCCCGGGCCGAGCGCAGGCTGGTGCTGCGCGGGCCGGCCCGGATCACCTGGATGATCGCCTTCCTGTGGCTGCTCGCCGCGGTGCTGTTCTGCCTGGTGAACCTGCGCTACTCGGGGCGGCTGGCGTTCTCGGTGACGGCGACCGTCGCGATCGGCGGGATCACCACCTGTGCGCTGTGCTACCTGCTGGTCGAGCGGATGCTGCGCCGGGCCGCCGCCCGGGTGCTGTCCGGGCGCCCGCCGGAGCGCCGGCGCCTGGTGACCGGGGTGATGCTGCGCTCGGTCGGCTTCTGGGCGCTGGGCACCGCCGTCCCGCTGTGCGGGGTGATGCTGGCCGGGCTGCTCGCGCTGGTCTACGGCGACTCGTCGCCGACCCAGCTGGCGGTGACCATGCTGGTGCTCGGCGGTACCGCGATCGGCACCGGCCTGCTCACCGCGGTCGGTGCGGCCCGGGCGATCGCCGATCCGGTGCTGACCGTGCGGCGGGCGCTGGCCCGGGTGCAGGACGGCGATCTCGACGTCCGCGTCCCGGTCTACGACAACACCGAGCTCGGCCAGCTGCAGGCCGGGACGAACGGGATGGTCGAGGGGCTGCGCGAGCGGGAGCGGATCCGGGACCTGTTCGGCAGACACGTCGGCCGGGACGTGGCGGAGGCCGCCGCGGCGCGCGGCGACGGGATCCGGCTGGGCGGCGAGCTGCGGCCGGTTGCGGTGCTGTTCGTCGATCTCGTCGGATCGACGACGATGGCGGCCCGGCGGCCCCCGGAGGAGGTCGTGGCGCTGCTCAACCGGTTCTTCGGCGTCGTCGTCGAGTGTGTGGAGCAGGCCGGCGGCTGGATCAACAAGTTCGAGGGCGACGCGGCGCTGGCCGTCTTCGGCGCCCCGATGGACCTGGACGACGCCCCCGGTGCGGCACTGTCCGCGGCGCGCTGCCTGGGCAGGCGGCTGGCCGCCGAGATGCCGGAGATCGAGGCCGGGATCGGGGTGTCCGCCGGCGACGCCGTCGCGGGCAACATCGGCGATCCGCGTCGCTACGAGTACACCGTGATCGGCGACCCGGTGAACGAGGCGGCCCGGCTCACCGAGCTCGCCAAGTCGGTTCCCGGCGGGGTCGTCGCGGCCGCCCGCGCCGTCGACGCGGCCGGCCGCGAGGCCCGGCACTGGCGGGCCGGCCGGGAGGTCGTGCTCCGCGGCCGGGACACCCCGACGCCGGTCCACACGCCGATCGGGGAGCCCGCGGCCGCGGCCCGGTGAGTCAGAGCGAGATGAGCAGCATCGTCCCGCCGAACACGATGCCGGACGCGACCAGGGTGACCGTCGTGTAGCCGAGGATGTCCCGGATCTTGAGCCCGGCGATGGCCAGCAGCGGCAGCGCGAAGAACGGCTGGATCATGTTCGTCCACTGGTCGCCGTAGGCGATCGCCATCAGCGCGATGGCCGGGTCGACGCCGATCTGGTTCGCCGCGTCGATCATCACCGGGCCCTGGACGGCGATCTGCCCGCCGCCGGACGGGATGGCCAGGTTCACCAGCCCGGCCGAGAGGAACGTGAGCAGGCCGAAGGTGACCGGCGTCGAGATGTTGACGAACCAGGCCGAGATGATCTCGACCAGGCCGCTGGCCGTCATGATCCCGAGGATGCCGGCGTAGAGCGGGAACTGGAGCAGGATCTCGCCGACGTTCGACGCGGCGTTGCGGGTCAGCGCGATCATCTCGAACGGGTTCGCCACCAGCAGCAGGATCAGGCAGAGGAACGTCCAGTTGACGATGTCCAGGGTCAGGCTGCCGCCGGTCGCGTAGTGGTGCACGAGGTAGCCGGCGAGCAGCAGGCCGAGCAGCGTGGTGAGCACCCGGCTGCCGTCCACCCGGTCGGCCGGGGTGCGCTCCTCGTCGGTCCGGGCCGGGGCGGTGACCGGCTCGTCGGTGACGAACTCCCGGACCTTCTCGCCGGGCCGGGGCGCGACCAGGTAGAGCGCGCCGGCGACGGCGATCAGGGTCACCACGATCGCGATCAGGTTCCAGGCCGAGTAGGTCGTCTCGCTGACCGGGATCGGCGCCCCGAGCTGGTCGGCGATGAAGGAGCCCTCGGTGGCGGCGAGCAGCGGTCCCGATCCGGAGTAGCCCATGTGCCAGACGACGAAGCCGGAGAACCCGGCCGCCACCAGCATCGGGAAGTGCAGCTGCAGCCCGCGTTCCCGGCCCTGCGCGGCGACCTCGCGGGCGATCAGCGCGGCGACCACGAGGCCGAGGCCCCAGGTGATCAGCGAGGCGATCGCGGCGACCAGGAACACGAACAGGTAGGCCTGCATCGTGGTCCGGGGCAGCGAGCCGAGCGCCTTCAGCAGCCGCTGCACCGGACGGGTGTGCGCCAGCATGTGGCCGAGCAGCAGGATCAGGGCCATCTGGGTGATGAAGTCGAGCAGCCCGGAGAGTCCCTCGCCCCAGCTGGCGACGACGTCCACCGGCCCGGAGTCGGTCAGCGCCACCGCCATCAGGCCGACCACGAACGTCAGGACGATCGCGAAGACCAGCGCCGACGGGATGTACCGCTCGACGACGGCGTTCACCGGGCGCATCGCGCGGGAGAGCGGGGTACCGGTCGGTGCGCGCGTGTCGGATCGGGCCATACCGTGCACCACTCCTGTGTGGATCAACGAACTTGACTAACGGAACATACGGGGCGAACGGCGTGATCGCCACGGTGCGTGACCCCACCGAGGCGCTCCCCCGATGTGGGCTCGCACCACGTGACGGTGTGCCACCGGCTGGTGCAGGATCAGCGCATGAGCAGCGTTGCCGGAGAATTCAGCGAGCAGACCACCGCCGCGGTCACGCGGGCCCGCCGGCACTCGGTCGGGGATCTCCTGCACCGCACCGCCGCGCGCTACCCGGACCGGCTCGCCGTGGTCGACGGCGACGTCCGCTGGAGCTTCGCCGAGTTCGACGCGGCGGTGAACCGCTGCGCCGCGGCGCTCACCGCGAGCGGTCTGGTCAAGGGCGACCGGCTCGCGCTGCTCTCGCACAACTGCCGCCAGTTCGGCGTGCTCGCCTTCGCGACCGCCCGGCTCGGCGTCGTCCTGGTGCCGGTGAACTTCATGCTCGGCCCCGAGGAGATCGCCTACATCCTCGACCACTCGGGGGCGGTCGCGTTCGTCGCCGAGGACGCACTCGCCGAGACCGCCGAGAAGGCGCTCGCGCACTCGTCCGCCCCGGTCCGGGTGCGCGGCCGGATCGGGCTCTCCGGCGCGCCCGCCACCGGCGACTGGACCGACGTCGCGGAGTGGATCGACGGTGCCGGGGATCCGGGCGAGCCGGACGTGCACGTCGGCGACGACGACCCGCTGCGGCTCATGTACACCTCCGGCACCGAGTCCCGGCCCAAGGGCGTCGTGCTGTCGTCGCGCTCGCTGGTCACCCAGTACCTGTCCTGCATCGTCGACGGCGGGATGACCGCCGACGACGTCGAGCTGCACTCGCTGCCGATGTACCACTGCGCGCAGCTGGACTGCTTCTTCTCGGTCGACGTCTACCTCGGCGCGACCAGCATCATCGTGCCCGGGCCGGACCCGGCGACGCTGCTCGCCACGATCGCCCGGGAGAAGGTCACCAAGCTGTTCTGCCCGCCGACGGTGTGGATCTCGCTGCTGCGCCACCCGGACTTCGACTCGACCGACCTGTCCAGCCTGCGCAAGGGCTACTACGGCGCGGCCGCGATGCCGGTCGAGGTGCTGCACGAGCTGTCCCGGCGGCTGCCGGACGTGCGGCTCTGGAACTTCTACGGGCAGACCGAGATGTCCCCGCTGGCCACCATCCTGCGGCCCGAGGAGCAGCTGGAGCGGGCCGGGTCGGCCGGCCGGGCGTCGCTGAACGTGGAGACCCGGGTGGTCGACGACGCCGGGGAGCCGCTGCCGCCCGGTGAGGTCGGCGAGATCGTGCACCGCTCCCCGCACGCCGCGCTGGGCTACTACAACGACGAGGAGAAGACCGCCGCCGCGTTCGCCGGCGGCTGGTTCCACTCCGGGGACCTGGGCGTGATGACGCCGGACGGCTACCTGTCGGTGGTCGACCGGAAGAAGGACATGATCAAGACCGGCGGCGAGAACGTGGCGTCGCGCGAGGTGGAGGAGGCCCTCTACCTGCTCGACGGCGTCGCCGAGGTCGCGGTGTTCGGCGTCAGCCACCCGCACTGGATCGAGGCGGTCACCGCGGTCGTCGTCCCGCGCCAGGGGGTGACGCTCACCGAGGAGCAGGTGCACGCGCACGCCCGCGAGCGGCTCGCCGGGTACAAGCGGCCCAAGTACGTGGTGTTCGCCGACGCGCTCCCGAAGAACCCGAGCGGCAAGATCCTCAAGCGGTCGCTGCGCGCCGCGCACGCCGACATCGCGGCCGAGCGGGGCTGAGGCGGGCGCCTTCTCAGACGGTGAACTCGGCCTCGACGGTCGCCTGCACCGTCACGTCGTCGGGCCGCAGCAGCTCGCCCAGGCCGTCCCCGGAGCTCTCCGGGGCAGCAGCGAACGAGAGGCCGACGGCCCGGGCCGACGGCCCGGGATGCGTGCCGAGCAGCCCGACGTCGGCGACCAGCCGGGGGCGCACCGGGCCGAGATCGAGCGCGTCGGCGTAGTCCTGGGCGCGCTCGCGGGCCTGCCGCAGCGCCTCCTGGCGGACCGCCCGCTCCAGCTCGCGCCGGTGCTCGGTGGCCAGGTCCCAGCCGATCCCCTGCACCGTGACGCCCTCGATCGCGCCGAGCGAGGACAGCCAGTCGCCGAGCCGGGCGACGTCGTCGAACTCCACCGAGATCGACACCGAGGCGTGGTACACCGCCGGGCGGGGCCTGCCCTTGTGCGAGGGCTGCTGGACCGAGGTGCGGACCTGGCCGACCACGTAGCGGCGGACCGGGCCGGACTCCGGGTCGTGCCGGCCGCGCACGTCGGCCAGCGCGGCGGCGGCGTCCGCCTCGACCCGGGCGCGCACCGGTCCCGGCTCGGCGCCCTGGGCGAGGACCAGCAGGTTCGCGGTGCCCCGCTCGGCGGGGACCTCCCGCTCGAACTCGCCGCGCACCCTGATCACGACCTCGCCCGCCGGTGCCTCTGCCATGAGCGCGAGGGTAGTGGCCGTCGGTCCCACCGGAACCGCCGGTGGGTGCGTCCGTTCCGGACCCTGGTGTTCGAACATATGTTCGTCTATGATGGACGCATGACCGCGGTCATCGACGCCCCCGCCTCACCCGACCCGCCTGCCGGCCCCGTTCGGCCTGCCGGTTCTGATCCGTCTGCCGGTTCTGATCCGCCGGCTGCCGCGGATCTGTCGGCGGTGCCGGACCTGTACGCCGTGCGGGCTCGGTTCGAGCAGCTGGCGGCGGTGGTCGACGAGGTGTCGCCGTCGCCGGTGCTGGTGGATCGGATGATCGCGCTGGTCGCCGT